>CAZVLG010000298.1:0-11075 GCA_964627835.1 uncultured Bacteroides sp.
AACCATGGCCCTGACTACATTCTCGAACGCCGCAGAGTCGGCACCGGCATAGGCGGGATCGTCGATCAGCTTCTCGATGATGGCAGTGTAAAGTATATACTCCCTGTTATCAAGGGTATCCAGGGCCGTCAGGTCTACCGTTATATTGAGTTTTCCATCCTGTTCTTCCACAACAAGACCGATCTCGAATGAGGGATCAACCAGTGCACGGGTATACAGGTCCAGGGTATCCAGCAGAGTGGTGCTGAAATCGTAGGCCATTTGTCCCCCGAGTCCCCCATCAATCAACAAATACGGAACCTGCCTCGTGCCATAGAACAGGCTGCGGGCGCTTGCCGGTGCGGAGTTGTCCTCATTCATCTTATCGGAGTAGCCTTCCACATCGGCATGGTACTGGACATCGATCACATCCCGCGGATTGTTCCTAACCAGTTCGTTTACCTGCTGGTCCGCTGCAATGCTCGCCGCCATGCCCGAATTGGTGAAATGCTCGAAAAGCACAACCCTTGAGCGCTCGCCGATCCAGATATTATCGAATGCAAATCCTTCGTTTTCAACCACACTGGAGCCGGATGAACCGTAAGCGAGCCTGAACTGGACCCTGGGCTTTCCGATCAACTCATCCAGGTCGTGCCTGGATTGTTTCCAGTCTTCGATGTCGAAGGCAAATCCGCCGGTCCATCCTTCTCCCTGTTGCCCCGGACCGTTCTGTATCCGGAAGGTATTGTACCAGTTAAGGCTGCCATCGTCAACTGCCCCGACATTGTTCCAGGTTTCACCGTCATCAATGGTATACTGCAAGGCTGCTCCGTCACGGTCACGATCAGAGGATACCTTCCGGTCCAGGCTGATCATCGGCCTTCTCATACTGCTGAAATCGAAGCATGGACTGCTGACCCAGGACTGCTCGCTTGTATCCTTCCTTGCCAACTCTGTATACCAGGCCTTGCTCCCGTCTCCCGGAAGGTCGTAAGGAAATTTCCCGGAACTGACCGGGCTGAGTTTCCAGCTCTTCTGCGGGGAGCTCGGGAGGGCAAAGGCATACCATCCGGCGGCATCCCCTTCAAAATCATCCAGGTATGGTGCCTCGTCCGTAATGTTCTTGATAAAGGGCCTGAGATAAATGGTATCGTATGCCGTTTCAAAACACCCGTTTTCGGTAATGGCCGTAAATTCGAGGCTGTAAATGTCCAAGGCCCCGAAGGTGTATTCGAGGTCAGACGATAGTGTGTCTTCCTGCACTGCTATCTCTGATCCCGATAGATCAGTAATCCTCCATCTGAAAATCGAGTCGGGATCCGAAGTCTCGGATACCCCTTTAAATTGTACCGGGGCCGTGGTGAAGCATTCCGTGTTCCAGGAAATTCCCACGTCGGGCGTTTTCCCGAGGTCCTTTGTTATATACTCGGTGCTATAGCATTTTGTAATGGTGTCCGTGGCTGTTAAGGTAACTGTTCTTCGACCGGGACCTGGGTAGGTATGCCAAATGTCCTCCATGGTTAAAATTTCCTTTAGATTACGTGGCCCGCTGGGAATGTCACCAAATTCCCATTGCCATTTCACTGGCCCGTGTATCCCGACTGTATCACTGGTATTTCGGAATCCGATTGAATCCCCAGTCGTATAGCATGAATCCAGGAAGAAAAATTCCGGGTCCGGCGTTTCGTACACGATGATCACTGCCGAATCCTTCTGCTCGCAATTATCGGCTGTAATATAAGAATAGATGATCCAGTTCATTCCTGTATCGGCAAGGCCTGGATTAAACTCGCCCCCATAGCTGTCAAGATCCAGAACCCCTGGCCCCAGAAAAGTGCCATTCTCTTTGTTGCCGGTAAGCGGAATAACCGGCCTACTGCTGCAAACTTTTTCCGTTTCAAAACCAACTATTTCTACTGTGGTAAAGTATTCAACTTTAAGGATCGCTGGTTCAGATAATGCCACACTATCCTTGTCCAGGTAATCATAACGGATGTTAAATTCCACCTTCTCCTCTTGTCCCGGTACCCAGGACCAGTCAAGGAGGGAAGGATGGAAGGTAGCGGTATTATCCCCGTTATCAACCATGAATCCGGCAGGGTAAGACATATCACCTCCGGTAATGGTGAATGACCCCGTTGTACCATCTATGTTTACTGCTTCCAATGTATATGTCTCGTCAAGATAACATGCTCTATTAGTATTTAAATTCTTTGAATCCGGCCAGTTAAATGTAACATCTGAACTCACTACCAGCACCTCCTGGGAATCGGCGTTAAAACAACCCTTTGCGTCGGTAAATTCATAACGGATCACATGGGGGGGGATTTCCTCTTCTCCTCCCGTTGTGCCTGCTTCGGAAGGATTGAAGAAACTGGTCTGCGATATCACACCCGGACCGTAGAATTTGCCTCCGGTTGGATCCCCCTGCAGCGTAATCCCGGGATTCTCTACAGAATAAACCAGGAGAAGGTTAAGTATGCTAACATTAGGCAGTGGATTCACAATGACCAGTGAATTCCCAACACCGATATTTGCATTGCCTGTGCCATCCCAAACGGAATCGATGGCATAGCTCATGGTCTGGGTGGGATTGATTCGCAGGGTATAGTTTATTGTAGGTATATCCTCAATGTAATGGCTTTCCACGGCATCGTGGTATTTCAGCTTCCAGGGTGGCGCACCACCAAGGGTTATATACAATGTGGCGGTATCGTAAATGCAGATCTCATCGTTCCCGGTAAGCAGGGCCGTCGGTCGCTGGGTAAGCACGGCCACATCGTTGCTCAGAATCACGGAATCCGTCAGGCTCCGGTTACCCGCGGCATCCTTGAGGATGATCTTCGCTTTGAGGTTCCCGGCAGCAACCACCGGATCGTTTTCCTTGACGGGATATCGGACATAATAGGTGCTGCCCGTGGGGGAAAAGATCAATTGGCTTTCCTTAATCCCGTTCACTTCTGAATCCTCTGCCAAAGTGTACCCTGCTTCGTCTGCCTGCAAGGCAAGGGATACCTCCCCCCCGATGATCACCGTGTCGGTCGGGGTGATGTTGGTAGTGCTGTAGATCACCGGAACGCTGGCATCGATGGACAGGATATTCGATTTGATGGCCGGGTAGGTGTCGTTGATGTTACCTGCGTAATCCCTCAGGTAGATCTTCGAGGCCAGGGCTCCCGGCAATACATTCTTGTCCCCCGGCTTTATTGTATAGGTAATGGTATAGGTCCCTCCCCCGATCTCTTCGTAGACCATATTGGTGGCAGACATGGGAACCAGGTTCACCTCGGTGGTGTCTTCGGGGACCAGTCCCTCCTCGAATGCGGATATCAGCAGGATAACATCGTCACCGATCTGTTTATCCCCCTGCCCGATAATGGATATTGATTTAACCACAGGTTTGTTGGCATCCAGCAGGTCCTTGTCCTGGACGATGTTGCTGTTGTGAACCACCCCTGTATCGGGAAGGTCATACAGGCGAAGCCCGCTGACCGGGATAGGGGCCGGGGCAAGGTAATCCGTTCCTCCCTCGGCAACCGTGAACCAAGCTTTGTACTGGCTGTCGGAGACCCATTCGAGGGAATCCAGGGCATAGCCTCCGATGTTCCCGGAGGCAAGGGTATAGACGGAATCGACGGTGTATTGTGACAGGCTTATGCTTGCTTCGACCACATCCCCGATCATCATGGTATCGTTGGGGATGGAAACAGCGCTGACGACCGGCTCAATGTTGGGACGGATCTCGAAGGAGGCCGTCCTGAGGGAATCGGATTCGGTCTGTATCAATGTCACATGGCTGATGGATACTTTCACATCGGTATAGGGAACATCGAAATCGGTCCTGTTAAATGCAAGCAACACCGTGACGGATGAATCCGCAATATTTGTCAGTCCCTGGATGCTCAATCCGGGAGGTGCATGATAAAGCCCGAAGTGTGATGTGTTCGGGGTGCCGGAAAATACCTCCTCGGTAAACTTGATGTCAAGGCTCATGGTATCCAGGAAAAACTCCCTGAGCCAGGAGCTCGGGGTCATGTCGGCCACTGGGAACTCCACGTATGCTTCCACCAGGGTGGTATCCGAAACAAGATGGGTCATGGTGATGGATTGTACAAGCTTCGCGGAATCCACCCGTATTTTCAGTTCGTAATCCGTATCGAAATCCGTGATCACATTGCTCAGGGTGATCGTTACATCGGCCGAATCAATGGGAACGGCCGAAACGATGGAAAGCCCGGCAGGTGCATCCACCAGGGCAACATTGGTTTCATCGAAATCACTGGTATCTATGATCCATTCCTCATCCATCTCCAGCAATATGGTCCTTCCATTGAGGCCGTATTCCTTCAGGGGAATGTCGGGTGTGATCTCGGCGGTGGGAGTCTCGACAAATGCCACAATAAGCGTCGTGTCGCTTTCGAGGTCCAGGGCTGTGGATTGCAGGAGCTTATCCTTGTTAATGGAAAGCTGAAGCAGAGAATCCGTGTCGAAATCGTGGTACGTATCCTTCAGGTGGACCGTGAAATTGGCCGAGTCCGATATGGTGATCGATTCAATGACCAGTCCCTCGGGCGCATGCACGAGGGTAAGGTCCGGCACCGTAAGAGTTACGGTTTTCTTGATCCATTCCTCATCCAGCCAGACGTTCAGGGATTTCCCGTCCAGGTAGTATTCCTGCAGGGGAAACGGGACTCCCGTCATTATGGCCTTTGGATTTTCAATGGTTGCGATTATCGGTTCAATCTGGCTTTCCAGATCATCCGGTCCTGGGGTTTGCAAGAGCTCGTTATGGTTGATCAGCAGGGTGAAATTGGAATCCTGATCAAAATCGACATATTCATGGTCAAGATAAATGGTAAACTCACTGGAGTCTTTGATCGTAAGGCTGTCAAAATGAAGTCCCGCAGGCGCTCCCCCGAAAGAGAGGTCCAGCGTATCGAAGGTCGAGGTATCCACAATCCATTCCTCGAACAGCTTCACCACAATGGAGCGTCCACCCAGTGAATACTCCTCAAGCGGGATATCCGGATCGAGGGTGGCAACCGGATGCTCATCCTTGGCATACACGGTTGTATCGTTGCTTTCCAGGTCTGTACCATCCTGCTGGTAAAGTTCATTAAAAGGGATGATCAGTGAAAGTGCCGAATCGGAATCAAAATCGGTATAGGTGAATTTGAAATTCACGGTGAACAGGGTCGAGTCCGAGATGCTGATGCCTTCAATCTCCAGGCCGGAAGGGGCCCCGTTAAGTGTCAGGACAGATGCACTGAATGTTCCGGCATCCTGAAGCCAGTCATCCGTAAGTTTCACAGATATGGATCGCTGGTCCAGGGTATACTCCTTAAGGGAATCATCGGGCATAATGAAAGCACTCGGATTTTCCGGTTTGGCGGTTATCGTTTCCGGTTCCGTATCCAGGTTTCCCGAGTAATGGAGCTTATTGTTTATAATAGAGAAATAGATGTCCTCATCGGTATCAAAATCTTCATAAACAGGATGGGACAGGTATACCAGGAATTCGGAGGAATCACTTACAGTAATGTGATCTATGGACAGGTTGGAAAGGTTGTCTTCCAGCAGAAGATCGGACTGGCTAAAGGAGGGTACATTGTCGATCCAGTCATCCGTGATCTTAACAGTAAGGACACGGCCATCCAGGTTGTATTCCTCTAGGGACAGGTCCGGCGATATGCTGGCCGAAATAACTTCGTCATACGCGGTAATTATGATATCGCCTGCAGTCGTCGAGAGGGAATCTGTCTTGTTCCAGGTAAGTGCAGAAGGTTTGATGGCGAGCCTTCCGTCGCTGTCATCGATATCAAAGTCCGTAAAATCAAAAGCGAGGTAAACAGTTACCCGTGTTCCTGTGATATCGCTTTCGGCGCTTTCGATGGTAGTCCCTGCCGGAAAGCCAAGCAAATAAAATTCAGAGGTTGGAATCGAATTGTTTTTTATGGTGGTCTCGTCATTGCTCAGTTCAAGTTCGATCCAGGCATTATCCAGGTCCTTTTCGTTGAGGTTGCTGGAGCTGGAAACGCTGACCGATTCCTCAAAACCTCTGATCAAAAGGGTGTCCGTGCCCAGGGAATCGGTTGAATACTGCAGGCACCCTGCATTGATTGTTAGTCCCGCATTGAGGATATCGCTGTCAAAATCGCCCGGTGTATATTTAATATATAATCTTGCCTTATCGTCGTTGGTAGGTGCCCCGAAATCAATGTGGTCCTTTTGCACACCGGCCGGAAAATTGATCAGGGTAATGCTGTCAAGATGAAGGTCGTTGCCGTTATTGGTGAAAAAGTCCGTGTTATTTAAAAAAATATTCAGATAGGCCGTATTCCCGGTGGTGGGGATATTGCGTTCGGTGAGGGGCAGGGGACTTGAAACGAGAACGGCCCGTTCAACATTGGCCGTGAGTGAACAGGTATCGGTTTCGATGGAGTCCGTTACATTCAGGACAGTATCGTGGATGGTGATGTGAAAATACGGGTAGTCTACATCGAAGTCGGTCGTTACAAGCGTAACATCTGCTTCGGTGAGACTTGTAGCATCAACGTCCGTAACACTGAGTCCCGCAGGAGCATCCTTCAGGATAAAGGCCTGGGGGGAAAGGGCCCCCGTCCTTACATACTGGGCATCGGTAAGGGTGACCACAATGGTTTGGCCACCGAGAAGCTGTATTTCGGTCCTGCTGCTTTCGCTTAATCCCGCATCCTGGGCAGGGAGGGTCAGAAAGCTCCCCAGGAAGGCCAGTATAAACAGGAATCGTTTCCGGATATTCATGGCTAGCTATTTATTATTATCAATAGGATTCAAATCTGGGTCTACTATATTATAAATGAGACCTGTTTCTATCGCTTAAGGTTGCTTCCCTTAAGGCTGTCGTTTAAAGCTTCCCGGAAGCATCCGTTTTCACGAGTGAGATCATGGATTGATCCTCCGATCCGTTGTTCCCGACAAGTATGAGTCCGCCATCAAAACCGGTAAGCTCCAGCGATATTCCCTGCTGGAACCCATCGTCCCCGAAAATACGGCGGGACACCTCGGTTCCGTTTCCGTCAGTAAGCAGCAGGATCATATCGTCGTTCCCGGTTTCCGTCCTGGTCCCAAGAATGGCATAGCTGTTATCGTTAAGGACCCGTACAGCATTGCCCGTGAGACTGACGCCGGACTCACCGGGAAATGTTTTAGCTGTCTCCCAACCCGGAACGGTGCCGAATGTCGGGGTGATCTTGTTCAGGTAGATGCTGGTCAGTCCTGTGCCGGGATTCGTTACGGTGCCACAGATCAGCAGGTTGCCATCGCTCAGCTCCTGGATGCAGTTCCCCTCGAGATCACCTGATTCCGCACAAAATTTTCCAGCTAGAAAATTAAGGGATTCCTTTAAGAATGGTATGATCACGATCTGCTTCTTCTGGGAAGTTTGTATCGTGTTGCAAACCACAAAATAAGGTTCGATCTCGATTAAATAGGCATTAAGTACATTTACGTCCTCATCTGGGGTAACGGGTTTTGGAATTCCAATTGAAACTCCCCCAGCATCAAATCGCCAAAGAAGCAGATCGATATATCCATATGTGTTTTTTCTTAAACCTGCAGCAAGGAAGTCCCCGGCTGAAGTAAGCAGTAGATGGCTTCCCCTGTCATCATTTGGAAAATTTGTCCAGGTCTCCCATACCACGTTGCCCTGGAGGTCGGTTTTTACCAGGTACATATCATACTCGCTGGTGTCGGTCTGCTTGGAGTAGCCCAGGATCACATAGCCGTCCGATACCACCTGTATGCTGGTACCCACGTCGTCGTAAGCGCCGCCGATGGTGACCGGGGACCAGGATTCCTCGTTCCCGTACTTATCTGTTTTTACCAGGTACAGGTCCCGTACCCCTTCGTCATCGCTCGTGGTCCCGATGGCAACATAACCGCCATCAGCCGTCTCCTTGACATCATAGGCTGTCTCAGTGAGCTCACCGGTGAAGAAAAATTTGATAAAGCCTTCGGCCTGTTCCGGCTGGATATCATACTTATTGCATGCAGCCAACCCGAGAGCCATAAATAATAGAATATATTTAATCGGTCTCATGGCTTACTGTATTCGTTTGGGATTATAGAACGATCTTGCATAGCCTACGCTTATCAGGAAGCTGTTCAGCCGGAAATCCGAATCCTGGTACATGTAGACCCAGTTATGGTTCTCCTGGGTAAACCGCTGGTCAGCAGAAACAAGGTACTTTTTCAAGCCGACGTTATACCTCAGGTCCAGGTAGAAATACCCCTTGTTCAGTTTATACTTCACCCCGGCACCCCCTAATGCCCAATAATTCAACTGGTTCCGGTTATTAAGATTGTCTTCGTCCGGTCCCGTGAAGATCCCCTCGGTGCTGGCTGTTTTATTGTCAAAGAGAAGACCAAGCTGGACCCCGAGCCTCAGGTAAGGCCTGAATTTCTTAATTGTAAATTCATAGGTTCCCGAAAGCGGAATGTAAAGAAAGCTCTGGCGTTCAAAATGATCCAGTAACTGGTCTTCGCTGATGGGGGAAGTTTCATATTCAAGCTGGAAATTTGCCTGGGCATACATCGGTTCAAGGCTGATCTGTATCTTGTTGCTTGCATAGAAATTAATCAGGGCACCTGCCTGGAAGGAGAAACCGTCAGAAGCATACCTGGGTTGAAACGTATTCAGGTTGAAAGGGGAATAAGGCTGGCTTATCATCCCATGGTTCCTGCTTACCCCGGCAAAAGCACCCACATCAAGTATGGGTCTTGTGCGGTATTGCTCGAAGATGAACCTGAATTCATCGGGGTCAGTTGTCGAAAGTTCATACTCAGGATATCTTTTCAGGAATGAGAGCATTCCCTGGTGTGCCTTTTCCAGGTCATCGTCATAGATCTGGCAGAGTATGATGAGTTTGTATGCAGTCAGCCTATCCTCCTGTGTAAATCCCCTCTCGATGCAGGACTGAAGCATGGCCGGAACATTTTCGATCCGCCCGGCATCATACAATTGCTGGGCTTCCCTTAGCTTAAAGGCACAATCCTCCCGCTGTGCATTTAATTCCAGCACAAACAGTGCGGGGAGGATCAGGATAAGGTACTTCAGGTATCTCATAGGCTGGTCATTGATTTATGGTTTATCATCGCCGGATCTTTTTACACCGATGATGGCAGGTTTCGCCCGGCATGTCTGCTCATAGGGTATGTCTGTCCCGATATAGGTGCTCCACTCTTCCTCGGTAAAATTCCGGTCGATTGAATTGCATATATCTTCCACCATGGTCTTTGTACTGGTGGGTGAGAGGACGAGCCGGTCCTCATCCGTGCTGCCGCTCAGTATTTGTTGCCCGTCAGGGCTGAAGGCAATGCAGAAAATGAACCCGGAGTTGGCCGTAAGTACGATGGGCTGGTTATTTAAATTGGCTGATTCCCACATGCGGACTGAACCATCATTACTGGAAGACGCAAGCAGGTTTCCATCCGGGCTGAATTTCAGCTGGGTAATCCTGGCCCTGTGTCCGCGGAGGTTATTAAGCATGGACCTGGACATAAAGTCCCAGACCAGGACGTTTCCCTGCAGGTCGCCGCTTGCCAGAAGCTGGTCTCCCTTCCCAAAGTCAAGAGCCAGCACAGAATTCCCGGCATTGTCATGCAACACGAACATGGTTTGCGCGTCATCGACTTCATAGATGATGATTTTGCCATCCCTGGTCCCCGCTGCCAGATATTGCCCGTCCCTGGAAACCACAAGAACGTCGATCGTTGAACCGGCTGTGGCAAATACATTGCCTGTGCCCGATTCCAGGTTCCAAAGCATGATCACTCCTTCGGTCCCGGCAGAGAACATCCTTCGGTTATCAGGAAGGAAATCAAGCGTTCGGATTCGGTTATCCCTGCTGCTCAGGATCCTGGGTTCGGCCTGTGGCGATCCTGTCCGGAACAGCTGCACACCGCTTCCGTCCGTACCGCAGGCAAGCCATTTCCCGTCGTCACTCACATCGATCACACGGTTAACCATTGGATTCTCGACAACCAAGGTTTGATCCTTTCCCTCGATATTCCATTTCAGGATCCTTCCATCGCTGCCAGCACTGTAGAAGCTTTTATTATCCGGTGTAAAAACCAGGGAACGAACGGCATCGGTATGCCCGGTGTAGACATTGTAGGAAGGCCCTTTCAAAAATTTAAGGGCATCGTACAATCCGGAATAGATGTCTGTATGGTGGGTTTGTCCCTCGTTATTCTGGTTAAAAAGATACGCCTGGTAGGCAAGCAGGGCTTTAAGATTTGTATCGTTATCCACCTGCAGTGATTTCACGGCCATGGACTGGGCAACCGACAATACCTGTCTTCGGTAGGCCTCATCGCTGGCTTCTTCTGCAAGCCCTCTTTGCCGTATGGCTTCCATCTGCTGCTGGATGGCAAGGTTCCTCTGCCGGGTCGCGGCTTCCGCGCTGTCCTGGGCGATTTGCGACTGCCGTTGGGCTTCCATGGCATTACGGGCTGCGAGTTGTTCGTTTGTAAGTGCGACCGTGGCATTGGAGTCCGCCAGCAGCTTCTGAATCCTGGCTGTATCCGCCTGGGCCTCGGCTCGTTGCTGTTCCAGCATGGCGATGGTAGCATTGCTGTCCGCGACCGATCGCTGGTAAAGTGCCTCGTTCTGGGCTTTCAAGGCCTGGTCGCGCAGAACGAATGACCAGAGCATCAGTCCAATTGATATTATGGCGGCCGTTCCAAGGACCATGGCAAATACCCTTGTTCTCCTGAGCTGCCGTCGCTGCAAGCGAATCTTGTTCTGTTCTTCGGCGATGAATTCCTTCTCGCTGGTTTCAAGGAATACTATGGCCCGCTCAAAAGCAGGATTATATCGTTCCGCCCAGGTCAGGGTAGGTTGTTGTTTCTTTCTCCAGTTAAGCGCGAGCTGAAGGTCCGGCGGCCTCCAAAGTCCCGTTTTCCCAACCTGGAACAGGGCCGAGGCTTCGGACAAGCGACTGTACATCTGAACGGCCTGGGCTTCTTCGTCGACCCAAATCTTCAGGCGGTCCCATATCCTCATCAGGCTTTCGTGGGAAATGTCAACCACAGACCCGCTTTCCAGTGGAATG
>CAZVLG010000299.1:0-3760 GCA_964627835.1 uncultured Bacteroides sp.
GTATCCCTTTATCAAGCGACCGGGAAAGGATCTTTTCGGCATATTTATGGATGGACAGGAAGTTGGCATCGGGGGAATAGTCCAGCAAAGAAAACCCGATGGATGGGATCCCGTTGATGCAGCCCTCGATAGCGGCAGCCATGGTTCCCGAGTAAATAATGCTGGAAGAGGAATTCGAACCATGGTTTATGCCCGACAGGATCATATCCGGTTTCCGGTCGAGCAATTTATTGAGGGCCAGCTTCACGCAATCCACAGGTGTCCCGTTGCTGGAATACTTCATCAGTTCCTCTTCTTCAAGGACCTTCCTGATCCGGATGGGGTACTTGACCGTTATAGCATGAGACATTCCGGATTGTCCTTCTTCCGGGGCAATGACAAAAACTTTCCCGAAAGGCCGGACAACCTCGATCATTGCTTCGAGTCCCCTGGCCCGAATGCCGTCATCATTGGTTACCAGGAACAGTCTGTCCTCTTTCGCTTTCAATTTAAGGGTTTTTATCGTTCACACCGGCCCCTGAATTTCATACCGAAATTCCATGCCCGCGGCATCAGCCAACAAAGATAATAATAAATGGCAGGGTACGTTTTTTTTATCTAATTTTGCATGAACTTATTTACCCCTGCAGCATCCATGAAGATATCCTACAACTGGCTTAAGGAATACATTGATACAGACCTGCCTCCCGCCGAACTCGGTGATATCCTGACCAACATCGGGCTGGAAGTAGAAGGAATGGAGACCTTTGAAACGATCAGGGGAGGCATGGAAGGTTGCTTTGTCGGTGAGGTAAAAACCTGCCGGAAGCATCCCGATGCCGACAAGCTCAGCCTGACGACGGTGGATATCGGGACCGGGCGCCTCCTGGATATTATTTGCGGGGCTCCCAACGTCAGAGCTGGACAAAAAGTGGTGGTGGCAACGCTTGGGACCACGCTTTTCCAGGGAGAAAAAAGCTTTGTTCTGAAGAAGGTGAAGATCAGGGGACAACTGTCCGAAGGGATAATCTGTGCGGAGGACGAGATCGGGCTTGGAGATTCCCACGAGGGCATCATGGTACTGAGGAAGGATGCTGAAACAGGCACACCCGCCAGGGAATATTTTAAGCTGGCAACCGATACGGTGTATGAGATCGGCCTGACCCCGAACCGGATTGACGGGGCCTCGCATTACGGGGTCGCGCGCGACCTTGCCGCCTACCTGAAGCAGAACGGCAAGGCAACCCTGAAAAAGCCATCGGCAGAAGGTTTCAGTATTGACAACGAGGATCTGAAAATAAAGGTCAGCATCGAGAACCAGGCAGCATGCAAACGGTACGCAGGGGTAACACTCAGTGGACTGAAGGTCGGAGAATCCCCTCAATGGCTGAAGAACAGGCTTCTTTCTGTGGGACTCAGTCCCATAAACAACGTCGTGGACATCACCAATTTTGTCCTGTGCGAACTCGGGCAGCCACTGCATGCCTTTGATGCCGATAAGATCAAGGGAGAGACCATCGTGGTCAGGACCATGAAGGAAGGCAGCAAATTTGTTACGCTGGATGAAGTGGAAAGGAAACTCAGCAAGGATGACCTTATGATCTGCGACGCGCAGGATGGAATGTGCATCGGGGGTGTATTCGGCGGCATCCATTCGGGGGTTACGGAAAAGACCAGGAACCTGTTCCTGGAAAGCGCCTATTTTGATCCCATCTATATCCGGCGCACATCAAAAAGGCATGGCCTGAACACCGATGCAAGCTTCCGGTTCGAGCGGGGGGCCGACCCGGACATGACGCTTCACGCCCTGAAGCGGGCGGCTGTTCTTATCCGTGAAATTGCGGGTGGCAGCATTTCATCCGGCATCGTCGATGTGTACCCTGTAAAACTGGAGCCTGTCCGGGTGGATGTGAACTATGCCCATGTTGACAGGCTTATCGGTAAAAAAATCGATCGGAAAGTTATCGGGAAGATCCTTGAATCACTGGAAATTAAAATTGAATCCGGGAATTCCGACGGGATCTCGGTGATCGTCCCGCGCTACCGGGCTGATGTCCAGCGTGAAGCAGACGTCATCGAGGAAATACTCAGGATCTACGGGTACAATAATGTGGGATTCCTGGAACGGATGACTTCCAGGGTCAACTATACCGAAAATCCGGACAAGGAGAAGCTTATCCAGATCGTCTCCGATCACCTCAGCAGCAACGGCTTCAATGAGATCATGTGCAATTCCCTGACCCCTGAAGCATATTACACGGATGATCCCGGCACGGTCCGGCTTTTCAATCCGCTCAGTTCAGACCTGAACAGGATGCGTACCAACCTGCTTTACGGCGGACTCGAAACCATCCTTTATAATATCAACCGGAAAAGGAGCAATCTCAGGCTTTACGAATTTGGCAACTGCTACCGGCTGGCCCTTGAATCCGATCCGGGCATCCTGAATACTTACGAGGAACATGAACACCTTGCCCTGCTGATTACCGGCAACCGTTACGAGGGCAACTGGATCGAGAAGGAACAGCCGGGAAGCTTCTATGAATTGAAAACCTATGTGGAACATGTCCTGGACCGGTTGGGTATCCGTACTGCCAGCCTGGAGACCAGGGAAATCGAAAACCCGGAATTGGAGGATGGCATGGCTTACTGGAACCAGGGCAGGAAACTGGTTGAACTGGGCATTGTATCCCCGGCCCTGCTTAAAAAGTTCGAATTGGACACCGATGTTTATTATGCCGATTTTACCTGGGGCAATGTAATGGAATCCATTAAGGACGTGAAGATCACACTGGATCCCATCCCGAAATTCCCGGAGGTGCGGCGCGATCTCTCCATGATCATCGATCGCGGTATCCAATTTGACCGTATACGGGAGATTGCCATGAGGTCTGAAAAAAAATTACTGAAGTCCGTCAGCCTTTTCGATGTCTATGAAAGTGAAAAGCTTGAAAAGGGAAAAAAATCCTACGCGATAGGCTTTGTCCTTCAAAATCCTGAAAAAACCCTAACCGATCAGGAAATTGACCGTATAATGGACAAGATCCAGTCAAACCTGGAGAAAGAGATCCATGCAAAAATCAGACAGGCTGCAGGATGAGCAAAATTGAATTCCTCAATAAAGACATTACCACCCTCAAGGTGGATGCCATCGTTAATGCTGCCAATACCACCCTGCTCGGTGGCGGTGGCGTTGACGGCGCAATACACCGGGCTGCGGGTCCCGGATTACTCGAAGAATGCCGTACACTCAATGGTTGCCCGACCGGACAGGCCAAGATAACCAGTGCCTACAACCTTCCCTGTAAATTCGTAATACATGCCGTGGGGCCCGTATGGAAAGGAGGACAATACGGGGAGGAGCAGCTTCTTGCAAGCGCCTATAAAAATCCCATTCGCATCGCAGATAATATAAAACTTAAGACCATTGCCTTCCCGAACATCAGCACGGGCATTTTCGGTTTTCCGAAAAAGCTTGCCGCACGGACTGCCATTTCAGCTGTGAGGGAAGGGATTCAAAATGCCAGGAGCATCGAAAAGGTCATTTTTTGCATCCTGGACAAGGAAAACCTGGATATCTACCGTCGTGAACTGAACCAGGACTGACCCTGCCTGCCGTTCCTGCCCCGACCCCTTAAAACTTCCTGACTTCCGGCAACATCAAAACGCCGCTGCAAAATTTCGGCTTAATACCGGAAGAATTGTCAGACAAGGCGCCTGACTCCGCGGTAGCTGAGTAGCGCCGGTCTGACATTCCGGAGGTACCGAAATTTTAGAAGGC
>CAZVLG010000300.1:0-6471 GCA_964627835.1 uncultured Bacteroides sp.
GCTTCCAGGACCTATCCTGGAAGCAGCCGGTGACGATTCGCTCCGGGAAAAGCTCGGCAGCATGATCGATATCGTGGTGGCATCAGACGGTTCCGGGGACCACCTGACCGTTCAGGCCGGGATCAATGCCGTTCCGAACTACGGCTCACAGCGGACCATACTTTTTATCAAAAAGGGAACCTACAGGGAAAAGATCCTGGTCCCTTCCTCCAAAACCAACCTGACCATGATCGGAGAGGACGTGGACAGCACCATAATCGTTTACGATGATTACGCGGACAAGGTACCCGGCATGGGCACCTTTGAAACCCAGACCATCGAGATCCAGCCCAGGGATTTCCGTGCCATGAACATCACCTTTGAAAATGATGCAAGACCGGATGGCACCGGCAGCGGCCAGAATGTGGCCGTTTCGTCCTACGGCGACCGGACCGTTTTCCTCCATTGCCGGTTTATTGCCTTTCAGGACACCTATTATACCGGGGCTGACGGGAGGCATTACTTCAGGGACTGCTATTTTGAAGGGGCAGTGGACTACATCTTCGGTCACAGCACCACCATTTTCGACAGCTGCCAGGTCCATGCGGTCCGATCGGGAAGTTACAATACGGCTGCCTCCACGAAGGAGAACTACAGCTTCGGCTATGTTTTCTTCAACTGCCGTCTCACGGCTCCTCCCGGTATCACCGGGGTGTATCTTGGCCGTCCATGGAAGACATATGCCCAAACCGTATTCTTTCGCTGCATTGAATACGAAAACATCTCTCCCCTGGGCTGGATGACATGGAACGAAAATGAGAACACATGCTTCTACGCCGAATACAAATGTACCGGCCCCGGATCCGGTATAAGCAACCGGGTAAGCTGGAGCCACCAGCTAAGCGATGCCCAGGCAGCCGCGTACACCATGGAAAATATTTTTTCCAAAGAAACCAGCCCGGATTTCACCTCGGACTGGAACCCGAATGTTGAATCGGATTCCACCTACCTGATCCTCAGGGACCACACCTGTATGTTCATGGATTCCATCAACCTCAACGCCGATATATCTAGCCTCAAATTGAACGGGGAAGACCTGGAGGACTGGGATCCCGGCACTTACGAATATATCGCCGAACTTCCCGAAGGGACGGCCGAAGTGCCCCTCATCGAGGCAATGGCTGTCAGTCCCCTTTCGGTCGTGGAGATCGAAAGCCCGGATGCCCTCCCGGGTTTTGCCAGCGTAAGGATCCTGGCCAACGACCAGGCCAGCCACCGGACTTACAGTATTTACCTTTCCACGGAAGGAGCCGCCGGCAATGCTTTCCTTGACAGCATAAGCATTGCAGGCATACCGGTTCCCGGCTTTGAACCGGAAATATTTGATTACGATATCACCCTGCCCCAGGGCACCTCCAAATATGCACCTGTGGATGCCTTCAAGCAGGCCCCGGATACAAAAATCGAGGTCAATAAACCGGCATCCTTCCCGGGAACCTATTCCATAACACTTACCGCTGTGGACGGTACGATAAACACCTATACCGTTGATGCAAGCCTTGCCACCGCTGTTGATCAGGTTTCCGGCGGCGGTCAGGCACCCGTATTTCAGAATCCGGTCAGCGGCCACATTAGTTTCCGCTTAGCTGAATCCATTGCGGGTCCCACGCAACTTCGGCTTTTCGACCTGAAAGGTTCCCTTCTCCTGGACAAATGCTGGAAAAAATTATCAGCGGGGGAACACCATGTAGCCCTGGAAGGCGCTGAAAGGGGACTCTGTGTCTATTATCTGCACATTAAGAATATCATTTACAGCGGCAAATTATTGATTGAAGCACCTGCATCGGATATATTCTAAATATCCTTTTAACAAATAACCCGTTTTCACCAGGATGATCGTCCGGTAGCCCGGACGGATCCTCAGCCTGTCTCCTATCGCACATCCTTATCCATGACGATCATGAAACAACATGCATCAGTAAGGCGTTTGCTTCAGGATTGTTACCGGGCGCACAAAAAGAAAGCCGCCCTGCAACAGGGCGGCCTTCCAATATAAGATCCTTATTGGATTATTGCTTGAGGAACTTACCCACAACGATGCTCTGTCCATCGTCAACCTGGATCATGTAGAATCCTGTTCTCAGGTTGCTGATATTCAGTTGCAGGTTGTTGTTGTTGCTGAAGGTCCGATCCAGGACAAGCTTTCCGACTGCGTCGTAAATCTTGACCTTACCGGAAGCGGTCTCGGTAACAATGTTCAACACATCGTATGCGGGATTCGGGTATACGCTGATGCCACGAACAGCCTCAACCTCCTTGGTGGAAACGTTGCCCCTCCAGATCAGCACGCTGTAAGCCCGGTGATAACCGTTCTCGGCAATGGCAATGAGGTTGACGGTCATACCTTCATCCTGACCGTAGTCTTCCGGCAGCAGTTCGTATTCATCGTCGTTCAGCAGGTAGCCGAATTCGTCGTCATCCAGTACCGCACCAAGATCGACGATGCTGGTATCCACGAGCTCGAGGGTGTATTCATAAACCTCATCGTCGAACGACGGGGTCAATGTACCGACATCATAGGTAATGTCATCCAGCGATGCATTGTTATCCACGGTCACCACGGTGCGCGTTTCGGCACCCAACATGCGGCATAACTCGTTGAAGTAAACCTGTTGTGCGGCATCGGTGAACGGGAAGAAATGCGAGAGCTGGCGTCCGCCAACGGTCCTTCCGTCGTGTCCGAATCCCATGTAGGTCCTGTCGGAAGCAGGCATGGTCACTGAACCGTCATAGTACTCGACATCCTTGGTAAACCGAACCATGAGTGCATAATTGCTGTCATAGGTGGCAACAACCTCTCCGTTGATACCCGGCAGGCTGTCAACCCAGATGGCATCGTGAGGATCGGGAGCGAACCATACCAGTGAGTCCCCGGTAGCCAGCGTAACGTTGTCGAATACCGGGTCATCCGGCAGGTCGACATGAGCGGTAAGCTCTTCCGGTGATTCAATATGGTGTGCTGTCGTGCTGTTAAACAGCTTCAGGCGGCTGCTCCTGGCTTTCCACGGGCAGACACACATTACCGGCGCGGTAACGGCGTTCCACCTTGCATACTCGATGCTGTCCTGGAAGGAAGAGCTGGGTCCGCTGCGGCCATAGATCACCAGGTCGGCTGCATTCAGCAGATCCAGTGTATCCTGAGGAGCATCTCCTATGTTGCCTCCATTGGGCCAGAAATCTTCAACCCGGAAACCGTTCTTCCTGAGGAACCTCTTGTGGAAGATCTCCCGGTCGTTGTCACCGACATAGTCGTTTTCGCCTTCGTAGGGGGCAACAAAGGTAATCCTGTAGTCGTCCGCCGTGAACTTGGCCTCAGGTACATCATCCACGCCAACCATGCGGCATATCTCAGCCAGGTAAACCTTCTTGGCTTCCCTTGTCAGCGGCCAGAAGTTCGAGAACTTTGCGCCATCGAGCGTGAGGTTGTCGTTACCAAAGCCGAAGTAGGTCCGGTCGCCACCAAACTTGGTTGCAGCCGTAGCATATGGCATTGAATCCTTGGCAAACCTGACGAGTAGCAGGTACTTGTCTTCGAAGCTCGCGACGATCTCGCCGTTGACCTCCTCGAGGCTGTCAACCCAGATCCAGTCGTGCGGCGGGATGCACCAGGCCATGGAATCACCGACCAGGGTTACGTCGTCGAAGATCGGGTCGTCCGGCTTCTCGATCGTGGCATAGGCCGGATCCGAACCGGTATCCCTGTGGTGTGCTGTCGTGCTATGGAAATAACGCAGACGGCTGCTCCTGGCTTTCCACGGACAAAGTAGCATAGCGGGAGCCGTTATGGCATTCCACCTTGCATACTCGATGCTGTCCTGGAATGAGGAACTTGGTCCGCTGCGGCCGAAGATCACCAGGTCGACTGAATTGAGCCAAGCCAGCGTATCCGGCGGAGCTTCCCCGATGTTGCCATTCAGTGGCCAGAATGTCCTGACATCGAATCCGTGATTATCCAGGAAAGTCATGTTCTGCTGCTCGCGGTAAGAATCGTCCGACTCGGGGTTCGTGACAAAGGCAATGGTGACATCCGAAGTGGTCCAGACCGGTGTCTGCGGATCCTGCCCGGTAAGCCTCAGCGCTTCATTCAGGAAGACCTTCCTGGCTTCCTTGTGGAGCGGGAAGAAATGTGCCGGTCCGGCGGCATCGTTACCCATTCCCATGTACGTCACGTCGGAAGCAGGTGTCGACCAGGTCGTAGGATAATACGGAACGTCCTTCGTAAACCTTACCATCACCGGGTAAGAACCGTCCAGTGTATGAACTGCCAGCACATCACCACTGATCTCTTCAAGACTGTCTACGGAAATGAAGTCGTTGGCCGGCCATGACCATGGCATTGAGTCTCCCGTAAAGGTTACACCGGTAAACACCGGGTCCGCCTGGTCGGCAGCTTCGACATGGGCCCAGCGGATCATCAGGGGCGGATCGCTGTTCTTCTGGTGTGCACTTCCGCTGTTAAACAGCTTCAGCCGGCTGTTCCTGGATTTCCAGGGACAGATGTTCAATACCGGAGCTGTAATTGCATTCCAGGCGTCGACTTCAACGCTGTCCTGGAAGTTGGTGCTGCCTCCGCTTCGGCCGATTATCACCAGGTCGGATGCGTTGATCATATCGATGGTATCCGGTCCGGCATTGTCGATATAATCATTACCGGGCCAGAACATGGTGACATTGAACCCCTGCATCTCCAGCCAGTCCATCAACTCCTGTTCCAGGAGATCATCCGTAATGAGCATCACATCGGCTGCATGGTTCACCGAAAGGCTGTCCGGGATGGCATCGCCTTCACCGGGTGCATATACGCCCGTGGAGTCGAAGATCACCCAGTCCACCAGTCCGCCGTAATTATCACCGCCGCTGGCATCACCCCAGCGGAAATACTTGTCTCCGGTCGTGCTGGTGATGGTGTCAATGAGTACCGGTACAGCATTCTCATCCACATATACCTTAAGGACGGTGTCTGTGAATGTGCCGCGGATGACATGCCATTTGGTCATATCCAGGTCGTAGCTGTCACCCACCTTTCCACCGGATGGTTTGATCTTATCATCTTCAATCCGGACATCGGTCCGGAAATCCACCTTGCGGATATTGAAATTGACGACATGGTAGGCGGCAGGCAGGTAAGCTTTGACCCTGGCAACAAAGGTAAACGAATCAATGGAGGCATCCAGGGGGGCCCTCCAGTTGAACTGCTTACCATCCGCTACCTGAAACTGGTACAATTTATTGCCGGCAATCATGGGATCGTCGATGTTGGCATCGGTAATGTCGGTCAATGCGCCATTGGCTTCATAGACGACATCTGGGCTTCCACTGCCATCATAAACGACCCATTGCTGGGCATTTAGCTGGAACAATGCAAGAAGCATCATCATCAGCATTGAGAACAAGTAAAGTTTTTTCTTCATAATGCTTAATGGTTTTTAGAATTTGGTTAGAAAAATAGTTTGAATTAATTAATCAGTTAATAGAATTTCAGTGTTTAAGAATTTCGTTGGGTAGGTGGTAAATTATTACCGGAGTCAATACTGTTTCATAGGCATAATAAGGTTTGTGTAAATAGAATGAACGTCAAGATATAATTATTTTGTCAAATATGCAATGAATTGAAAGGATATTCACTTATTCGGAATGAATTTTCGCAACCGATTGCATTTTATAGATCGTTTGTCCCCAAATGATCCGGTATGGCAAAAGATAGATTATTTATTTATAAATCAGCATGTTATCAGCGCACCAATAACATTTTACCTGTTGACTGGCTCCGCTGCCCCGGAGTGGTAATTACGATACGATAAATGTAAAATCCGCCATCAAGTTTCTGGTGGTTCCGGTCGCTGCCATCCCATTCGACGGTATAGGATCCGGCAGGCTGCTGCCGGTTTACCAGTGTATGCACTTCCTGTCCGAGCATATTGACAACGCTCAGTTGCACGAAGGCATCCGCGGGCAGCTTATAAAAGATATAGGTCCTGTCCGTGAACGGGTTCGGATAGTTCCGGCTTAATTCGAATTCAGGAACCGGGAGGATATCCTCAACATCCTGGACAATTTCCGTATCGTCCGTGCCGGGTGAGCCCCCTATGTGGTAGGATGCCCGCCAGTAAGACGAATGCGTCTGATCATCCACCGGGTCTATCGCCTTGGGAACCAGGGTATAACCATAGCCGTCCGGCAGTTGGGGCCAGGAGCTGCTGATGTTGTAATAGATTGCGCTGAGCGTGTCACCTGCGGCGCTTGCCAGCACGATCAATTCCCCCCTGTTGTTGAGCTGCCCGGAGAACCTGGCAAAGGGATAGAAGCCGTAACGGTTGTAAAAATATTGGTTGTCCGCTGCTATGACCACGAATTCCTTCGGTCCCAGCGCCGTTTCGGCGGGAAATTCATAATCGATCCCGTCGATGAACCGGAGTCCCCCGAGATCGAGCG
>CAZVLG010000301.1:0-6640 GCA_964627835.1 uncultured Bacteroides sp.
CCCCATAGGCCTTATATGCAGTTTCTGTTCGTCAGGCCGGGACTTTGCCGCCGGCTTCCTTCGGATTCCACCTCACGATGGACACCCTTGCCTTAAGCTAACGCTTCCCACTGTCAAAGTGCGTTCGGGACTTTCACCCTAAAGATAACGCCCATGCCGGGCGAACTAAAAAAAACAGGACAATTACAAACTGCCCGGTTTCCAAATCGTAATTATTCAGGAATCATCTCCAGAATTTCAGATAGAACGCCACGATGATCCCGATGATGATAAGTGAGTTGATTACATCCCACTTGGAATAGCTTGACTTTGTTGCGGCGCGGTGTTCGGCCGTGGCGGAGAAATAGGTCAGTCCCACGAGTTTCTCCTCGCTCGCAGGTTTTGTGAAATAGCTGACCACTAGGATCACCAGCAGGCAGAGGCCGAAAAGGTAGATCTCATAATGCAGCCAGTTGGGTGCTACCCAGATGGCATGGTACCAGGTGCCTTCCTGAACGGTGCCTCCAAAAACATTGAATGCCAGCCGGGTCATTCCAAGAGCAAAACCCGTGGCCAGTCCCGCGAGTCCCGCAGCAGGGGTCGCCCTCTTCCAGAACACCCCGAGAAGGAATACCGAGGCAATGCCCGGGGCAAGGAGTGACTGAACGTCCTGCAGGTACTCGTACAGGACCTTTCCGATCCCCTTCATAACAGGTATCCAGGCGATACCCAATATCACGATAACAGCCGTGGCAATCCTTCCCACAAAGACCAGATGTTTCTCCGAAGCATCGGGTTTGAATTTTTTATAAAAATCAACCGTAAACAGGGCGGCAGAAGAGTTGAATAGGGCAGCGAGTGAACTCATAAGTGCGGCCAGCAATCCACCTACAACAATGCCTTTCAATCCGATGGGCAGAAGCTCCCGGACAAGCAGAGGGAAGGCCGAATCAGAATTGGTCAGGTCGATCATGCCCTTTTGGTTCAGGGCAAAGGCAATTAAACCGGGCACCAGGAAAATAAAGACGGGCGTGAGTTTCAGGTAGGCCCCGAAGATGGCGCCCCGCCTTGACTGGGTCTCGTTCCGCCCGGACAGCACACGCTGGACGATGAACTGGTCCGTGCACCAGTACCAGAACCCTATAATGGCGGAGCCAAGAAATACACCGGTCCACGGGAATTCTGCATCCTTGGGTGACCGCACCAGGCTCATCATGGAATCCCCGTGCTCGGTCAGATTCGTACCGCATATCGCCTGGAGTTCACCCCAGCCTCCTACTTTGATCAGTCCCACAATAACAATGGTGATGGACCCTATCAGTAATACCGGAGTCTGCAGGACCGAAGTATACAAGACGGATTTCATCCCGCCGATCGTGGTATAGATCCCTGTGATCACAACCAGTCCGATGGCACCGATCCAGAAAAAATCGATCCCCCAGAGGGATTCTATGCCGAACACTTCCTTGAAGACCACACCGCCGGCATAAACCGTTACGGCTACTTTTGTCAGCACGTAGGACACCAGTGAAATAATTGACAGCAGGGAACGGGAAGCCGAATTATACCTCCGTTCCAGGAACTCCGGCATGGTGAACACCCCGCTTCGGGCATAAAAAGGTACGAACAGCCAGCCCAGCACCAGGATCAACCATCCATGCATTTCCCAGTGTGCCATGGCCATCCCGCTGGATGCCCCGGCTCCTGCCAGTCCCACGAGATGTTCCGAGCCGATGTTAGAGGCGAATATCGATGCCCCGATGGCGATCCAGCCGGCATCCCTTCCCGCCAGGAAATAATCAGAGGAGGTATCCTCCTTCATCCGGCTCACCCAGACGATGATAGCGACCAGTCCCAGGACAAACACCCCGAGAACGGCCCAGTCAAGCCAATGAAAACCTTCCATGATTTGGTGTAATTAGTTAATGATTTTAGATATCGAAAGATGGGGAAAAAAGTTTAAAATACACTTATTGGATATGAAAATTTCCGATTGCCAGAGTGAAATGAAATTAATAGTTTTGGGAAAGGAAATTAAATGGGACGGGAATACATATTTCATTGGAATATTCCACCCGAAAAAAATGTATAATGAGCAAGGTAACAGTACTGGGAACGGGACTTGTAGGCAGCGCCATCGCCATTGACCTGGCAGGGCAGCATGAAATCACCGCGATCGATCTGAACACGGATGCCTTCCCACGTTTGAAAGACCACGGGGTAAACACCCGGCAGGCAGATCTCAGCGTTCCGGGAGAGATCGGGGAACAGGTGGCGGACGCTGACCTGGTGATCGGTGCATTGCCTGGTTTTATGGGATACAACGCCCTGCGTGATGTCATAATGGCTGGCAGGAACATGGTCGACATATCTTTCATGCCCGAAGACTATCTCAAGCTCAATGAACTTGCGGAAAAACAAAAGGTAACCGCGGTCGTGGATTGCGGCGTCGCACCCGGAATGGGGAACCTGATCCTGGGGTACCACAGCCGGGAAATGAAGGTGGATAGTTTCCGATGTTATGTGGGGGGCTTGCCCCTGACACGGGAATGGCCCTGGGGATACCGGGCGGTCTTCTCCCCCATCGACGTGATCGAGGAATATACCCGCCCGGCCCGTTACATGGAGAACGGCCACCTGGTTACCCGCGAAGCCCTATCCGACCTTGAGCTTATGGAGTTCCCGGCCATCGGAACCCTTGAGGCATGGAACTCGGACGGGCTGCGATCCCTGCTTAGCACCATGGATATACCAAACATGATCGAAAAAACCCTTCGCTACCCGGGGACGACCGAATACATCAAGGTGCTGCGCGAAGCAGGATTTTTCTCTTACGATGAGATCAAGGTGGGCCAGAATAAGATCCGTCCCATCGATTTCACGTCCAGGCTCCTATTCCCGAAATGGAAACTCCAGGAAGGGGAAGGCGACCTTACCGTAATGAAAATCATCATACGGGGAGAGGAAAAAGGGGAAAAGGTGGAGTATACCTATGATCTGTACGATGAATACGATCTGGAAACCGATACCATTTCCATGGCCCGTACTACCGGCTACACCTGCACGGCAGTTGCCAGCCTGCTATTGAGCGGTAAATTTAGCCGCATGGGAGTGTCCCCGCCCGAATATGTGGGACAGGAGGCCGGGAACTTCAGTGCCATAGTCGACTATCTGAGGGAAAGAGGTGTATTCTACCAGGTCCGGAAGGATTAGCCATTGTATCCCCGGTCTGACAACACATCAATCTCTATCAATTAAATCCATTCTGTGAACAATATTTCAATATATTTGCGGGCTGAAACCATGGATTCATCAATCCATGAAAAAGTTATTGATCCCCTTTGTATTATCCATTCCCGTTTTTCTGTCAAATTGCAAACAGGAAGCCCGGCAAAATCAAACCTAACCCCCTGAAATTCAACATCCAGTCTTCGAGCCTGGGTTCGGGATCAGCCGCCGGAACCAGGGCAGCAGCGAGGCGGGACTCGAGTGATTTAACTTCAACGGGCTCAGGATCGCTTGCCTTCAGTGCAGTCCAGTTGATGAAACATACGACTGCAAAGGCGATCAGGTAGATCGAAAACTTAACCGGTGAGGGAAGGCTTCTGTTGGATCTCTTTGTAGTTTTCATGATTTGGTCCTCCATTTATTTATTATTTGATTTTGTTGATTTCGTGTTTTTCAAACTTGCTAATACAAAAGTATCCCCCGCAAAAGGGGGAAATCTAACATCTATGTACAGAAGATTGACAGAAATGTAACAAGCAGGTTTAAAATCCGTACTTTTAGGGAAATTCAAGCATATTTTACTGCCTATGACCCCCTCGCGGCGCAGGTTCATAAGATCCTCCCTGGTGCTGGCGGGTATGGTATCCGTTCCACCTGCCATGCTGGCTTCCTGTGGTCTAATCGGCCGGGGAGACAAGCTGTCAGAAATAGATTACATAGGAAGCAGGGATGGTTTTGACCGATATAATGATCATTTTAAACGGATCCGGAAAAGTCGTTTTGTATTCAGTTCGTTTGAGTCAGCACTTCTGGATGGATCCGGCATTGTATTCCTGGATTCGGATTCCGCAACAAAATCTTCCTACATCATCATGCTTCTTGAGCAAGACAAGGATATCCTGACAACCTACCCCCTGGGCGGCAGTCTTGGCGACTATGCAAATATATCTGAGTTCAGGGAGGAATATGGAAGGATCGTGGGACTGCTGAATCCGCTTGCTTTCTATCCGTCCATCCAGACACTGAAGGAAATCGTTGCCCTTGAGGATGTATCACTAGAGCGTATTCAGGTTAATTGTCATCCGGTTAACCTGGTGAAGGATTTCCAGATCGCCGGCCCGGCCGGAACCGCCCAGCCATTGCAAAATATTGCATCGTATATTACCGGTTTGTATCCCGTCTCCCTTCAGGCAGAAGCAGATGCCAGCGGGGAATTAAGCCGGATTCATGTACGGTACGAGGATTTCACCCTGATCATACGCTTTGACAGGGAACAGATCGGCTGGACTATGAAATTCACGGGTGAAGATTTCTCCGCTCTCGCCGACCATACGGGTTTGCTGGCCCTCAACAATGAAGTCGAACCCCGCCATGCCCCGGATCCGGCCGTACTGGGAAAAGCAATCAGGCTCAACATGGAGGATTTTTTAACCGCCGTAAGGGATCGTTCCGAACCGCGCGTAAATATCATTGATGGACTGGCATCCATCATGCTTAACCGGTCCGTTGAGGAATCACTTAAATCCGGCCAGGCGGTGAACATCTAAACCAATAAGGCACCCTGGATCTATGGATCCGGTAAGGAAAAAGGCAAGGTACGGGATCGGAGGATTTAATTCCTGCCTACCAGTCGATTATCTTGCGATCGCTGATGAATTTCCCGGTGGGAATCTTGGGCTCGGTGGCCAGCCAGACGGCAGTATCGGCCCCTTCTTCAAGCGATTTGGAGGCACTGGGTCCTCCCATATTCGTGCGGACCCATCCTGGATGGATGGTGTTTACCTTAATGCCCTCAGCGGCCAGTTCCTTCGACATGATCACCGTAAGGGCATTCAGGGCGGTCTTGGAGATCCGGTAGGCAGGGGAACCGCTCCCCATTCCGGATAGCTGCCCCATTTGACTTGAAACATTGATGACCCTGGCATCTTCGCCTTTTTTCAGGGCAGGCAAAAGGGCCCTGGTTACCAGCAGCGGTCCATAGACATTGGTCTCCATGGTCGTTCTTACATCCTCGATATCCACATCAAGGGTGGAACGGTTTTCATCCAGATAGACACCTGCATTATTGATCAGGACATCCAGCTTCCCATGTTCATCCATAACGTACTGTACCATGTCCCGGATGCTGTCTTCATAGGTTACCTCGAGCTGGTGGAACCATGCAGTCTTGAACTCCTGCCGGATTTCATTGACAATGGGCCTGCCTGTATGCATGTTACGGGATGTAAATATTACCGTCCACCCTTTTGCTAATAGCTGTTTCCCGGTTTCAAGCCCAATGCCCCGGTTGGCGCCTGTTATAAGTGCATATTTATCCATCTGTTATCTGGTTTTCATGATTTTCATTACTGCCAGCTTTGATATGCAATAATATGAAAATCTAAGCATATGTGAAAATGTGTATACCAAGAATCCGCCGCCAGCGGCTATCATTCCTGTCATGAACGAGTTTTCACGGATTTCGTATCTTTAATCATATGAAAGCGCTCACCTTCCAGGGCATAAAAAACATCCGGTACGAAACGGTCCCCGACCCCGTTATAATGGATCCTGCCGATGTCATTGTAAAGGTGGACCAGACCGCTGTCTGCGGTTCGGATCTGCACATATACCATGGCAGGGAAAGCGGGCTGGATAAGGGAACGGTCATGGGGCATGAGTTCATAGGCAAAATTGTCGAGGCCGGGAAAGCTGTGAAGCAATTCAGGAAAGGGGACCAGGTTGCCAGCCCGTTCTCCACCAATTGCGGACAATGTTATTTCTGCGATATCGGGCTCACGGCCCGCTGCGTGAACGGTCAGTTGTTCGGATGGGTGGAGGGCGGTATAGGCCTGGAAGGCGCACAGGCCGAATATGTCCGGGTCCCCTATGCCGACAGCACCCTTGTTCAAATCCCGGAATCCCTGGATCCGAGATTTGCCCTGCTGGCCGGGGACATCCTTTCGACCGGTTATTTCTGCGCGGACAATGCGGGGATCAGGCCCGGGGGACTGTATGTCGTCATCGGCTGCGGTCCGGTGGGACTGCTGACCATCATGAGTGCCTTTGAACAGGGTGCCCAGCATATTGTTGCCATCGATTCGGTTTACGACAGGCTGGAGATTGCAAACCAGCTTGGAGCCGTTGCCTGGCACCTGAATGAAAATCCGGTGCTGTATGTGATGGAAAAAACCCATGGCATAGGTGCGGAAGCAGTCATGGAAGCCGTGGGAAGTCCAGGGGCACAGGACCTTGCTATTAAACTGGTGCGCCCGGGCGGCATTATCTCGACTGTAGGCGTCCATACCTCCCACGATTTCTCCTTCAGTCCGGTCGATGCCTACAACCTGAACCTGACCTACAAGACCGGCCGCTGCCCGGCCCGTTACTACATGGATATTGTACTGCCAAAGCTGGAGGACTGGAAATGGGACCTGGATATGATCTTCAGCCA
>CAZVLG010000302.1:0-6561 GCA_964627835.1 uncultured Bacteroides sp.
ATGGCAGGAGAGAACCTGGATTACGGCGACATGGATGTTGTGCAGCCCACCGGATTGAAATAAGGCTGCCTTGGGCTAACAGATAAAGATTAATTATTTTAAAACATGAGATCATGATACAGGAGCTGTTTAATTTAACAGGCAAAACCGCCCTGGTCACGGGCGCAACACATGGGCTCGGGATGGCCATTGCAAGAGGACTGGCCGGCGCAGGCGCCCGGATAGTAATCAACGATATTTTCACGGAAAAGCTTGAGAAAGCGGTGCAGGAATATGCCCGGGACGGCATTGAGGTCGCGGCCTATAATTTTGATGTGACCAATGAGAATGCAGTTAAGGAATTTATTACGAAAATAGAGGCAGAAGTCGCTCCCATCGACATCCTGGTAAACAACGCCGGGATCATCAAGCGCATCCCATTTCTCGAGATGAAGGCAAAGGATTTTACCGATGTTATTGACGTGGACCTGAACGGACCTTTCATCATGTCCAGGTATGTAGCGGAAAAAATGGTGGATCGTGGGAAAGGGGGCAAGATCATCAATATGTGCTCCATGATGAGTGAGCTCGGACGCAATACGGTCAGCGGATATGCCGCGGCGAAAGGTGGATTGAAGATGCTGACACGTAATCTTGCCACCGAGCTGGCGAAACATAATATCCAGGTTAACGGAATCGGGCCCGGATACTATGCCACGGAGCAGACCGCGCCGATCCGGGTCGGGGGGCACCCGTTTAATGAATTCATTATTCACCGGACGCCGGCCGGACGCTGGGGACAGCCGGAAGAACTTCAGGGGGCCGCCATTTTCCTGGCTTCGAAGGCTTCCGATTTTGTCAATGGCCACGTCCTGTATGTTGACGGGGGCATTCTTGCGACCATCGGCAAACCATCGAACGAAGAATAAGGCACTGCCGGGGCCAGGTTCCGGGATACCCCGGTGTATATGTTTCTGAACACGGATTCATCAAATAAATTTGCAAAGATGCCGGTATTGAAATTTGACGAAATACCCTATGAAAAAGTCCGGGATGGACTCGGGCGGAAAATCATCCACACCGAAAGCCTGATGACGGTTCTGATCGATTTTTCGGATGGCCCGTGGAACAAGCCCGAGCCACCGCATTCGCATCCGCATGAGCAGACATCCTATGTGGCCGAGGGGGAGATTTTGTTCCTGTGCGAGGGAGAGGCAGAACAACACCTGAAAAAAGGCGATATGTTTGCGGTCCGCCCCGGCAGAAAACATACCATACAGTTGCTTACCGAGTATGTAAGGCTGGTGGATAGTTTCCATCCTCAGAGGGAAGATTTTCTTCAGGGAAGGGCCCGGGCGGACAGGGCGAAAAAATGAAGAGAACCATCATTTAATATCCGATCCAATTGAAAGCAGCAGTACTTAAGGAATACAGGAAGTTCCAACTGGAAGAAAGGGAGATACCCGAACCGGAAGAGAACCAGGTGCAGATTGAAATATCCTATGCAAGCATCTGCGGAACGGATATGCATATTTTCAATGGCGATTTTCATCCGCGCACACCCGTTCCCTTTATTCCCGGACATGAAATGACCGGCCACATCGTACGAACAGGTGCCGGTGTGCATTCCTTCAGAGCGGGCGATCCTGTTGCCATTGATCCCATCCTCTGGTGCGGGCAGTGCCCTGCCTGCAAACGAGGCCACTATCCGGCCTGCAGCAGCCTTAAATTGCTGGGCATCGATATGGATGGGGGATTCTGCCAGTTTATCAATGTGGACCAGGGCATGCTGCACAAAGCCCCGGATAGCATCCCCACGGAGCACCTGGCACTTATTGAATTGTACGGGATCGGCTTCCATGCCTGCCGGCGTGCAGGCGTCAAACCCGGCGATATTCTTGTCATCTGGGGGGCAGGGCGTGTGGGACAGGTAATCCTGCAGGCGGCACGAACCATCACGGATGAACCCGTTTTCATGGTCGATGTGATCAACAAACGCCTGCAGATCTCTGCAAGTGCCTATGAAAACATTATCCCCCTGAATGCATTGGAAACAGATCCCGTGGAAGCCATCCTTCAGCAGACAAAGGGCCGGGGATGCGATATTGCCTTCGAAGCAGTGGGACATCCGGGATTTCCCGATCGGACCGTTCATCCCGTCAGGGGAGCCATAAGGAGCATTCGCGGCGGAGGAAAAGTATGTGTTCTTGGACTTTCGGATGAGCCGGTACCGGTTGTGTTCAAGGAATTGATATGGAAGGAGGCCAAGATCATTACCTCACGTGTCAGCCATGGTGAATATCCCCTGGTGATCGAAAAGCTGGAAGCAAAACTTCTTCAACCGGAAATACTGATATCCGAGATATTCCCGGGAAGAGATATACAGGAGGCATTCGAATGCCTCGAGAAAGAACCGGAGAAGTACCTGAAGATCCTCCTGCAGTTTAATCTGCCCCAGCTTTAATAACTTCAAACAGACAGTATTCTGCCAGGAATTGTTACGAATCAGTGTATTCAATGGCAAAAAAACTAATATTTGTAAGAAAAATCGAGATTTTGATTACAATTTGATTAGTTTTGCATTTCCCCTTAAGGGGCATTAACCTATACTATTTCTTTCTTATGAGACTTTATATTCCCGAAGGCTACCGGTCCATCCTGAATCTCAAGGAAACCGAAAAGGCCATCAAAATGATCAAGGATTTTTTCGAACAGAACCTGGCCTCCGAACTTAAGTTGAGAAGGGTTACGGCACCTCTTTTCGTGTTGAGGGGCACGGGCATAAACGATGACCTGAACGGCATTGAACGGCCGGTATCATTTCAGATCAAGGATATGGACGAAGCCACCGCAGAGGTGGTTCACTCCCTTGCCAAGTGGAAGCGAATGATGCTTGCGGATTATGGTATTTCCAACGGTTACGGGATCTATACCGATATGAATGCCCTTCGTCCGGACGAGGAACTGACCAATATTCATTCCATTTATGTGGACCAGTGGGACTGGGAAAAGATCATCATGCCGGAGCAGAGGAACCTGGATACGCTGAAAGCGATCGTGCGCCAGATCTATGCGGTATTAAAAAGGACCGAGTTCATCGTCTACGAGAACCATCCTGACATCGTTCCCCTGCTTCCGGAAGATATTCATTTCCTGCACACGGAAGAGCTTGAGGAGCGGTATCCGGATCTGAGTCCGCGGGAAAGGGAAAAAGAATCAGCCAGGCAGTACGGAGCCGTGTTCATCATCGGGATAGGGCACGATCTTCCATCCGGTAAGCCGCATGACGGCAGGGCGCCGGATTACGACGACTGGTCAACGGAAACCGGGAACGGGCGCAGGGGACTGAACGGGGATATCATTATCTGGAACCCGGTACTGGAGGATTCCTTCGAGATCTCCTCCATGGGAATCCGGGTGGACCGGTCAGCTCTTCTCCGACAGCTTGAGATTCAGGGGAAGAACGAACGAAAGGAACTGCTGTTCCACAGGAGGCTGCTGAACGGCGAGTTCCCTGAGTCGACCGGCGGGGGAATCGGACAATCCAGGATTTGCATGTATTTTCTGCGAAAGGCCCATATCGGGGAAGTGCAGGCCAGCATCTGGCCGGGTGAAATGCTGGAGCACTGCCGCAAAACCGGGATCTTCCTTATGTAGGGAAGAGCCTATTCGTAGAACCCGAAATAGCTTCGGGCGTTATGGTTAGAGATATCCTCCACCATTTTGCCAAGCAGATCCATGTCAGCCGGGATCAGTCCTTTCTCGACATCGTTCCCCAACAGGTTGCAGAGGATCCTGCGGAAGTACTCATGGCGCGGGTAGGAGAGAAAACTCCTTGAATCTGTAAGCATACCGACGAACCTGCTCAGGAGTCCCAAATTAGACAAGGCATTCATCTGTTTCTCCATCCCGTCTTTCTGATCCAGGAACCACCAGCCGGAAACGAACTGCATCTTGCCCGGGGAGCTCCCGTCGTTAAAATTATACAGCATGGTGGCAATCAGTTCATTGTCGCGCGGGTTCAGATTATATACAATGGTCCTGGTCAGTTTTTCCATGGAATCCAGGTGGTTGAAAAGCCTTGACATCGGGCGGGCGATCTCAAAATCACCGATCGAATCATAGCCGGTATCGGGTCCCAGAAGCTTGAGCATCCTGGAGTTATTGTTGCGTATGGCGCCTATGTGGAACTGCTGCGTCCAGCCTTTATCGTGGTCCATCATGGCAAAAACCACCAGCATTCCGGATTTGAATTTCAGTACCTCATCATGGCTCAATTTCTTGCCAGAACGCACCTTCCGGAAAATATACTCCAGTTCCGTCTGAGTATATTCTTCCGCGTAGATGGTCTCAATGCCATGGTCCGAGAGACGGCATCCGTTCTCGTGGAAGAAATCATGTCTTTTTTGCAGTGCTTCGAGCAGCTCGTCAAAGGTGTTGATCTGGCTACCGGCGGCTTCTGCAAGCGTGTCAAGGTACATGTTGAATTTATGGCTGTTTTCGACGGCCATTGCCTTATCCGGCCTCCAGGCAGGGATCATCTTTACCTCGAATCCCTCCTCTTTGAGCTTTCGGTGGTGCTCCAGGGAATCTGCCGGATCATCCGTGGTACATACCAGTTCCACATTCATTTTCCGAAGGATGTTCCGCGTGCTGAAGCCTTCGGTCTGCAGCATGGCATTTGCCTCATCGTAAATTGCTTTTGCTGAACCCGGATTCAGTATCCTCTCAATGCCGAAGGGACGTTTCAGCTCCATATGGGTCCAGTGGTAAAGAGGGTTTCTCAGTGTATAGGGCACCGTTTCGGCCCATTTCATAAATTTCTCCTCATCCGGGGCCGAACCGGTAATGTACTGCTCGGGGACTCCATTTGCGCGCATTGCCCTCCATTTGTAATGATCGCCGTTCAACCAGATACGGGTCAGGTTCTCGAACTGTTTGTCCCCCGCTATTTCATCAGGAGGAAGGTGGCAGTGGTAATCAATGATGGGTTGGCCTTTCGCATGCTGGTGAAACAGCGTCTCCGCCGTTTTGGTTTCCAGCAGGAAGTTATCATCCAGGAATCTTTTCATGATTTGTTGTGTTTTGCGTAGCGGGGATTAAATATCGAAAAGCCTTTTCAGGTGCCTGTCAAAAATATTCTCCTCAACATTTTTTGCAATGCTCCCTGCATTTTCCTCCAGTGCAGCATAATATTCCTCGCCCAGTTCAGCGGCCACCTTGTAACCGACATGGATCAATTGCCGGAAATTTGGATTGTAGTCAGGCTGTTCGGGAATATGCCGCAACGTGCTCGCAAATTTATTGCCGTCCCATGTATCCACCAGATCGGGGGAAGGTAGGTCCTCCGGATCGATATCTATCACCGTGGCGTAGGGGGCGCAGAGTGCTTCCTGTTTCTCATGGGCCTTGCGGTAAACTTTTTTCGCCATCTCGAGTCCATCTCCACCGGCTGCCGCCAGGCCGATGATCTCTTCCAGCCATGTGGTGCCCGCCGTTTTAACATGTATCCCCTTGTCATACTTTTTAATAAGCTTCCCCATGATGGGATAGATGCTGAACTTATCCGAGCCGGAATGAACGCTGAGTTTCAGGTTTTCGGGAAGCCCGAATTCCCGGATCGCAAAATCGATTACCAGCAGGTCTTCTTCGAATTCCTTCTCAAACTGCCGGATATCGCCCTGGTAATCCACTCCCTTATTGAATCTTCCGGTAAACTTCGGGGCAATGGTCTGCAGGGGAAGGCCCTGCTTAACCAGCATCCCAAGAATGAAAAACAGGTCCACCGGGGTCTGGGGTTCCTCCACCTCGTCCATCGAAACCTCCGGGATCATGTTACCCTCTCCCTTGATGTCAGCAATATGCCGGTAGAGATCGGCTGCTTTATCGGTGGCGAATAGGTATTTACTGGCAATACCAACAAGCTTTTCTTCCGTGATGTCATAGGCCTGATCGATCCCGGGTATCCTTAATTGCCCTATGTAATTCCGGTTCTGCTCAACGAAATCCTTGAGTTTGCTATCCTCTGCCTTCTTGTTAATGAAATCGGCGACGTCCAGGGTGAAAAAGTCGGAATACGGAATGTACGGATCCACATTTGACATATTGATATGATCCGCATCCACATAGTATTCACCATCCCATCCAAGAGCGGATACGGATGCATCCGCCTCTGCCCTTACATCCGCGGGAGATGTGCCGACAATGCCGTGTTCACGATTGGATTTGTTCCAGACTGGCACCACATCGATGCCTGCTTTTTTTGCCTTGATCAGGGCGAATAATTGGGCTGTTCCCTGATGACCGAAGCGATCACCAATACCAAAAGAATACTTTGCTATTTTCATAATTACAGTGGTAATAAGTTTTTTCGTGTGCGCACACGAAATTACAATTTATTTTTTACATTTGTACATAGAACCGGTAAAATTTTCCGGGAATATAAGAATACCCGGCGAAATAACCAGCCAATAACTTGAAAATCCGGATCAAAGATATTGCCGATCGTGCGGGGGTCTCGACTGGGACCGTCGACCGGGTCATTCACGAGCGTGGGGAGGTATCCACCTCGACCAGGGACAA
>CAZVLG010000303.1:0-2470 GCA_964627835.1 uncultured Bacteroides sp.
TGGTTCAAATATGCCCTGAGCTGGTACCCCGACCGGGAAACGATCAGCAGCGGGTTAAATGAGATACAGGGCCATCACCGGCAGGATGTCAACATTCAGGCCAGGCTTCGTTTCTGAATTCCAATATTTATTGGACATGGAGTTGATTGGCCTGCAGAAGGGCATGTATTTGATCGAGTTGACAGGTTCTCAAACTTCCCGGGGCAAGCTGGTCATCGAGTAGCAATCACTAATCAGGCCCGGGGCTGGTTGGTCATCGAGTAGCAATAACTAATCAGGCCCGGGGCTGGTTGGTGATCGGGTAGCAATCGCTAATCAGGCCCGGGGCTGGCTGTTCATCCGGCAGAAAAATAATCGAATTCGGATCAGAGGAATCTCAGGCAGGGAGAGGAAGCCGGGCGGGTGGGGCGATCAGTCGAACTTCATGTCCCGGATGTTGAGCTGGAGGTTGGTCCGGCCCATGAATTCGTTCTGTTCAATGGAATAGCAGATGTCGAAGCCCTGGCCGTTGCTGATCTTCTTGTAAAGGTTGCCCATCTGGAAGGCAATCGCCGGGTAAACCTTGTAGGGGTCTGCTTCCTGGATCAGGTTCAGTTTCAGGTGGTCGCCTGTTGTTCCCACAACTTTCCCGGTCCCGTTGTCGACGGCATTTTCGGTGAGAAAAACCGGGGCCATGTTTTCCGGACCGAAGGGTTCGAACTGTTTCAGGATGCGGTAGAATTTCATGTCAATGTCGTTGAGCGAGATCTCTGTATCGATCTCCACCACGGGGATCATCTGTTCGGGAGTAATTTTCTTTGAAACAATCTCTTCGAAACGCTTCTGGAATTTGGATATGTTCTCAACCTTGAGCGTCAGCCCGGCCGCATATTTATGTCCCCCGAAATTCTCCAGCAGGTCGCTGCATGCTTCCACCGCCTGGTAGAGGTCAAAACCAAAAACCGAACGCGCCGAACCGGTGGCGAATCCATTCGATTCGGTCAGGATGACCGTGGGACGGTACCATGTATCGATGAGCCGCGAGGCGACGATCCCGATCACTCCCTTATGCCAGCTCGGATTGAACAATACCGTGGACTTTAATTTCTGAAGCTCGGGATCCCTTCCAATGGTATCAAGTGCCTCCTGTGTAATATGGCTGTCTATGTCCCTGCGGCTGGAATTGTAATTATCGACCCTTTCGCCGATCACCCTGGCCCGCTCCTTGTCCTCCTCGATCAGGAGGCTCACCGCTGATTTTCCCGATTCCATGCGCCCGGCGGCGTTTATTCGGGGACCTATCTTGAATACCACATCATCGATGCTTATTTCCTTGTCGGCTATTCCCGCGAGCTCAATGATGGCCTTCAGTCCCGTCCGGGGTTCATTGTTCAGCTGTTTCAGTCCATAGTGGGCCAGGATCCTGTTTTCCCCGGTAACCGATACAATGTCGGAAGCGATGCTGACGGCCACCAGGTCGAGGTATTGGATCAGGTCCTCGAAAGGGATATTGTTTCTCTGGGCAAAGCCCTGTATAAGTTTGAATCCCACCCCGCAACCGGACAGTTCCTTGTCGGGGTAACTGCAATCCGTTCGTTTCGGATCCAGTACGGCTTCTGCCGGCGGGATCTCATCGCCGGGATTATGGTGATCACAGATGATGAAATCAATGCTGTGATGCTTGGCATACTTGACTTTTTCGACGGCCTTTATACCACAATCCAATGCAATGATCAGGGAAGACCCCGTTTCCCTGGCATAATCGATCCCCTCCTGGGATACCCCGTAGCCCTCGTTGTACCTGTCCGGAATATAAAAGTCAATGGACTCATGGAAGGTTTTGAGAAAAGAATAGACAAGGGCGACGGAGGTTGTGCCGTCTACATCATAATCGCCGTAAACCAGAATTTTTTCCTTGCTCTCAATGGCAGCCTGAATACGGGATACGGCTCGTTCCATATCCTGCATCAGAAAGGGGTCATGAAGGTCTGACAGTTCCGGGCGAAAAAACGCCCTGGTCTCATCAAAGGTCTTTACGTTACGCTGGACCAGAAGTATTGCCAGGGGCCTGGCAATATCCAGTTCGGCGGCAAGCCGATCTACCGTTCCCCCGTCTTCCTGGCTCTTCAGTATCCAGTTTTTCTCCATTGCCTTTACGATGTGATTAATTCTACCTGAAAAACCTCTGAAAGCCTTTCCTTCAACACTTTTCTGACTTCCTGGATGTCCATCTCCCGGCCCATTTCCTGTTGCAGGGAGGTGACTCCTTTATCGGTAAATCCGCAGGGGTTAATATACTGAAAATATCTCAGATCCGTGTTGATATTGAGAGCAAATCCGTGCATGGTCACATACCTGCTGACGCGAACCCCGATCGCGCAGATCTTACGTGTTTTCCCGGGCTTGCCGGTATCGAGCCATACACCGGTAGCACCATCCAGGCGCTCCGAACGTACCCCGTAGTGGTCGAGTGTCCGGATAACCGATTCCT
>CAZVLG010000304.1:0-9977 GCA_964627835.1 uncultured Bacteroides sp.
GACCTGTTCCTGAAAGACCACCTGAAAAACACCTCTCCCCAGCTCGTGGAATTTATCAAGGCCTGGGTATCCAACCCGGGTAACCTTTCGTATGCTGAAGAAGCTTCCAATTTTGTTGACAAGCTGGTGGAAAGCAGGATAAATGTACCAACCGTTGGCGCATCGGGAGCTGTTTACGGTGTCCTCCTGGCATTTGGCATGATCTTCCCGAACATGCCCCTGGTACTGATATTTTTTCCATTTTTCCCGATCAAGGCAAAATACATGGTTATTGCCATGGGAATCCTTGAGCTGGTATACGGACTGACCATGACCGGGGGCAATGTTGCCCATTTTGCCCACCTGGGAGGAATGATCTTCGGATTCGTCCTGATCAAATACTGGAACACAAGTCGAAAGGATTTTTACTAAATCCAAGCCAAAGGGAACCCTAAAATTATTGCATAAGACCTCGTAGATGGCATTCATTGATGAGATAAAGGACTCTTTCAGGAAAGGATCGACACTCACCAGGCTTATTTATATCAACCTTGCTGTTTTTATCCTGGTGAACCTGGTTGAAGCGATCTATTACCTGTCAAACAATCATGCCGGGTTTTCCGGTTTTCTTTCCCAGCTTGCCGTACCTGCAGACCTGAGTATACTTATCCGGCGGCCGTGGACATTGTTCACCTATATGTTCACCCATAAAGGCTTTATCCATATCCTCTTCAACCTGCTATGGCTTTACTGGTTCGGAAAAGTGTTCCTGGAATATTTTGATGGCAAAAAGCTTGTCGGGGTTTATATTTACGGGGGTTTAGCCGGTTCCGTTCTTTATATTGCTGCCTTTAACCTGTTCCCCGTATTCAGCCAGGATCTTTCCCTGGCCATTGCACTTGGAGCATCAGCATCCGTCACGGCTGTGGCCATAGCCATTGCCGCGTATGTTCCGAACTTCACATGGAACCTGCTGTTTATCGGCCGTGTTAAGATCATCTACGTAGCCATTGCCGTATTCATACTTTCCTCCCTGATCGAGTTCTCAGAAAATGCAGGCGGCAAAATCGCCCACATCGGGGGAGCCCTGTTCGGGTACCTCTACACCCTGAGATATAAACAGGGGAAAGACATGACCAGGGGACTCAGCCGCCTGCTTGAAAAGTTATTTGCCCTGTTCAAACCCAGGCCGAAGATATATGTAACTCATCGCCGCACGGAAACGGATCTTGACTACAACAAACGCAAGGTTGATGAGCAGACGGAGATTGACCGGATACTGGATAAGATTGCGAAATCCGGTTACGGCAGCCTGTCCGCCAGGGAAAAGGAGATCCTGTTTCGCCAGAGCGATAAAAAATAGGCATTCGGCAAAGCTTCCCGCGCGTTCATAAAAAAGTTGGAAGCGGGTATGAAATAATTCCTAAATTGGCATATCCACTGCCAAAAGCCCTGTTTTGAAAAAGATACTGCGCAGGCTCATTGTATATACCAACCTGGTGTTTGCCATCCTCCTGGTTATTTCCTTCCTTTCGCCACATGTCAGTCCCCAGAAATTATGGCTGCCATCTTTCCTGGGACTTGCCTATCCCTATATCCTGCTTGTGAACCTGCTCTTCATGCTGTTCTGGATCCTCCGGAAAAAGCGGGAATTCATCCTATCCTTTCTTGCCATACTCCTGGGCTGGAACACCCTGGTCCGGAACATCAGTATGCATCCCGGCGCCTTCCTGAAAAAGGCATATTACGAAAGGCTCAGCCGCGAAGAGCGAAGCTCTGCCAGGCAGTTGAAGGTTGAGTCTTTCAATGTACGTGCATTTGACCTTTACAGGTGGACGGAGAATCCCTCGGCAAGGGAGGATATTATCCGCATGTTTCAAAGGGACGATCCGGATATCCTCTGCCTCCAGGAATATTACAGCAGCGACATTGGCCCATTCGGCTCAGAGGATTTGTACCAGTCGCTGGCCCGGACTCCCTACCGCCATATTGAGTATACGAAGAGCAACCCGGTAAATAAATACGGCATTGCCATTTTCAGTCATTATCCCATTGTTTCACAGGGCCGCATTGATCTGAACAACTCCCTGAGTATCTGCAGTTTTGCAGATCTCCGTGTGGGGAATGACACCCTGCGGGTCTACAATATGCACCTCCAATCCATCCGGCTCGACAGACATCATTACGAATTAATCGACAGCCTGAAGCTGAGGTATGATAATCAACAGATGGATGAGATCAGGGATATTTCCTACCGCCTGAAGGATGCATTCATCAAAAGAGCTGCCCAGGCAGACCTCATCTCCGGCCATATTAAGGAATGCCCCCATCCCGTTATTGTTTGCGGAGACTTCAATGACACGCCTGTTTCCTATACCTATCGCAGAATTGGCCAGGGACTCAAAGATGTCTTTGCGGAATCCGGATGGGGGATGGGACGTACCTATAATGGAAAATTCCCTTCGTTCCGGATCGATTACATATTATTCGGAAATGAATTTGAATCCCTGCATTTCGCGCGAAGCAAAGTCAGGCTTTCCGATCACTTCCCCATTACCGGCTACCTGAAGATACGCTGAGCCTGTCTTTCCGGGACAACATCCGGCACGGGACGCGGCTCGGTAAGTGGATCCTTCCATGGACCAAACCCGGGAAAGGCATTATCCGCTAGAAAGGAAGCCTGGAAAGATCCACGTTGCCGCCCGAAAGGATAAGTCCAACCTTTTTCCCTCCGACATCGATTCTTTTTTCCAGGATGCCTGCCAGTGGAACGGCTCCTGAGGGTTCCACGACGATTTTCATCCTTTCCCACAGCAGCTTCATGGCCGCGACAATGGATTCTTCCGACACCGTTACGATCTCATCCACATTTTCCATTATCACCCGGAAAGTAAGGTCACCCAGTGAGGTCAGTAATCCGTCGGCTATGGTTTGCGGATTGACCGAAGGCACAATTTTCCCGCTGGTAAAGGAACGGTAGGCATCGTCGGCCCCGGCTGGTTCAACGGCGATCACCTTTGCCTGCGGAAGCATCCCCCTGGTGCTGATGGAAGTTCCGCTTATTAGTCCCCCTCCCCCGACCGGAGCTGCAACGATATCAAGTTCACCAACCTCTTCGATCAGTTCCCTGGCAGCCGTTCCCTGTCCGCATATAATGAGCGGATGATTATAGGAGGGCACGAAGGTGCAACCGGTCCGTGCCACTACCTCCTCCATCCCTTTCTCCCTTGCTTCGAGGGTAGGTTCACAATAGGTTATGATCCCCCCGTACGATTCGACGGCGATTTTTTTTATGTCGGGTGCGGTATGCGGCATTACGATGTAGGCCTTTATGCCCTGCATCCTGGCTGCCAGGCTGAGTGCGGCCGCATGGTTGCCGGATGAATGCGTCCCGACACCCTTGCTTTTTTCCTGCGCGGAAAGGGACAGGATGGCATTGGTGGCTCCCCTGAACTTGAAAGCCCCGACCTTTTGGAAATTTTCACATTTAAAAAACAGGGAGCTGTTGAACATCCGGTTCAGGCTGCTGGATGTCAGTACAGGGGTTTTGTGGATGAAATCCCGGATCCTGTCATGGGCCTCGACCACGTCCTGAAATACTGGAATTTTTTCAATCATGTCATTAGTGCTGATTCAATGCCTCGAAAATTCGTTGTTTTTCCAGCACTGCATCCCGGATCTCGTAAAGGTCTGCCTCGAGCAGGAATTTCTTTTTAAAGCTACAAAAATCCATGAACCTGTAAAGTTCAAATCCTGAGTACCCGGTAATGCCGGATACGACCAGGGGACTGTATTTATATGCGATCTCTTTTTCAAATTGTTCCTCTTCGATCAAAGCGGCCAGTTTCCTGCGGGATTTCCCTTCCTTGCTGAGCCAGTTATACAATGCCGTCACCGGGCTCAGAACCGGATACAATACCATATCCAGGGTATCGCTTCCCTGCTCGACATCGAGCAGGACCCCCGGGTTGATCTCATAACCGTTAGGGGGTAATTCCAGGTTGGCCAGCTTATGCATGAAGGTCTCATAGGACCCCAGAGGATTAATCCTTACACCCCGGATGGAATAACGTATGGGGCGCATATGGAAATCCGGCAGTTTCTCCAGCAAACGAAGGCTGTCGCTGACAACCACCCGTGCCGGTGCATATCCGATGGCAGAGAATTGCAGGGTGTCGTGCCGGTTCACCCGCATATAGAAATATCCAAGCGTGTCACAAATGGTGGCGGTGTTCCTGTCCCTGTTGACGATATGGGTAAAGGCCACGGGCTCCCGGGTGATGGAATCCAGGATCCTGCCCTTGAAGAAAAAGACTGTGTCTCCTGGCGATTCCTGGGCTGCCAGCCTGCCTTTGCCCATAATTCCATGGAAGGAGAGATAAAGGAATCCTGACAGGAATAGTATGCGGAACGAAAATGACAAAATACTGTTATAAAACCTATCCAATAGAATTGAAATAAAGATAATTTATAAGTATAATTAAACCTAACTAAAACCCAGCCATCATGAAAAAGAATGACCCGGCCAGCAGGATCCAGGACCTCCGGCAATTCGGCGAATTCGGTGGTGTCAATCCCTCCATTACCGATTCTTCAACCTATACTTTTCTTGAAGCAGACACCATGGAGGAAACCTTTCATGGAGAGACCCAGGGATGCTTTCTGTATTCCAGGCACTGGAACCCGAGCAATAAATACCTGGCCGACGCCATGGCTGCACTCGAGGAAACCGAAGCAGGATGGATCACGGCTTCCGGAATGGCTGCCATTACCTGCTCCATACTGCAACTCTGCAACTCGGGTGACCATATCGTAACCAGCGTGACCACTTACGGGGGTACCTTCGCCTTCCTTAAAAATTACCTTCCAAAATTCAATATTGAGGTTAGTTTTGTCAATATTGCCGACCTGGAAAGCGTTACGGCGGCCATTCGCCCGAATACCCGGCTGATTTATACCGAAACGCTCACCAATCCGCTACTGCAGGTCTCCGATATACCGGCCCTTTCCGAAATGTGCAGGAAGAACAGTATCAAGCTGATCGTAGACAACACATTTACTCCAATGATCTTTTCTCCAGCCCGGCTTGGAGCGGATGTCACCGTCTACAGCATGACTAAATTCATCAACGGCAAAAATGATTGCGTAGCCGGAGCAATCTGCAGCAACCTGGAGTTCATAAATGCCCTTTCCAATGTCACTTCCGGAACCGCCATGCTTCTGGGTCCCGTACTCGATCCCCTGCGTTCATCCAGCATCCTGAAGAACCTTCACACCCTCCATATCCGGATGAAACAACATAGCCGCAATGCCATGTTCATTGCGGAGCGGATGCAGGAAACGGGGCTGAAGGTGGTTTACCCGGGACTCAAAACGCATCCACAACATGCCTTGATGAAAAAGATCATGAATCCCGAATTTGGCTTTGGCGGCATGCTGGTTATTGACCTGGGTGATCACAATACCTCCAACCAGGTAATGCAGGCAATGCAGGATAATGACATCGGTTATCTGGCAGTCAGCCTGGGCTATTTCAAGACCCTTTTCTCCTGTTCCGGCCATAGCACTTCGTCCGAAGTACCCGAAGATGTTCAGCAGCAAATGGGTCTTTCGGATGGACTGACCAGGTTTTCCATCGGGCTGGATGACAACATCGAAAGAACCTGGGAGAAAATGCACGCCTGTTTCAAAGAGACCAAAATAATTTGAATCCGGCCCGGAGGCCTGTCCTTATGGTGGTTTTTTTTACCTGCAATCACTGTCCTTATGTGATCGGTTCGGATGAAGTGACCCGTAAAACGGCAGACCGGTTTGCAGCGAAAGGTGTCCGGTTTGTCGGAATCAATTCGAATTCAGCACGAACCTACCCGTCCGACAGTTTTGGCAACATGAAAAAGCGGATGGAACAATATGCATTCCCATGGATTTACCTGTACGATGAGAGCCAGGAAGTCGCCAGGGCATACGGTGCGTTGAGAACTCCCCATTTCTTTGTCTTCAATGAAAAAAGGCAGCTGGTTTACACCGGCCGTGCCACCGACAGTCCCCGGGACGCTTCCGGCATTACGGTCAATGACCTGGAAAGGGTTTTGGACGAACTCACATCCGGACGCGAAATAAGCGTGCCCCTCACCAATCCCATCGGCTGCACCATCAAATGGGAAGGCATGGACTCCCACTGGATGCCGGAGGAAGCAGTTGATCTGGTTTGACCCTGCGGTCCATCGCTTCCCTTTGGACTGCAAGGGATTTACTGTGGACTGCCACCCACCTCAGATCCCCAGGCAGGCATATTGCCGGGGAAGGAGTGTGAAAGCAACCCCCCGGGCATTTTGATCATCTATTGTATGCAGTCTATGTAGGGCGGCACATGGCCGGACAGTATGCATTCCGGCTGTGGATATATCAACGGATGATCAAACCCTAAATCTGAATAAAATGAAAAATCCATCCTTAAGATCAGGTCAGGCGAGCGTATTCATGCTCTGTCTGATGCTTGGGAGCTTCCTGTTCAGCCAGCCGCTGAAATCCCAGGATGTGGAGGACAAGACCCTTTCCCCGTACTTCTTTGTCATGAGCAAGGACACCGCCATCGACCAGATGCCCCTGAAATCAACTTCCGCCGAGGCCCATATCAGCGGGGTGATCGCCAACGTAACGGTCAGGCAGACTTACTGCAACGAAGGGGATTCCGTACTTGAAGCCATCTATGTTTTCCCCGCATCCACGAGGGCGGCGGTCCATTACATGCAGATGTCCCTCGGCAACCGGATCCTGATCGCGGAGATCCGGGAGAAGGAGGAAGCCAGGGAAATATACGAGCAGGCCAAGGAGGAAGGCAAGACCGTCACCCTGCTTGAGCAGGAACGTCCCAATGTGTTCAAGATGAGCGTGGGGAACATCCTTCCGGGAGACACCATCGAGGTTGAGATGCGGTATACCGAACTGCTGGTTCCCGTCGAAGGGGAATACGAATTCGTTTACCCGACGGTTGTGGGTCCCCGCTATGTCAGTCCCTCGGAAGATGGCGAAAGCTGGACCGAGACTCCTTACCAGCACGAAGGTGAGGATCCCCTGTACGACTTCCATTTTGAGATCTGCATCAACGCGGGCATGGCCATCAAGAAGGTCTACAGTCCCTCGCACCCAACGCTCTATTTCAACGGGAGCAACAACCAAACGGCCTGTGCTTCGGAGACTCTGAAGGGGAACAAGGATGTGGTCGTGAAGTACTGTCTTTCCGGCACACAGATCGAATCCGGATTCCTTACTTACGAAGGAGATGATGAAAATTTCTTCCTGGCCATGTTCCAGCCCCCGAAAAATCCACAGGAATACCAGCTTCCCCCTCGTGAATACGTATTCATCATGGATGTTTCGGGTTCCATGAGGGGCTTCCCCCTGGATGTATCCAAAGCATTGCTCACGGACCTTGTCGGGGGACTGCGGGCACAGGACCGTTTCAACCTGGTGTTCTTTGCCGGTGGGAATTATGTCCTCTCCCCCACCTCGCTCCCTGCCACCCTGGAAAACATCGACATGGCCATCCAGGCCATCAATGACAAGCTCGGGGGAGGCGGCACGGAACTGCTGAGTGCCCTGAATACCGCTCTCTCCCTTCCCGGAACAGAAGATTATGCCCGAACCTTCGTGATAGCAACGGATGGATACGTAAGCGTTGAGCGCCAATCTTACGACCTGATCCGCCGGAACCTGGGGAATGCCAATTTCTTTGCCTTCGGGATCGGTTCATCGTGCAACCGGTACATCATTGAGGGAATTGCACATGCCGGGATGGGCGAGCCTTTTGTCCTGCTGAATCAGACCGAGGCCGAGGCCGAGGCCGTTCGCTTCAGGAAGTACATCGAGTTCCCCGTGCTTACCAATATCGATATCAAATTCGAAAATTTCGCTCCCTACGATGTGGAGCCCCTGAATGTCCCCGATGTGTTCGCAGAACGGCCCGTAATCCTGTTCGGCAAGTATTCAGGTGACCTCATCGGTACGATAAGTATAAGCGGCCTGAGCGGCAACATGTTCTACAATGATAAGCTGGATCTCGGCAAGTACAAGTCCGATCCGGACAATGCGGCGCTGCGGTACCTCTGGGCCAGGCATAAGATCCAGATGCTGGATGATTATGCCGGTGTTCCGTCCGGGTACTGGGACACGGAAAACTATTTCAAGGATTCCATCAAGAACGTGGTTACGGAGCTCGGCCTCAAGTACAACCTCCTGACCCAGTATACTTCATTTGTCGCCGTTGACTCGGTCATCCGGACGGATTCAGGATCAGCGGTCACGGTCAAGCAGCCCCTGCCCCTCCCGGAAGGAGTTACGGATGCTGCCGTAGGCGAGTCATACAATACCTGGGCGGGTACTCCAAGGACTGACGGGAGCAAAGTTGAGAATTACACGACAACCATCACCGGCACTGCAGAAAAGGATTCTGCAAGCCATATCTCATCCGTATACCCGAATCCGTTCAGTGCCAGGACCGGGATATGGATATTTATTCATGACAGGGATGTGGCAAAACCGAAAACCCTCAGGCTGTTCAATGCCCAGGGAAAGCTGGTCGATGTTTTTGAGGTTGAGGCCGGTGTTGAGGGCTGGCATCAGATCGATCTCGATTTCCGGAGCAAATATCCTGAGCTCCCCCCGGGCATTTATTCTGTTGTGCTGTCGGTGGGGAACAGGCATTGTGCCCCGGTACGCATGCTTTACATCAACTAATTCCCTGCAAAGCGGGTTCTCAGGCGAGAAATGTCCCCAGGTCCGGAAGATGAAGTTCAAAATTGTCTTCCAGGACCTGGTGGGCAAGGTCGAGTACGGGAAGTTCCGTATGATCAAGGATATCCGAGTCAGAGCTTGCTACGATACCCCGATCCAGGCGGATCAGCCTGGCATCCGGGTTTTTATCAACCTGCGCATCCCCTTCCATCCTGTGGCGGGCGATCCCTTCCCTAAGATTTCCCGCCAGTTTTGCGCTGTGTGACACGGGACTGTCAATCAGGAATTCAACCCTTGAAGGTTTTTGCTTTTCAAGATAGGAAAGGCATAGATCAATACCCCTTGCAAAGACAGGATCATCATGCGGTTTCCCGTACACCTCGCCGGTATCCCTCACAAAACGGTCGTTCCCGATAAAGACCAGCCTGCCAAGCAGGTAATTGCATACCGTAAACAGGACATTATATGTATCGATGAAAAGTTCCTTCCCCTCCATTCCTTGAACCGTCTTGCGAATCCTGCCCTCAACATCCCTATCCGAAAACAATCCCCTGGAAAGCAGAATCCGCTGAAAAGTATTCAGAAGGTATCGGTCGCCCACGATTTTTAAAATGGTTTTCCTGGGGTAATCCCGGTTCAAAAGGTAGGCATAATCATGCAGAGCCTTTTTGAATTCGTCGGTTATGACATCGTTTCTCATGGACAGGACCCGCTATCCTGGTTCAGGGGATCATCCCGGATAACCCCTGAAATATTTCATAAACTGGACACGCTCATATGCCGCCGGGTTATCGCTTTTCGACTGACTGAGCCTGCCCCTGAAATCATCGATACCGCTGAAACCTTTCTTATCCATCCAGGATTCCAGCTCATGCAGCATTTCTGCTATTCTCTCGCCGCCGTGCCTGTATATGCCGGAAACGACCTGTACGGCATTGGCTCCGGCCAGCAGTTGTTTGATCAGGGCGGCACCATCGTGCACACCGGTTGAAGCCGCAAGATCACAGCTGACACGATCGGCCATGATGGCGATCCAGCGCAGGGACAGGGAAAGATCGCCCGGGGAACTCAGTACACTGCCGGAGGTTATTTCGAATTTATCCAGGTCGATATCCGGACTGTAGAAGCGGTTGAACAGTACGATCCCTTTAATGCTGGTTTCTGAAAGCCTCTGGATCATGCTGGCCAGGTTGGAAAAATAATAAGATATCTTGAGCACTACGGCGGCAGCCCCGTTCTGTTCCAGGTTCCGGATGGATTCTATT
>CAZVLG010000305.1:0-8099 GCA_964627835.1 uncultured Bacteroides sp.
TATTTTGAGTTCAAAGGAATGGAAATTTCAAACTCGGTTCCTTTATTGACTTCACTTCTCAATTTTACAGTGCCTCGGTGTTCCTCCACGATTTTTTTTACATAACTGAGTCCAAGACCAAAGCCCTTGACATTATGCACATTGCCGGTCGGAACCCGGTAAAATTTTTCAAAGATCCTGCGCTGATCCTCTTTTTTAATCCCTATTCCCCTGTCCGAAACCCTGATCAGCAACTGGGCATCCCGATTAAGAGTTTCAATCCGGATTTCGGGGGCCTCGCCGGAATACTTGATGGCATTGTCGACCAGGTTGGAAATTACATTGGTAAAATGCACGGGGTCAACATCCAATACCGAATCCCCGGCATTTAAATCCCCTGTAATCGTCCCCCCGCTATTCCGCACCTGCAGGTTAAAATTAGTAATAACGTTGTGGACCAGTTCGTTTATATCGGTTTTTTTTCTCTTCAGGCGAATTCGGCCACGGTCGAACACGGCCATCTGCAGGACCTTCTCGACCTGGTACCCCAGGCGCTTGCTTTCATCGCTTATGATCCTGGAAATGTTGTCCACATTTTTTGATTCCCTGGGGATGCTTTCGTCGTGCAGCATCTGAGAGGCAAGCGAAATGGTCGAGATCGGTGTCTTCAGCTCATGGGTCATATTGTTGACGAAATCGTTCTTGATCTCCGAAAGCTTTTTCTGCCTGAAAATGATAAATATGGTAAGAGAGAAACCAAGGATAACCACCAGTGTAAGAACCATTGAGGAAATCCCCATGAACCCGAGCGACCGAAGCAGGAAACTGGTCCGGCGAGGGAAATAGACCAGGAGGTATCCCGGGCGGGAAAAAAGGTCCTGGGGGAAAAGGTTTGCCAGGTAATACTCGCTGTCTTCGTCGTTTCTGAAATGATCGCTTTTAAAGGCCACTTCCTTGTTCTCTCTGAGTACGGCATATTCAAATTCAAGATCAATGCCGTTTTGTGCCAGCTGATTATGCAATATGTGATCCAGTATATCCGGGTGGATGCGCTTTTCAATGGGGGCATTGACCGACACCATACGATCCATCATCCGGTCAAGGAAAACACGGTTTTCTTTCATTTTCCTTTCAATCCTGGTCTTGAGCTGAAGGGGATGGACAATGCTCACCTTTCCCAGGTTGCTGGAATCAAAAAAGGCCGTCTGTTCTGAATCCCCGAGGTGGATGATCGAATCATCCGCCACGATCGTCAATTCATATTTCTGGCTACCGGGGATGGATCGCTGGTAAATGTACACCGATTGTTCAACGTCGCCTTCCATTTTAATCTTGGAATCCACCCCGATATTGAATTCCTGGTGGTAATTGGAATTTCCCCACTGAAGGTCCATATAAGCTTCTTCCCATGTTGAATCGAGTAATTCCACCTCATCCATGACATGCCACATCGCCTCGCGTTCCTGGATCGTGTATGCTGTATTGTAGAGGGCCCGGTTGACCATCTGGCTGAATTGCTTTTCCTTTATGCGGTAGGCATTATTGATCCAGTAGGTCTGCACAACGATCAGAAAGACCAGGGCAATGGCCATGAAAATCGATATGATCCACAATAGCTTTCTGCTCATATGGATACAAAGATAATCCAGCCGATCACTTCAAACCTCTCTTTTTAACAATCTTTAACATTCATTAAGTCTCTTTATATCAATTTGATCTTAGATTTGTTGAAAACAATCCGAAACTAAAAACGAGCCTTATGAAAAAGCATTTACTTTCCGTTCTCATTACCACCATGCTGATCCTGATCTGCGGTTTCCAGCAAACCAGGGCACAGGACAAAAAAGCCTCCAAGGTACACATCACCATTACCGAGAATGACCAGGTAACCACGGATACGACTTTTGAAATTGAAGAGGGACAGGACCCCGAACTGATCAAAAAAGTAGTCAGCCAGCTTGCAGGCGGCGATATCGATGAAAAGCACATGAAAAAGGAGATCCACATGAGCCACGGCAGTTCCGACAACATGGTATGGGTGCAATCCGATGGCGAAAAGGTCTGGCATGACGAAATGCTGATGGAAGGCATCAATATTGATTCGATCAAGGAAGCCCACAAGGATGCCAAAATACTCGTGATCAAGAACAAGGACGGGGAAGTTATGGTTAAGGAACTGGATGAATCCGAAGAGCACGAATTGAAATTCATCGACGATGATGATTGCGAACTGCACGAGATGATCCTGATTGATTCCGATAAAGAGGGTCATGTCATGCACATCTCAAAGCAGGAAAAGGGAAAGAAGGTGATGATGATCACGGAATCCGGCGATGCAGAAGGTGAGAAAACGGTAACGGTCGTAAGCCATGCGGGGGACTGCGATGCAGAAGGGAGAAATGTTGAGGTGTTTGTTCACGGGGATAACGATGTTGAATGGACGGAAGGTGAACACGAAAATGTGGAGGTTTACGTGATAAAAAATGGCGACAAGGATGTAAAGGTAGTGAAGAAGATCCGGGTTGAGATCGAAGATGAAGATGGATCCAAGGCAGAAATGAAGAAGGAGAAAACAGAAAAAAAGAAGAAAGAGAAGTAAATCTTTTCAATCCATAGAACCAGGGGCTGTTTCAAGGAGACAGCCTTTTTTTTGTCCGCAGACCATATCCGGACCTCCCGGAGGCATGAATAAGGGACTTTTTCGTTAATTTTAGTACATGGCCAGGCATATTGGAATTGTTGCATGCAGTGCCGAGGGCGCTGCATTGTGTTATCGTACCATCTGTAAAGAGGCGACCGAACTCATGGGGCCGCATACTCACCCGGAGATCAGCCTGCACAACCACGCCCTGGGCGTATATATGGAATACATATACCAGGACCGCTGGGAAGGCGTTGCAGAACTGATGCTCTCATCGGCTGAAAAACTTGCCTCGGCAGGAGCCGAATTTCTGATCTGCCCCGATAATACCATACACCAGGTCTTCAATGAGGTGGCAGAAAAATCTCCCCTTCCATGGCTGAATATTGCCACTGAAGTCGCGAAGGAAGCAAAGCGGCTGGGATATGAAAGGTCGGCTGTGCTGGGGACAAAATACCTGATGACAGGACCGGTCTATCCGCAGGCATACAAATCCTTGCATCTAAAACAAAAGATTCCCTCACAGGCAGTCCGGGAAAGAATAGACAGGATCATTTTCACAGAACTGGTATATGGAGAGCTCAGGGAGGAATCAAAAAGATATCTCCATACCCAGATCCGGATACTGGCTGACCAGGGTTGCGACTCCGTCGTATTGGGCTGCACCGAACTCCCCATGATCGTATTGCCCGGGGAATCCCTCCTGCCCGTGCTCGATTCCACGCGTATCCTGGCCAGGGCCGCCCTTAACCACGCTCTTGACAATTAATCATTCCTGTCCGCCGGAACCGGGTCCAGGATTTCATAATACTATATTAAATTATATATATAATATTTTTGTATATTAAATACTATTATATATATTTGCATTATGATCTCCCGCGAACTTATAAAGGGTACACTGAAATACCTTGTCCTGAACCTGCTCCGCAAGGAATTCCGGATGTATGGTTATGAGATCTCCCAATTGCTGGCCGAAAGGTCCGGCGAAAAGATCCGGCTCACCTTTGCCGCCCTTTATCCGGTACTGCACAAACTTGAGGCAGAGGGACTCCTGCGCACGGAAACAGAAAATGTAAACAACCGTATCCGAAAATACTATACCCTTACAGAAAAAGGCAAAAAAGAATCCAGGTTACGGACGGATGAATTCAATGAATACCTGGTACTGATGCAAAATCTCGTAAAAGATTGAAACATGGCCTGCCTGAACAAAGATCAGATCGAATACATTCGAACAAACCTGAAAAACCGGAGAGCATCCCGTTCCTTCATGTTTGAGGAATGGGTGGATCATGTTTGCTGTGATGTGGAGACCATGATGAGAAAGGGATTAAGCTTTGAAAAGGCGTTTTCTCAGGTGGCCGGCGACAAGGGCGATGCGGAGGTGAAATCGGCGCACGAAACCGTCCATGCCTTTTTGAACCACCGGTATGCAGGGATTAAAAAACTTTTACTCTTTGCATTTCTGGTATTTGCTGCCGGCTGGGTAATAAATGTACAATATGGCAGTCACTGGATCGGTCTGGCTTCATTCCTCATCCTCTCAATCGTATTCCTCAGGATCTCGATGGATTTTTTCGGCAAGAGGTTTGTCAGCGGGACCCATATTCTCCTGTCCGTTTTCAGCTTTCTGAGCTTCGCCGGAACCCTTTCCGGGATCCTGCTGATCTTCCTTTACCGCCAGTATGGCATCAGTGCAAGGGGACACGGAGTGGATCTGACCGTATTCGGATGGTTCTTTTTCTCCCTGCTCTGCCTGATATATTATTTCCGGGAGTACCGCACGGCAATTGATGAAAGGGAAATCCGCAAACTCAAGTGGTTTGCCCGGCTTTCGGCCGCCAATGTAATCCTGGCCGCCGTCAGCATTGCATCTTTCCCGCTTTACCGGCAGGTTCAGGCTTACCTCTTTTATCTTATCCTGTTTATCCTGGGATTCAATTTCCTTGTATTCCTTATCCTGCTCTTCTCAAGGTCGATGAAAAACACGCTGATCATCAGCCTGGTCATCGGATCTTTTATGATCGTCTTTATCCATTCCCATTTTCGACATAAATTACCCGGAGGAAAGCCGAAGCTGCATGAGCTTACCCTTCAGGTAAATCCCGATCCAGGCCATTCATCGTCAAATTTGTACATATCCCTGTATTTCGACCGTTTCCCGGATAAGCCCATAACCCTGCCTTTGAAAAAAACCGGGGATGGTTTGTTTGAAGTCACCCTGCCATCCTATGCTTACAGGGGATACCTCTTTTATGGAATAGAAAAGGATTCCCTGGACGCCAGGGCATACTTCGAAGGGGCATCCAGCCTTGATTCAATTCCCCTGAATATACCCGGTAAAACCATTTATCTGTTAACCATTCATAAACCGCCATCATGAAAACCTTGATTATTGCATTATTGGCTATAGTTTCCGGATTTGCCGCATGGGCCTTCGAACCTCAAGATTATGCAGCCGAAGAGCCTTCCGGGGAGGAAAATCTTGAAGGGGAATGGGTCCGGTTCAGCTCAATGGGACCCATAAGCCTGGTATTCAGGCCTGACGGAACCGTCGAAGCTGACCTGGGAAGAGATAATTCCGTTGACATCGTATCTGAATACTCGATTGAGAACGGTACCATAATATTCCGTGACAGGGAAGGCGTTACCTGTCCCGGTACAGGCATATATAAACTCTATCTTACAGATCATTTCCTGTCATTTGACCTGGTTGAAGATAATTGTGCAGGCAGGCTGAAATCTACCATGGGATTCTGGGTCAGGCCGGATTTCGGCGACCGGATCAAAAGCCTGTCAGAACAAATATCCGCTTCTGCCGAACCAGAAAAATATCTCAGCAGGGCAAGGATGTATATGGCCATCGGTAAATCATATGAGGCCATGCAGGATTTCAATGAATACATCCGTTATGACTCCACGGATGCCCGCGTGTATGTAAATCGTGCCGGAACCCGGTTCCCGACGGATTTGGAAGGGGTCGTAGCGGATTGCAACCGGGCCATTGTCCTCGAACCGGCAAGCAAAAATGCTTATTTTTTGCGTGGATTAGCATTATACGAAACCGGCTCGAAGGAAAGCGCCTGTGAGGATTTTCAAAAGGCCATCGAACTGGGATTTACCATCCTGAGGGAAGCGGAGTACCAGAGATGCTCGGAATTCTGGGAATCTCACGAATCCGAATGATATGAGAAGATTATTCGTACTGTCCGGACTGATTACCCTGGCCCTGATTTTCTGGGCAGCCCTGGGATACCTGATGGATTTGCCTTCCTTCCGGGCAGTATTGCCCTTATGCCTTTTCAGCATTGCCATCTTCTTTGTTACCGGTTTCCTCAAGAACCGGGAGGAAAGGCAGAAATTCAGGGAATTCCTTGCGTCGAAGGAAAGGGACAAGGATGTCCAGGAGAAATTAAGGAATGAGCGGGTGGAACCCGGAGATAAAACCGGAAGGGCCGGTGTCAAGACATATTTCAAGGAGAGGAATGTGGGAGTGAACTGGACGGGGGCCAGTGTACACGGAGCTGTTCCGCAGCGAAAAAAAAGAAGGACTTTCCTTCCCAAGAACAGGTGATCACCCGGCAAACAACAGCGAATCCCTTCCTGACCATAAATGCTTATTGACCGGTGGAATCCACGGCCGTTTTTGCCTTTGATGCGACCAGTTCGTTCAGCCCATGCTTCTTGGAATACGCCCGGGCCTGGTGCATGAATGCCTGCAACCTGAGTTCAATGGCCGTATCCTCCTGCCCGTCATAGGGAATGCTGATATAGGGCAGATCCCCGTGATCCTTTTTAAAGTCCCGCGAAATCGCCGAGACCACCGTTCCGGGCATACAGGTGAAGGGAAGGATGTTGGCAATTCCCGAGATGCCGGTCTGGGCAAGAATAACAGAGGTCCCGATATTCAGGGCCGGATCCCCATCGTAATGCCTGTGAATGTAGTTACCGCAGGAATTCAGCATATCCTTCACTGAAATTTCCCTGGTGTCATCGTACAGCCCATGCACTGCCTTGTAAAGAGTTTTTGCGGTAACATCCTGTGCATAAGACTGGATCCTGGATTTGATCACTCCTTTCATGTCACCTTTCCATTTACTGTCACGGGTATAGCGGAGGGTGGAGTATGCAATCCACTCTGAGAAAGGTGCTATAAAGGTTTCGGCACCAAATTTTTCAAGCCGGTCAACCAGGTATCCACTTGCAAAGGGATTGTCTCTCATAAAGATTTCCCCTACAACTACAATTACGGGTTTACGTTCACCATTACTAAGTGGGATTGCAGCAAATTTCTTTCCCGATCTGCGCATCGTTTCGATAAGATCTCCCGCCCCTTCTTCTATCGATCTGATGGTATCCTGCAAACATTCCTGGTATACTTTATCTACGGATCCCTTCACCAGTTCATATGGTTTGCGCTCCTGCTTCAGTTTCCGGAGTATGTCGGAGGCAACAAATCCCCTCCAGGCACGCAGCCTGAATTTACTTCCATGCTCCCCTCCGATATCTTCGTATGATGCATCGTTGGAAGGGGATATGATCTTAACATCCCTGTAACCAAGTTTATCATAGAGGATCCGCTGGAAACGGTTGTATTGTCCGAAGCGGCAGGGACCGTTATGATCGGGCATGAAAAAGCTGATCTTTGAAGGATCTGCACCGGGTTCCAGAAGTTTCTTGAGATAACCTCCCGTCGTACAGATCATAGGAAAACATTCCCTGGCCGATGTGTATTTCCTTCCCAGTTCAAGTGCTTCTTCATCCTGCGGGGGCAGGACTTCTGATGGGACGCCAACAGACCTGGCGGCGGCGGCAATCATATGGGCGGCATCGTTCATGGAGGGGAAATACAGGATCCTGTCCGGGCTTGGAGAGTGGTCCATGACCCCTGGCCTGAAAATTTCTTCCTTGAATTTCTCTGCGATTCTGGATCCGGCCAGGCTGTCGAGGAATGCCTCGTATCGTGTGATCATCCCGGCATCCGCACCATGTTCATCGATCTCGAGTTCCATATAGGGTTTTCCGGCCATTTCCTCATGGACGAAATGGGCCAGGAAAGAATCGGGACCGCAACGGAAATTCCCCATATATATCGCATGCAGACTGGGATTTCTGGAAATATACCGGGCTGCAGCGAGTACCTTCTGGCCGTTTGGCCAATACATCTTATTATAGTCTCCTGTTATTCTCTCATCCTCCAGGGGCAGGAAGTCCATCGGGATGGGCTGCACATCCATGTTGATGAGCTTTTCCACCATCCTCAGGTTCAAGGCAGGATCGCCTGTGTTATAAGGCCGGCCCATGATGACAAGGCATTCTTTGTCCTCCGGCAGATTGGCCAGGACCTTTTTTCCCATGGCTTTGATTTCAGCTTCGAATTCCTCCTGTTTTTCCTGGGCCAGGTCGATGGCCTTGATGGTTCGTGCAGCAGAGATACCAAACTTCTCCTTCATAAACTTCGATATCTCCTTATTCA
>CAZVLG010000306.1:0-5512 GCA_964627835.1 uncultured Bacteroides sp.
CATTGAAGTGCATGAACCCTTTATGGTGGGACAGGTGGGATTTGACCTGAACCTGATGAGGATCATCCAGAAATACAACATTTCCTACATACTCAAGGCCACCAACGCCAACAGCATTACCATGGTGGTCTGGGAGAAGGACCTGGATGAAGCCCTGATACAGGAGCTGCGCGGAAATTACCACAGGATCACCGAAAAGAAAGTGGCGATTGTATCGGCCCTCGGCACCAATATCGCCAAACCGGGCGCCCTGGCCAGGGCAAGTACGGCCCTGTATGAAAAAGGCATCAACATCGAATCGGTTTCCCAGTCGCTGATGCAGGTGAATATGCAGTTCGTCATTCCCCGCAAGAAGTACAAGGATGCCATTATCGCCCTTAACCAGGCACTCTGCCTTTAAAACGGATGAACTCCGGGTGCCAATGAGTGCCGGTTGAATATCCCTTATGGATCAAAGGAATTTTTTTCTCAGCGCTTCGATATCTTTATCGCCAATGGGGATAAGTTCACCCAGGGGTGCACCCATGATGAGCGAACGGGCACTGAACTCGGCCACTTCAAGACGGTCGAAGGTCTGCAGGAGCTTGTCCCCCGTCACCAGGACCGCATCGTTCTGAATGATCAGGGCCGGTGTGTTTGCACCCAGCAGGTCCGGAATATCGCTGGAATCAGCAAACTGGTGCCCGAAATCAACCACGGGGATATCCTGAAGAAAGATCCAGCTTTCCGGAATGGTCCTTACATCCATGTGGGTATTACTCACCCCGAATGACATGATATGTGGAGCCTGGGTATTGATGATGGAATTGATGTGGGGGTGTTCCCGGTAGATCCTTTCGTGTACCCCGACCGCACGGCTGGGCAGTTTCCCCTGCTCCCGCCGGCCCTCCCGTATCTGAACGATATCGGAAAGGCCGATCTCCCACCTGGGTATATTCGTAGGGGTGATCAGGAAATCGTTCCCGTGCCAGCGCACCGAGACCGTACCGTAAGAACCGATCATGAGTCCCTGGCTGCACGCCCGTTTGACCAGGTTGCATATGTTCCGCCGGATGGAAAGTTCTTCCGCATCGTGTTCGGGATGGCTGAATTCAGGAAGTTTTTCCGGGACCTGTGATTCGAATTCCCGGATCTGTTCATCCGAGAGGTAAATGGGTGTGCCTACTGTACTGGCTCCGATGATCGTCCGGCAGGCAAACTCGAAGGTTTCAAAACGCAGAAAGGCATCCAGCAGGTCCCTGCCGCCAACAACTACGCCATGGTTTTCCATGATTACCGCATCATGCCCCTTTGAGAACTCACCGGCTATGAAACCGCCGAGTTCCTCGCCTCCCGGGATGGAATAGGGGGCATAACCGATCGTACCGCATACCTTTCTTGCCTGGGGGATGATGTTCATGTTCGGGATCTGCCGGACGATACTGAAGGAGACCAGGGCAGGCGGATGGGCATGGATGACGGCCCGTATATCCGGCCTGGATTCATAGATGGCCTTGTGGAAAGGAAACTCGGAGGAGGGCTTGTGATGCCCCTTTACCGTGCCATCCTTCTTTACACAAACAATATCCTTCCGGTTCAGGGAGCCCTTGTCGATGGCCGATGGGGTTACCCAGATATCCCCGTTTTGCTCCATAATTGAAATGTTCCCGCCGGAAGTGGTGGTCAGTCCAGCCCGGTAGATCCTTCCGATCACCTCGGTGATCTGGTCCCGGGGATGCATCAATACTGTATCAAGCTTATTGTTTTCCATATTGCCAGGTTTTTTTAAATGGGTTTTCCGTTTTCCAGAAGGTATTTCTCCGCTTCTGCATTCCATAATCCCCCATGCCGTTCACAGATCCGGTGCAATTCGGCCAGGACCGGGTCGTCCCTCCCCTTTTCCTTAAAATCGCTGATGGCCGTAAGGGGCATGCTGACATGGGTGTAGATGAGTTTTTTTGCACCCGGAAGATGGGGCAGCCGGCAGGTGGCATAGAGGACCGAATCGAGTCCCCCGACATGGGTTACCAGGAATTGGGGACTCAGCCGTCCGTTGACCATCATGTCGATCGACCTTCGTATATCGTCCGTATTCCCCCCGCTGGTAGCCACGAAATGGGTGAAGTTGTAATGCTGCCGGTAAAAATTGATCTCGGCCGTGAAGCCGGGGTCCGATGGACCGGCAAAGAAATTCAGGCAGCCATCCACCGCAAGCAGTGCATCGGCCTGTTCCACAACCTGGCGCACCGGTGCGAAGACCACGATATCGTCATACCCGCTCTGTCCGGGTGTCAGGGATCTCAGGTACCCGGTATCCTTGCCGGATGTGTTCACATAGTTAAGATCTATCCCGTTGGCCTTTGCTTCGGCAGGGGGGATGAGGCCGGCAATGTAATCCAGGCGCGCCTGGTCAATATCCGTCACAACCAGCAGTGAAGGTTTCCGGTCTGCATGTACGATGTAATCAATAGCAGCCACCCCCATGGGTCCGGCTGCACCCAGCATGGCCATCTTCCCGTTTTCCCTGATCCCCATCTCATGTACGTATGAACCGTACTTCGTATGGAAATGTGCCTCAAAGGTGCCCGCGACACAGGAATAGGGTTCGGCAAGCGAACTCATAAAATAGGATTCGGCCTCAAAGGGGATGATGCAATCGCGTTCCAGGTATATTTCCGGGATGATGACATGGGTGGCATCCCCCCCGAACCAGCGGAAACTGTAACCCGCCGCATCCATGGTCCCTTCCCCCAGGGCCGGCTGGACCGTAAACTGGTCTCCCGGGCTGAACTTATGCTTCCATTTCCCGCCTACTTCAAGGATCTTCCCGGCAAACTCATGGCCGATGATCACAGGGTTTTGTGCCACATCGTCCGGGACCCTTTTATGCTTTGCTCCCTGTGTGGCGGCCTTGTAGGATGACATGCAAAGGCTGTCGGAGATGACCTCCGCCAGGATCTCATTGGGCCCGGGCACCGGAAGTTCGAATTCCTCGAGTTTCAGTTTGTTCTCGCCGTAGAGGCGAACTGCTTTTGTTTTCACGCTCATTTAAATTATTTGTTTCACCACTTGCCCGGGGATCCTGCAGTCAGTAAACCGGCAGGCCTGTTCCCGGACCGCCCGGATCCTGCCTACTTCAACATGACCTGTCCCCCGCTCACAGGCACAGCCTGACCGGTCTCGTATTCCTGTTCCATGATGTAGAGTACTGCCTTGAGTACGTCTCCTACGCGGCATCCCCTTCCGAGGGGCACCTGTGATTCGTAGTATGCGCGGACTTCCTCGATGGTCCTGGCACCAGGTATCTTTCCGGCATTCAGGTACTGCACGAACAAACCGTTCTGAGGATCCGACCAGAGGGGTCCCTCAAAAAAATTCCCCGGGCACACCGAATTTACCTTGATCCTGTAAGGTGCCAGTTCAAGGGCAAAGGACTGGGTCAGTCCGATCCCGCCAAATTTCCCGCCGGCATAGGCAAAATTCTTTTTACTCCCGCTCAGTCCCGATTTCGAATTGATCTGGATGATGTCACAGAAATATCGCGGTTCGCTTCCGCTTCCACCCTGCTGCCGGTCCCCCATAAGTGCTTCCTGCTGGAGCTTCATGATCCGGCAGGCCACCTTTGTTCCATAGAAATAGGCATTGTAATTGATCCGGGTCACCAGATCGAATGTTTGCTCGTCCATCTCATCGAGACCCCCGGCCCTTAATATCCCTGCATTGCTGATGTAGGTGTCTAGTCCCCCGAATGCCCGCACCGTCTCCAGCATCAGGTTCTCCAGGCTTTTCATATCCGAAACGTCGGTGCGTACGAAAATGGACTGGTTCTTCCTTCCGAGCGACTCCAGTTCTTCCCGGGCTTTCTCCCCCGCTTCCTCATTGATATCGGCAATCACGATGTTGGCGCCTTCCTCGAACAGGCCCCTGGCAATCCCGGCACCAAACCCCATGGCTGCCCCGGTTACGATTATTGTCCTGCCATCCACCCTGCCTTTGCCTGCCTGCCCGGATGCTGCTTTACGGCGATAGTTTTCCACCTCCCAGGTATCGATGAACTTACCCTGGTCCGGTGATATAGGGTGAGGGCCGCCGAAGGATTCGCTCAGCCAGGCAATTTGCATGATGTCTTCGAAGACATCCAGTATGGTCCCGGCCTCCGTTGCATGTTCGCCAGCGGCCAGCAGTCCCACACCACGTATCAGGATCACCCTGGGCAGGTATGCATTTTTTTTGAAGAAGTCATGGATTTTCCGGTCCGCTTCTTCCAGCAGTTCGGCGGGACCTTTTTTATTTTCCAGGTACAGAAAGGCAGATTTGCAATACACGATGTTGTCCGGCGTGAAAGGCCTGCGGATTTTTTCAAAGATTTCGGGGGAGGCAGTAAAATGTTCGATCAGGTTATGGCTGCGCAGCCGCAATGTTTTCAATCCCTCATGCGAAAGTTTCATCCGAAGGGCCGGAAGGACCTCGGTAAGGGCAGGATCCGCTTCCTCTTCCTCGCGCAGGGGCATGTCCGTTGCAAATCCACCGAGCAGTTCAAACAGCCGGTCATAGGTTTTGCGGATCTCGTCCGTCGAGTCGGCGCTTACGAATATACCATGATTCTGCAGAAGTATGATCCCGGGGTCCCGCTTGAATTGTTCCCGGTAACCAACCAGCCGCTTCTCAATCTCCTTGAAAAGAGTGTAGCCGGGATCGGTGTAAGGGATGTAGAGGGCCTCCTCCCCGAAGATCCCGTTAATGTGGTCCTCCACCCTGTTCCCGCACATGACCCCGTTGACCAGGGTGGGATGCAGATGTACAACATAGGTAAACCCGATGAGGTTGTGCAGGGAGGTTTCCACGGATGGCCGGCGCTCAGGCGTCAGGCATGCCGCCATCAGGTCTTCTTTGATCTCCCGCTCCCGCTGGAAGGGTTCTTTGGAATAAGACTTCGATGAGATTACCTTCAGCTTTCCCCTGTCCAGTATGGAAAAACCGTTTTCTTCGATTGTTGCCAGGGCATGTCCGCTGGCCTTGACCCATAATCGGTCGCCGGTTTTCAGGGAGGTATTCCCTCCCCCTGCGATCACGGCATTTTTATCTTTCCCGTAGAACCGTGATATTTCGATCAAATCCTTCAGGTTCTGTTCCATGGTCATGATTTTATTGAGGTGAATTCCTGGATAATAGCATTCCCGAGGTCCTGGTAAAAATCAAGATGCTCCGGGTCCGCTTTCCCGTTGTTTTTTACAAATCCTTCCGTTCCCCTTGCCACGAGATACTGGTGAGCTGCAAGAACGCAGGCGCCCCGGTAGGACACTTCCTTCAATTCCGGGGTCAGTTCCCGGTTTTTCTCCACTTTCAGGGTAATGGGGAAAAGTCCCGGGGAATTATGCTCGCTGCCGAAGGAGATCACGTATTTCTTCTGCAGGAAAAAGGCTACGAATGCCTCCAGCTTTTCGAGTGAATTTCTCATGGGGATCAGTTCCAGGCAGGAGACCCCGAATGATCTCAGGACCTCATCCATCCGGTCCCAGTCCACCTCAAACCC
>CAZVLG010000307.1:0-5853 GCA_964627835.1 uncultured Bacteroides sp.
GCCGCCAACATCACAACTGACATGGTCCTCAATAAAGCCCGGGTAATTATTCTTGTCCGGAGGAGTTCCGTCATACTGAACCCAGTTCCATTTGTCATAACGCATCATGTATCCCTTCAGGTTAACGATCGGCAGCGGGTAACCGTAATTAACCACCATATTGGCAATCTTACCGGAGCTGGAGGCTTCACCTATCACGGCTGCGTCATAGGGTGAAAAATCGAAGCTGGTAACATTTACCGAATCATCTTCGGTATACCGGACCGTATACCCCATGTCCATAAGAGCCGCGATAACAACGCTATCGCTTCTCATCATTTTGGTGGTATCCTGAAGCCCGATAACCAGAATTTGTTGCTGTGCTGAAATAGACAGAGCCATTCCGAGCATAGCAATCAAGAATAAGCAAGTTTTTCTCATAAAGTGTAGAGTTTTAAGGGTTAGTAGTTTGAGATGTTTTTAAGTAATTTGAATATCGTTTACAGAACATAAAGTGCTATAAATCTGATATAATATTAAAGCTTTTTTTAAAGAATATGAAATCGTTTTCAATTTTTTTAGGCCAATTCGCCATATGGCTCTGTTCATGCGAATTTCCGGTTAGGTTGAACTGCGTTTCATTAGTTCGGTTTTCAGGATCATCTGGATACAGGTCCGCCCGGGTTCTTCTATTCGCTGGATAAGCAGTTCACCGGCACGTTTACCGATTTCCCATGCAGGTTGCCTGACTGCGGACAGAGGGGGACTGAGGGAATTGGACCAGATCATGTCGTCAAAACCTATAATAGCGATGTCTTTCGGTATCCTCAGTCCCTTCGTATGAATTGTTTCAAGGGCTCCCAGGGTGATCAGGTTATTCCCCGTAAAAATTGCATCGGGCGGATCCGGGAGGTTTAACAATTCCCTGCATAGCTTTAATCCGCTCTCGTATTTTGAGTCGCCGTGTTTTACCAGTGATTCATCCACCGGTAATCCGTTCTGTTCCAGTGCATCCTTGTAGCCCAGTTCACGCTGGCGGCTGGTAGGTATGGACGGCAGACCGGAAATATGGGCGATCCTTTTGTATCCGGAATCTATCAGGAACTGTACGGCCTTAAAAGCTCCTTCGCGATTGTCGACTACGACGATATCAACATCCATTCCTTCCAGTCCCCTGTCCACGCACACAACGGGAAGTCCCTCATTGACCATCTTTTTCAGAAGGGGATCGTCCTGGCGGGCAGGTGCGGCAATAAGCCCGTCGATGGCTTCCGAACGCAGAATCTCCAGGTAAAGTTTTTCTTTTTTTTCATCCTGCCCGTAATTGCACATAATGATGGCATAGTTCCTTTTATACGCCGTCTCCTCGATACCGCGCAGCACATCAACATAAAACGGGTTTTGGATATCCGGAATAAGCACTCCCAGCATGTGGCTGGTAAGGCTTTTGGAGCGCAGGCGCTTGGCCACCCGGCTGGGCTGGTACTTTAAATCCTTGATGGCTTTTTGGACCCTGGCCCGGGTCGCCTCATTTACATTTCCGTTGTTATTAAGAACCCTTGAAACCGTGGCGATGGACACGCCGGCGCTCCTGGCAATGTCATTCATGCTGGCCATTCGCGTTCAATATTTGGTTTGAGTTGGATTATCTGGAAACTTTCAGTAAATGTAATCGTTCTCATGCAGAAAAAAAAACTTCGGTTTATTCTCCTGAGAGCAGCAATTTTGCCTGCCTGGCAATATTGGTTTTCGTAAGCCCGTAATGTTCGAAAATTTCCAGCGGTTTGGCATGGATTACATTTTCATCCGGGAAGCCGAGGATTTTCATTTTTACCGGATGGTTCTGTGCAAGCACCTCTGCCACCGCAGAACCGAGTCCCCCAAAGATACTATGCTCCTCCACGGTCAGCAGGCATCCCGTTTCCTCAGCCGCTTTCAGTACGGCTCCGGAATCGAAAGGTTTGATGGTATGCATATCCAGGACCCTTGCCTGAATCCCGTCCTTCTTTAGTTCCTTTGCCGCGTTCAAAGCATGGTGAACAGTCTCCCCGCTGGCGATCAGGGCAATGTCCCCTCCATCATTAAGGAGGTTTGCCTTGCCCGGGGCAAAGCTGTCTTTTTCTGAGTAGACATCCGGAACCGCATTTCTGCCCATACGGATATATGCCGGTTGCTGAGAACGGGCCAGATGCCGGGTCAACCAGGCAGTCTGACGGCCATCCGCAGGGAGATGGATATTCAGCCCGGGGAAACAGCGCATGACTGCGATGTCATGCAGGCTGTGATGGGTTGCCCCCAGCGCCCCGTAGCTGACCCCGCCGCTGACACCGACGATCTTTACGCTGGTACCGGAATAAGCCACGTCCACCTTCACCTGTTCAAGGCTGCGGGCGGAATAGAAGCTTGCGGGACCGCAAACGAAAACATTTTTCCCGGCCAGTGCGAGTCCAGCACCAATTCCCACCGCATTCTGCTCTGCAATGCCCACCTCGACGAACTGGCGCGGAAGTTCCGCTGCAAAATCGACGAGCGTAACACTGCCCCGTGCGTCGGAGGTGACCACGAAAATGTCCGGATTGCTGCGGGCCTCTTCCAGCAGCACCTCGGTAAAGACCTTCCTGCAGGGTTTAAGCTCAGCTGCCATGATCCGGTCCCTCCGTTAATTTATCCTGATTCCCGGTATTTTGATCCGTTCGGAGTGATGGTTTATCCGGTCGCGGGGGTACTGTGTCCGCCGATCCTTTTACCGGTCTTACGTTTGCTCCCGGATCCGTTTCCAGATCCGTCAGCCTTTTATCAAGTTCCTCCATGGCCTGCCTGAATTGTTCCGGGCTGGGCGCCTTGTGGTGCCAGGATGCATCGTTTTCCATGAAGGAAACGCCCTTACCCTTAATTGTATGGGCCATGATAAATGAAGGTTTCCCTTTTTCAAAGGGTGCGGCCTGCAGGGCATTTCTGATTTCTGCGATGCTGTGCCCGTCGCACTCCCTGACGGCCCAGCCGCATGCCTGGTATTTTTTTCTGAGATCGTCGATCCCGCACAGGTCTTCGGTATACCCGCTGATCTGCAATTTATTCCGGTCGATGATGGCAACCAGGTTATCCAGCCCGTAATGGCCCGCAGCAGCAGCGGCCTCCATAAGCGATCCCTCGCCGTGCTCCCCGTCCCCCATCAGTACATAGGTCCGGTAAGCCCTTCCGTCCCGCTTGGCCGCAAGGGCCAGTCCGGTTCCAACGGACAGCCCGTGTCCCAATGCCCCGGAGTTTATTTCGATCCCGGGGATCTTATTGACCGGGTGTCCCGCGAGGGCGGAATTGAACCTCCCGTATGTATCCAGCAATTCATCGGGAATGAATCCTGCCTTTACCAGTACGGCATAATACGCCTCGACCGAATGCCCTTTGCTGAGTATGAAGCGGTCGCGTTCAGGCCAGGAGGGATCATCGGGACGCAGGTTCATGATATCCAGGTACAGCACTGCAAGCAGGTCGACCGCAGACATGGACCCCCCGGTATGTCCGCCTGCAGCGGAATAGATGATCTCCAGGATCCTCCTCCGGATCCCGACCGCGGCTTTTTCCAGTTCCAGGTCCGTTAGCATTCAGGCTTAGGTTATGCGTTTGAGGCTGTTATTAATACGAGTCCAAAAAGGAACAACCCGAACATCACTCCAAGCAACAGGTTCGTGTTCCTGGGTGCTCCCCTGAATTCCTTCCAGATGAAAACACCCCATAGGATCGCCACGACAGGTGCCGCATTGCTCAGGGCATAGGAGATGGCGGGATTGGATGCCCCGGCGGACATGAAACTGACCACCATCCCGGTCATCCATATGAGTCCCCCGACCACCCCCGTGCTGTGTGTCCGCAGGCTGCCTTTGAAGTACTCCCTCATTTTCACGGGTTCCCCTTCCACCGGGAAGCGCATGAAAATCGGATTGAACAAAAAGGTGCTGATAAAAACACCCACCGCAAAGAGGAACACTCCTGTAAACGGGGTCAGGGTACCGCTGCCGCCCATCACGAACCCGTTGTCAAGGGACTTGACCACGAGCCCGTAGAAAAAGGCGATCAGCACACCGGCGGCCACCGAAAGCAGGATCCCCTTGGCGGATGGTTTTTTCAGTTCCCTTGCCAGGCGCCTGTATGAGAGCATACTCAGGTAAATGGCGGCGCAAATCACGATTACCCCTCCGAAAAGCAGGTAGACGTTTCCCTCTGGCCTGCCCTTGTCCATAATCACCAGGATGAAGTTCACCGCGATCCCCAGGATCCAGGCAATGCCACCCCCGATGGGAAACCCGACGGACATGCCCGCCACGGCGATGGCGGCCACCAGCAGGATATTGCCGAGGTTCCAGACAATCCCCCCCAGCATGGCATTGAATATGCTGGAAGCATCGGCCGCAGCCAGGTCCTCCAGGAATGGCCTTCCTTCACCGCCCATGCTGCCGATGGTCAGTGCGGCGATCGTCGCCGTAAGAAGCAATCCCAGGGAAAGGTCCCAGTAAAACAATTCAAAGCGCCAGGTCCTGCCGGCGAGTTTCTGTGTGTTGGCCCAGGATCCCCAGCATATCATGGTGATCACAAAAAAGAAAACGGCCAGCCCGTAATTATGTACCAGTATCATATCGGATTATTTATATTATTATTTATGTCTGTAAAGATCCCATCCAAAGTAATTGCCTACTGCTTCTTCCAGGATATCGGCCACCTGGCCGCGGACCATTCCAACGTGGTGTTCATAGCCGTTCCTGCACAGATGCTTCATCAGGTCCTGGAGCCCGGGTACCTGGCAGACGGCAATGCCGCCGTCCATCCCGTAGGGATCATCCGTTATTTTGCCTTCCCCCAGGTATGATTTTACAATTCCTTTCCTGTCATCGGTCGAGATCCGGAAATAGGTCATGTCACCGGACGCCACTTTACCCTTCACGGCGCCGAATGTATCTTCGCTGCCCAGGACGGTACCCAGTACATCCAGGCTTCCGATCTCGATCTCGTTCTGGAAGAAGGATTTCGGGTAATTGCTGCAGTGGGTACATACCACCTTGTCGCGGTCTTCCGCAAAATTATTGTTCCAGTCCAGTATAGCAGAAGGCTGCTGTGCGGCCAGGGTCAGTGCATACATGGAAATGGACCCGGCCACGTCCACCTCGCATGCAGAGGGCATTAGTTTTTCCCCCATCATGCTCATGGTCACGCAGGCGGCGCAGCCATAATTCTTCTCGATGGATTCCCAGCACTGAAGGGCGGATATGTTAATTTCGTTTTCCTCGATCCACCGTTCGACCGCCAGGCCGAACCTGGCCTGCCTGGAGATCTTGTTCTTAGCGACCGCCGCGCAGCTTCCGTAATTCTGTATGGCTTCGACCTTTTCCTTGACGGCAGCATCCGAGTCATCGATCTTGTTCGCCGCAGCTATGATCTCCGACATATCCACCGGGACTACGGTGATGCCGTATCGCTGCAGGATCTTTTCGCTGAACCGCATGGTCTGAAAACCGATCGGGCGGGTCCCGATGGCCCCCACGCGCAGGTTGCTGAGCCCTTTCACAACCCTGCAGATCCCGGCAAACTTCCGGACATCGGCCATAAATTCATTGCTGTCAAGCGAGTAGGTATGGAATACCGTATCGGTGAATTTTATCCCGTACTGGTAGAGGTTGTTGCAGACCGAGAGCTTCCCGCAGAAGGCATCCCGCCGGCTTTTGACATCCACCTTGTCGTTGTCGTCATCGCATGCCTGAACGAGCACAGGAACGTTCAGCCCGGAAAGCTGAATGGTGTTTACAACACCGAGCTCATCCCCGAAGTTCGGCAGGACAACGATGATCCCCTCGATCAGATTGCGGTTTTTGCCAAACAATTCCG
>CAZVLG010000308.1:0-2980 GCA_964627835.1 uncultured Bacteroides sp.
TCGGAAAACAAGAATGTCCTTAATGAAGGATCGATAGCGGTTTCAGGAAATACGTTTTCCGCCACCCTCGATGCAGGGAGTTTAACGACCTTCACAACCGATCCGGAGAACGGGGGAAGGGCATCCAACAGCCCTCCCACCGCAAATGCAGGATCCTACGACGAATTCACGGACGATAACAACGACGGAACGGAGACCATTGGCCTGGATGGCTCGGGCAGCAGCGACCCGGACGGGACCATCGCCAACTACACCTGGTCCATAGAGGGCAGCCAGGTTGCAGACGGGGAAAACCCATCGCTTACCCTTCCCACGGGAACGCATCGCATCCGGCTGACGGTCACGGACAACGACGGGGCGAGAGATACCAGCAGTGCAACGATCGTCATAGCCCTTGGAGGGGGTGCCAGCGAATCGCATATCTGGCTGGAAGCGGAATGCGGAACGGTGGGCGCAAACTGGTCCACCCTATCCGATGCCAATGCTTCCGGCGGACAATATGTTACCATACAGTCCGGGAAAAACAGCGTGGACAATCCTCCCCAGGATCCCGCGGACCAGATAATTTTCACTTTCAATGTCAGTGAGACGGGCAATTATACCCTCTGGGGAAGGATACTGGTGCCCTCCCCGGATGACGATTCCTTCTGGGTGAAAATGGACGATGGTACCTGGGCAAAGTGGAACAATATCAGCGGTGGAACGGCTTGGGGCTGGGACGATGTCCACAACCTGGACCTGGGAACTGTGGCACTGTTATACTCCCTGGACCCGGGCAGCCATACACTGACCTTTGCCTACCGGGAGGACGGCGCACTGCTGGATAAGCTTTACCTGTCGAACACGGGGACCACACCCACTGCCCTGGGAGGAGTGGCCGGGAATTGCAGCACAAATGCAACGGATGAACTTGACTGGCAGGATATCCGGGGTGGAACAAAGCTCATCGGGAATTATCCGAATCCATTCTCGGAACAGACGGGGATCCGATTCAGCCTTGATAAAGCGGGAGGTGTAAAACTTGAACTGTTCGATCTTACAGGCCGGAAACTCAGGACCCTTATCGAAGATGCCCGGCAGCCGGGCCTGCACGAAGTGTCCCTGGATGCCCGTGCCCTGGATAGCGGCATATATTTCTACCGCCTGCGATCAGAAAATTATGAGCGGACCATGCGAATGGTCATCAGAAAATAACAGAACATTCATGTCTTCATTTTAAACCCTTAAAACCACTATTATGAAAAAAACGATTCTCCTAACCGCAACGATTTTCATTCTCAGCCTTGGCTGCCTGTACAGTCAGGATCCTGGCAATCTGGAGGGTACCTGGAAAATGATCTCCCAAAAATGGGAATACCCCGATACGGTCATCGAGATCTCCGAGTTTGCCAATCCCCAATTCAAGGTCTTTTCGGGGGAACATTATTCATTGAGCGTACTGGGCGAAGACCATAAGTACTATGGACTTTTTGGGAAATATTCTTACAGCGGGGACAGCTATACCGAGCATATAAAGTATAGCTCATACGAACCCTTTATGGGAAAATCCTTCACATTCAAGAGTACCATGGAAGGGGATGAATGGACCATCAAAGGAGTAATGGAAATCGAAGGCAAGGAATCCAAATTGACGGAAACCTGGCTTCGCGTTGAATAAACCATTCAGGAGTCATTTCCTGATGGACTGCCATTTCTGGTAGGTCAGGCTCCTCCAGAGCCATTCGAACGGGCCGAAAGCAAAGTACCTTAGCCATAAGGTACTGAAAACCATCTGCAGGATCCAGATGGCAAGTACCAGGTAGTATAATTCATGGCGCTGCAACCGGCCGTATTGCGCAAAACCGACGAATACGATGTTCGCCAGGACCGTCTGCATCATATAATTGGTCAGGGCCATCCTTCCCACGGCGGAAAGGGTCTTGCGAAGGCGCAGGAACAGACCGGATTTGCAGAAAATCATGACAAGCCCAATATGCCCGATCATGACAGCCACTCGTCCAAGATCATAGCTCCTGAGCAATTCATAATACGCAATCAGGGGAAAATCCTGCCGGATATAGCTTGAGGTTTCCCACCAGTTCAGGGGAATGCCGATCCCATATCCGATAAGCAGCATGAGGCCATATAAGCGGTAGGACTTCTCGGCATGAAATACCCGGAGCTTTAACAGGGCCATTCCCAGGAGCATCATGCTGAGGATGTCGATGTAATTATGCCGATAGTGGTATTCCGACTCAAAAAAGTAGCTGTCCTTTGCCATCTCCTTCAGCGCAGGGATATATCCATCCCGCAGGTTCCTAATCCTGTTCTCCAATCTTTCCTCTGAGGGCTTCATTATGGCGTACCGCTCGATCCAGCCGTAATAATCCGTCAGTACCTGGTAAGGAACCGGTTCCCCCCTGTTGAACATTTCGACGGCTTCAAAATAATGTTTTTGCTGTCTTTCTGCTTTCAATAAATTGCCATGGTTGATGATGACACCCAGGATCAGTATTCCGGCGGAAAACAGGATGAGGTTCCTGGGCAGGCTGTTCCGGAAAGGGAACAAAAGGAGGCCGATCAATCCATAGGAAAACAGGATGTCGCCTGGCCAGAGAAAAAGATATGCATGGATCATTCCGAATATTATGAGCCAGATCACTCTCCTGTACCAGGCAGTTGCAAGCTCCAGTCCGGCCCCGGCATCCTCCTTCCTCTGGATAAACAGGATGATTCCCGCCCCGAATAGCATTGAAAAGATCCCCCGCATGGCTCCCTCGAACAGCAGGGAATTGATGAAGAAAACCCTCAGGTTCCAGCCCGTGCTTCCCCCGTAAACCGAAGGATCGAAATAGGCAGGATCCGGAAGTCCCAGTCCCACAATATTGATTAACAGAATCCCGAGCAGGGCGACACCGCGAAGAACATCCACCGAACTGATGCGGCCCTCTTCCCTGAGTGGGTGTAAATTTGAAATTCTCATAGTGCTGAAAACCAATCC
>CAZVLG010000309.1:0-3299 GCA_964627835.1 uncultured Bacteroides sp.
CCTCCAGGAACACTTGATTTCCTGAATTTACTCCAGGGCCTTTTGAGGTCCAGGAAACAGGAATTACCAGAAAACTCCTATACCGCAAGCCTTTTCAGGGCAGGAATCAACAAGATTGCGCAAAAACTCGGGGAGGAAGCCGTTGAACTGGTCATAGAGGCAAAAGATACCGATGACGGACGGTTCCTGGATGAGGCCGCCGATCTCCTGTTCCATCTCATGATCCTGCTTGTTGAACGGGGATATGGACTCGGGGATGTGGCCGCGGTACTGGAGCGAAGGCATTAGATCCGGATGCCCATAACCATGATGTCATCGATCTGGTCCCTGCTGTCTTTCCATTCCTCAATGGTCTGATCCAGAATTTCAGCCTGCTTGCTCATGGGTTTTCCGTGGATTTCAAGCAAAAGCTGCTTAAAGCGCTTGTACATGAATTTTTTCCCCTCCTCGCCTCCGAACTGGTCGGCGTATCCGTCGGAGAACATATACAGGCAATCTCCCTTTCGGATCTCAATGATCTTTTCAGTAAATGGCTCTTTATCCCTGGTATGCCAGCCGATGGGCATTTTGTCAGCCTTGAACTCGGTGAATTGCAGGAAGTTTCCGTGCCTGCGGGGGCTATTCAAATTCTGCCAGGGTCTTCCGGACAATTCCGAGGGCCTCGCTCAATTGCTCCTTTGTGATCACAAGGGGCGGAGCAAAGCGTATGATATGTTCATGGGTAGGTTTGGCCAGGAGCCCGTTCTCCTTCATGGCGACGCAGACATCCCAGGCAGTCTTACCCCCCTTCGGCCGGATCACGATGGCATTTAACAATCCCTTTCCCCGGATCGATTCGACCATGCCGGATTCCATCCTGCCCAGTTCTTCACGGAAGAACTTTCCCAGCACCTCAGCATTCTCTGCCAGTTTTTCCTCGCGGATGACCTCCAGGGCCGCTATGGCGACTTTGCAGGCCACGGGATTGCCTCCATAGGTTGAGCCGTGTTCACCCGGTTTGATGCAAAGCATGATATCATCGTCTGCCAGGACCGCTGAAACAGGATAAGCACCTCCGGAGAGCGCTTTTCCAAGGATGAGGATATCGGGTCTGACGTTTTCATGGTCACAGGCAAGCAGCTTTCCGGTCCGGGCGATCCCGGTCTGAACTTCATCGGCGATGAAAAGCACATTATTTTTTTTGCATAATTCAAATGCTTTGGAGAGATATCCCTCAGAGGGAACGAAAACTCCGGCTTCGCCCTGAATGGGCTCGACCAGGAATCCGGCTATATTGGGATCCTGGAGTTCCTTTTCCAGCGCCTCCAGGTCATCGTATGGGATCTTGACAAACCCCGGAGTGTAGGGCCCGAATCCACTGTAGCTGTCCGGGTCGGTTGACATGGAGATGACCGTGATCGTGCGACCATGGAAATTGCCTTCGCAAACGATTATTTTGGCCTGGTTCTCGGGTATGCCCTTCCTGGTATAGGCCCATTTCCGGCAGAGCTTCAGGGCTGTTTCATCACCCTCAGCACCGGAATTCATGGGCAGCACCTTGTCATACCCGAAATACCTGGTGACATACTCTTCGTATTCACCGAGCACCGATGTGTAGAATGCCCTGGATGTAAGGGCAAGTTTCCCGGCCTGTCCGGTCATGGCAGCCACGATCTTCGGATGACAATGTCCCTGGTTAACAGCGGAATACGCTGAAAGAAAATCAAAATATCTTTTTCCCTCCACGTCCCAGACGTAGACCCCTTCACCGCGGTCCAGCACGACCGGAAGGGGATGATAATTATGGGCGCCATACTTGTCTTCACGTGCGATGTAATCCTGATTCCTCATTATGTATCCGGTTTAGAATTTTTTCAAAAATAATCAAAGTTCCCTATCCCCGGCATGCAAGGGGGCACTTATTTTCCAGCCCGGGCGCTCGTGACCCGGACAAAGCCGCGTGAATGTTCGGGTGCCGGAAAATATCTTTTTCAGAAACGGCAGGTCAGTTTGATGTTGAAACGCCTGCCGGTCAGGTAATTGGGAACGGCAAAGGCTTCCCCTTCTGCAGAAGCCTGGCTGGGAACCGTTTTTATCCAGATGTAGGAGGCCGTATTGTTGACCCCCAGGAGATTGAACACTTCTGCCGAGATCCAGATGCTCCTGAAGTGCCGGAAGGGGTTGCCGTCCTTGAGTATGCTGTCTTCACGTTTCAGAACCTTGGAGAAGCCTATGTCGACTCGCTTGTAGGAAGGCATCCTGAAGACCTGGTCATAACGCTCAACATCGGGAGAACTGAAAGGGAGCCCCGATCCGTATAAAAGGTTCAGGTGGACCTTGTAGTCCGGGTTCCGCGGGAAATAATCCTGGAAAAACACGCCCACCATTACCCGCTGGTCGGTAGGCCTGGGATAATAGCCCGGTTCCACACGGAGGCCGTTCGGGTCATAATAATAATCCCCGATAATATCCTCCTCTGTCTTCATCAGGCTGAAACTGATCCAGGAGGTTGCCCCCGGCACAAATTCTCCGTAGATCTTCATGTCCAGCCCAACTGCATAACCGCGTGCGAGGTTCTCGGCGGCATATTGTATCCGGACATTGTCATACTTGTAGGGTATAAGGTTGCTGAGATGCTTGTAATAAACCTCGGTGATAAACTTAAAGGGGCGGTCCCACATCCGGAAGACATAATCGCCTCCAAGAACGAAATGGATGGATCTCTGGGCCTCTACCGACTGGTTCAGCTCTCCGTCGGGATAACGGAGCTCCCGGTAGAACGGGGGCTGGAAATAGTAGCCCGTGGCGAACCGGAAGACGAGGTCCTGTTTCCAGTTGGGTTTGACCGAAAAGGTTATCCTGGGACTGAGCAGGAATTCCCCGTTCATGTCCCAGTATGTCCCCCGCACCCCGGCATTCAGGAAAAATCTTGCGCTGTCCTTTTCGAATGTAAAGGTATTCTGCACATATGAATTCAGCCTGTTGCTGTACAGATGGTTTCGTGATTTGACCGATCTGAAAAGCAGGATCTCGGTCCCCTCATAAGGCACGGAATAACCGGATGAATCGATCATCTCCCATTCGGATAGTCGGTCGTGGATACGTTCATGCTGCCAGCGGAGCCCCCATTTCAGGGTATTTCTTCCCCGGGTATGGGACCCCAGGTGCGAAACGGAATAAACAAATGCCTTCAGGTCGTTACGAGCATGGTCGTGCATGCCCCCGATACCGATATTCAGGATGCTGTCACCGTAGGTATCCGAATCCAGTCGATTGTCCAGCTCATTGACCAGGTATTCACCGAGGATATCGAATTTTTC
>CAZVLG010000310.1:0-2384 GCA_964627835.1 uncultured Bacteroides sp.
CCGTGTGTTCCCTGAATTACCGGATTACCTCAACAGGTTCATCTTTCGGGTAATGACCCTGTCGTTAACCTTTAGTTTGCAGAAGAATACACTTCCCGGCAGGTTGGAGGCATCGAAATCAGCACGGTAGGATCCCGGGGCCTGTATTTCCGAAACAAGACCGGCAACTTTCTGTCCGAGCAGGTTGTAAACCGTCAGATCCACAAAGGATCTCTCATTCACCCGGTAATTGATTGTCGTCATACCATCGAACGGATTTGGATAGTTGTTCAGGAGATCCTCATCATTGAATAATCGGGGCTCTATTCCAACGGAAGCAGCCTCATTTGAATCAATCAGAACAACTTCATCAAAAATCACATCGTACGGATAGGGCGTCCCATCCGTATATAAACCGGTCACCAGGGCAAAATGTGCATTGAACTCAGCTCCCATGCTGTCCGGTGCAACGAACCCGATGCCGTTGGCCAGATTCGGATTTTCACCTGCATTCAAACCATACCAGTCGCATGCATCCTCCGCAAAGGTTCCATCGCCAAACGTCGTACACCCTTCAATAAAGTTATTGAATCCCATTAACTTGATGCCGTCGTTCTCATGGGTCGGAGCCGCCCCGCTCAGGCTGATCTTAAGCTGGACCCACCAGTATGTAAGTGTACCTCCAAGGTCCTTTACGGCGCCGTCGGCCTTATAAGTATGGCCTGCTTTCAGGGTAACCTCCTGGGAGAAAATGATGTTGACATAACCCGTTCCGGCAGCCCATACGCGAAGTACATCCCCGCTGCAGTTCGTGCACTCCCCGGCGCAGCCAAACTCATATTCGGGAATCTGGTCCCCCGTAGGATTTTCAAAATTCCCTCTCCCGATGACCGCGACCGTCCAGGCGCTATCATCGTCGGCCGCCATGCCGCTTCCCTGCAGGATATTGCCTTCCTGGGCCCCGGCTTTCGGAAAGAGGTTCAGCATTACGATAGCCAAAATGCAGAAGAGGATCTTCGTGGTAGCATTGTCTCTCATAATCGATCTGTTCTTAAAGTTATACTCAGTATTATGATGCAATTCCATGGATTGTCGTAAATTTATGTAAACGTTTACAACTTACCAAAACAGAACAACATCTCTACAGCATATGAGAAAACGCGGCTTTTGCATGTCCGGGCAAGAACCAGGGACGGCGCGGGGACAGGGCAATGATTACCATTGCATAATCTGGAAAAATAGGTTTAATTGGCCTATATTTATATCCTTCCGGAGGTATATGATGAAGCCGGGAATCTGTCCGGTTCTGCCTCATTCATCTTTATACAAATATGAAACCCATGAATACAGCAAATCGATCCACCATCGCCATCCTTAAACTCGTACTGCCATGCCTGGTAAGCCTTTCAGGTATTGCACAGGCAGCAGGCCTGGAGGTCCACCATCTTAGAACGGAGCACAGAATCAATCCCCTGGGTCTGGAAGAGATGCATCCCAGGCTGAGCTGGCATATATATTCAGAAGACCGCCATGTCATGCAAACAGCATGGCAGATTCAGGCGGCCGTTTCCCTGGAAGATCTGGAAGCCGGCAGATGCATCTGGGATCCGGGAAAGATCCTTTCCGGACAGTCAAACCTGGTGCCATACGGGGGACCGGAACTTCAATCCGGGCAACGCGTCTACTGGAGGGTCCGGGTGTGGGATAACCACGGTAATGCATCGGACTGGAGCCAGCCCGCATTCTGGGAGATGGGGCTGCTCAGTCCCTCTGAATGGAATGCAGCCTGGATAGAACCAGGCAGGGAAGAACGGATAGATGGACCAAACCCCTGTCCCTTCCTGCGCAGGGAATTCAAGGTAGACAAAAAAATCGCCCGGGCACAATTATACGTCACCTGCCACGGGCTTTACGAGGTGCGGCTGAACGGGGAAAGGATCGACGATCACCTGTTCACGCCCGGGTGGACCAGCTATAATAAACGGCTGCAGTACCAGGTGTACGATGTCGGCTCCCAGCTAAATACCGGTGACAATGCCATCGGGGTAATCCTTGGAGAAGGATGGTACAGCGGGCGCTTCGGATGGGAAGGTAAAAGAAATTTTTACGGAGAAGGGGCAGCCCTGCTGCTTCAATTGAAGATCACCTTTGCGGACAGCACGACGGAAACCATCCTCTCCGACCAAAGCTGGAAATACACCACGGGTCCCATACTTGCATCCGGGATCTACGACGGGGAAAACTACGATGCAAGGCTTGAAATGGAGGGATGGGACCTTCCCGGCTTCGGGGACCGCGATTGGGCATACTGCAGCGAGGGGGAATACGGGTTTGCCAACATCGTGCCAACCGAAGGGGTCCCGGTACGGATTACCCGGACCCTGGAACCGGTATGTCAATTCCTC
>CAZVLG010000311.1:0-5728 GCA_964627835.1 uncultured Bacteroides sp.
GCCGAGGTACGCTGGGCTTCCTGCAATATATTTTCAACGCAGGATCATGCCGCAGCTGCCATTGCCGAAGCGGGCATCCCTGTATTTGCATGGAAAGGTGAAACACTTGAAGAATACTGGTGGTGCACCGAGCACGCCCTGACTTTTGCCGGGGACAAAGGGCCCAACATGATCGTGGATGATGGTGGAGATGCCACCCTTCTTGTTCACCTTGGCTACAAAGCCGAGGAGGATGTATCTGTTCTTGAAGGCAAGGCCTCCAGTCGGGAGGAAACGGTGATCAGGGCAAAGTTAAAGGAAACCCTTGCCCGGGACCCTCAAAAATGGCACCGGATGGTTAAGGAGATTAAAGGGGTGTCGGAGGAAACTACCACCGGTGTGCATCGTCTCTACCAAATGATGGAGAAAGGGGAATTGCTGTTCCCGGCCATCAATGTGAACGATTCCGTTACCAAATCAAAATTCGATAACCTGTATGGGTGCCGCGAATCACTTGCCGATGGCATCAAGCGTGCCACCGATGTGATGATCGCCGGGAAGGTTGTGGTGGTGCTTGGTTATGGAGATGTCGGGAAGGGATGTGCACATTCGATGAGAAGTTACGGGGCACGGGTGCTTGTAACCGAGATCGATCCGATCTGCGCTCTGCAGGCAGCCATGGAGGGATTCAGGGTTTGCACCATGGAAGATGCACTTCTGGAGGGAAATATATTCGTGACTGCAACCGGCAATAAGGATGTCATTACCGCAGATCACATGTCCAGGATGAAGGACCAGGCCATTGTCTGCAACATCGGTCATTTCGATAACGAGATACAGGTCGACCAGCTGAATGGATTGAAGGATGCAAGAAAACTCAATATTAAGCCACAGGTCGACAAATACATCTTCAAGGACGGTCATGCCATTTTCCTGCTCGCAGAAGGACGGCTGGTCAACCTGGGTTGCGCTACGGGTCATCCCTCTTTTGTAATGAGCAACTCGTTCAGCAACCAGTCCCTCGCCCAGCTTGAACTCTGGCAGAACGATTACGACCTGGGCGTTTACCGGCTGCCGAAAAGACTGGATGAGGAAGTTGCCCGTCTGCACACAGGCCAGCTTGGTGTAAAGCTGACGCGCCTGACGAAAGAACAGGCGGATTATATCGGTGTCCCGGTCGACGGACCCTATAAACCCGATCATTACAGGTATTAATTAAAGCAGGAGCGTTCCTGCACTTGCAGGTTCTGCCATAAATGCTTGAGCGAGCGGTTAATTCCGGATGATCAGGGAATTGGACTGTATGAAAACGGGGTATCGTTTCAAAGGCATGGCAGCCGGCCCCTCGATGGCATAAAAACCGTCTGAATCGTACAGGAAGCGGGAGTCGCAGCAGGGACAATCAAAAACACCATCGAAATCCGCATTTCGTTCAAGGCTGCAATAATCGGTCTGGGCCTGGAAGGTGCAGGTAATATCGTAGACTTCGTATTCGTAAATATCCCTCCGGTAAACGATAAGCCCGTTTCCGTTGAGGATCTGTCCCAGTCCCAAGGGGATCTCCGGATACTGGGGATTACTGAACCGGATAATCCCGAGACCGTTCCTGTCAGGAGTGATGGTTGCTGTTTCCATGATGCCCAGGTGAGCAAGATCTGTCGATAGACCCAGGCTGAGATTAAGGTATACATAAGGTACCGAATCATGGTTATCCTTCACACAGCTGTTCAGAAGAATGGATGAAATTGCCAGAGTTCCAAAAAAAAGGCCTAATTTTGATATGCTGAACAAGCTGCTCATTGCATGGGTAAGAACGGGACAAAGTTAATTAAATTGTTCCTGAGATTCTGTTTTCTGTTTGTGTTCCTGCAATATTCAATTGCCCCGGCACAGGCCCAGTCAAGGAAGGTTAAGCAGTCCGAGCGCAATTATGAAAAAGTCCGGAAGCAGGAGAAAAAGGATTATGAAAAAAGAAGGAAAGCGACGCTCAAGCACCGGTATGAGATTCAGACAAAAGAGGTTCAGGCAAGGATGAAAGCAACGGAGCAGCGGTCCAGGAAATATGGACGAAAGCAGCGGGATCCGTTTTATAAAGACCTATTTAAAAGAAAAAAGAAAAAACCCGGGAAACGCAGATGAAAGTAGATTTTAACACCATACTCTATATTGTGATTACCATTGTTATACTGGTAGTCAGTGGATTGGGAAGCAGGAAGAAAAAGAAACTCCAGCAACAGCAAATAAGCGATCCGGGCGGATCAGAAGCGGATTCCTTCGAGTCAACGGAGGGCCAGGCCGGTAACGGGAATTTCACGGAGGCACAAAAAAGATCAATGCCGGATTGGCAGCAATCATCCAGCCCGTTTGAAAGGCTGGGGCGGATTTTACAGGGAGAAATTCCGGAATACGAAAGCATGGAAGGGGAATCCCTTGAAACGACCGTTGACGAGGAGGAGCAGATCCTTGAAGAGATAAGGCAAAGCCGGCAGGAGGACCAGGCAGAAACCAAACCGGAAAAACCGGAGGAAGAAATCATCAAAACCGAAAAACAGCCTGGAAAAGGCATTCCGGAATTATTCGTGAATGTTGACGAAGTCAAAAAAGCCGTAATCTACAGTGAGATACTGAACCGCAAGTATAATTAAGGCGGTGGTATTTATTTTCTTGTTTTGCCGGGAGTTAGAAAAATTCATATCTTTGTGTCCATGAAGAGTTCCGCTACCGGGATTCTTCTTTTCTTTTTAGTGGAATATACCGTATTGAATTATGTCAAAGATCTCCTTTATAACGCAGGACGGCCTGGAAAAGCTCAAGCAGGAGCTTGAGCAGCTGATAAGTGTTGAAAGGCCGGCCATCTCCGTACAAATTGCCGAGGCAAGGGATAAGGGCGATCTGGCCGAAAATGCAGAATATCATGCTGCAAAGGAAGCCCAGGGTCTCCTTGAACTGCGTATTTCCAGATTGCAGGACATTGTTGCCAATGCGAGGGTGCTCGATCAATCGCAGGTAAGTACGGACAAGGTTCAGATCCTCAACAGGGTGAAGATCCGGAACACCGGGAATAATGCAATCATGGAGTACAATATAGTCCCCGAATCAGAGGCTGACCTGAAGGCCGGTAAAATGTCGGTCAGCACACCCATTGCCCAGGGCTTGCTCGGAAAAAAAGTTGGCGACGTCGTTAATGTCAAGGTTCCCTCAGGGGAAGTTGGTTTCGAGATACTTGAGATATCCCTCTAAGATCTTTTCCCGGGTTTTTTATTAATTTTACAGCTATGGCATCAATATTTACCCGTATAATCAAGGGCGAGGTCCCCTGTTATAAAATTGCGGAAACGGAAAAATTTTTCGCTTTCCTGGATATCAATCCACTGGCAAAAGGACATACCCTGGTCATCCCGAAACAGGAAACGGATTATTATTTTGACCTGGATGACTCTGCTCTCTCCGAGATGCAGGTCTTCAGCAAAAAGATCGCACGCGCCATTGACAGGGTTATGGATTGCAAAAGGGTAGGTGTTGTTGTATTGGGATTGGAGGTTCCCCATGCCCATATACACCTGATCCCCATAAACAGCATTTACGATATCGAGTTTTCCAAACCCAAGCTTCAGCTTTCATCCCAGGAGTTCGAGCAGATAGCCGAAAAGATCCGAAGCGCCCTTTAGGAAGGTCCTGCCGGGACGGGTCGCCGAAGGGAATTCTCCGGATTTCATGATCGCATCAGTCGGGTGGCCGGGAGAGCGGACCGCTTAAACAATCCTTTTTGGATTCTTCGCCAGGTAATCTTTCCAGCTGTTATAGGAGGTCCCCGCAACCGGAAGATCCTTCTGGTAATAATGACAGACTGCGGCGGCAAGTCCGTCTGTGGCATCGAGGTTTTTAGGCAGTTCCCGGATGGAAAGCATACCCTGCAGGATGGCCGCGACCTGTTCCTTGGACGCATTGCCCTGTCCCGTTATAGCGGCTTTGATCTTTTTCGGGGCATATTCAAAAATAGGCATATCCCGTTGCAGCGCGGCAGAAATGGCGGCACCCTGTGCCCTCCCAAGCTTTAACATGGATTGGATATTCTTCCCATAGAATGGGGCTTCAATGGCCAATTCGTCGGGATGGTACTGGTCGATTAGCAGAAGCGTGCGTTCAAAGATCTGCCGTATTTTAACATAATGGTCCTTGAACCTGCCCAGTTCAACCACGCCCAGGGCGATCAGTCCGGGTGTTTTTTTTGATCCCCTGATAATCCCGTATCCCATGATGGATGTTCCGGGGTCGATCCCGAGTATGATTTTCTCTTCTTTCAGAGATATGGTTTAAATGGCTCCGGTCTGGGAGCGGACCCCATGCATGCGGGGCCAGTATTCCCGGTCAGATTTCCTGGCGCCCGAGCCGGTCCATTGCTCGTTTGTAATAAAATTAATGACCTCCTTCAGCATTTTTTCATTCGGGTCACCGAAATCAATCTTTATGTCCTCCTCGATGTATGTGTCGGCAGGGAGCCCATCAAAAAAATCCCCTTCATCAAAGCGGTTATAAAATTTGAAGGTGATGGGGACGAGGGTGGAATCGGTAAAAGTCACGCCCACAGACCCGACCGGCTTGCCGTAGGTGTCATCTCCGACGATGTACACATCGAGGTAGGGCGACATGCCGTTGATAAGGGCTTCGCTGGAAGATGCAGAACGTCCGGTGGTTATGAAAAAGACGCGCTCCGGCGTGCTGGTCAGGGTATTTTCCAGCTCGAGATAAGCGAGGGAAACATTGCTGCTGGAATTTTTATCATTGTATACGAATTTCACGAAGGTGCCCTTGATGGCCTTTGTCCCTGCAATAAGGCTTGCCAGATGCCGGGCCACATCCACCTGTCCCCCCGGGTTGTACCTGAGGTCCACGATCATCTCCTGCACCTTGGCCTCCTGGAACCCGGCAAACACATCGTCCAGTTCATCCTGGGAGCTGATCAGAAAGTGCTGGTATACCAGGTAACCGGCTTTTGTTCCATTCACGTCGATGACGTCCGAATAGAGGACGGAATGAATATCAATGGTTTCCTTGGCCAGGCTTATCGTAGTGGTTCCACCCTGTTTGTTCCTGAATTGGAAGGTATTTTCAACACCCACCTCGTCCTTCCCGAGCAGGGTGTCAATATCCACCTCCGGCGAGGGAGCGACCCCGTTAATGCTCAGGACCTGCCATCCCCTGGCAATCCCGTTCGATTCTGCAGTGGTACCCTCGTAGACGTAACCTACCCAGAGGTTTCCCTCCGAATCGTCCACCAGGCCGAATCCATGTCCGATGTATTCCCCGCGATCGTATAAATTTCGATAGTCCTCCGAGCCCATTACCTCAGACCAGCGGTCGGTTGGTTTCAGGATTATGTCGTCCAGAAGGGCCTGCAGCGATGGGTACTGGTCCGGGTTCACATCGGGGATGGTGTCGTACCAGAGGTACCTGTCCTTCATGATCTTGTAAAGAGTGGATTTGCTGAGCTTACTCCTTTCAGGTTTGAGGATGTTCTGTTCACAGGCAATCATCCCGGCAGCAAGCAGGATGATCAGCAGGAAACGAAGGGATTGATATGGATTACGAAACTTCATATGATTCCTCCAGCAATTTTCAAATTTCAGGTTTTCTGATCAAACCTGATCCATTAATACGGGAAATTTATTAAAACAAACGAATTTTTTCCAGGATTATTCCAAATACAATTAACGATAAACCGGCCAGAGAGGTTACAAAAATCTTTTCG
>CAZVLG010000312.1:0-12681 GCA_964627835.1 uncultured Bacteroides sp.
ACCAGATCAGCGAGGTTGTGCGCCTGCATCTTGGATGCTCCGGGACCGAAACCAGGAACAGAGTCCGGTCCCTTCTCAAGGAGGTACGCCTTCCCCCCGAGCGTGGATTTTACCGGAAATATCCTCATCAGTTGAGCGGGGGACAAAGACAGCGGATTATGATTGCCATGGCTCTGGCCGGTAATCCGGATATCCTGATTGCAGATGAACCAACCACGGCACTCGACGTAACGGTGCAGAAAAAGATCCTTGAACTGCTGAAGGAGATCCGGCAAAACAGGCAGATGAGCATGCTTTTTATTTCCCATGACCTGGGAGTGATCCGTGCGGTTTGCGAACACGCTCTTGTCATGTACCGGGGGGAAATAGTGGAATCGGGTGCGGTTTCCGATCTGTTCAGTACCCCGCAACATTCCTATACCAGGGGACTGATTGCCTGCCGGCCGGTTCCCGGCAGTAAGCCGTACAGGCTGCCGACACTTGCGGATTTTATGGTCAGGGAACAGGAATCTGAAAAAGCCCCGGGATCATATGCAAAGCCGGAGCCACCGCCGCAGGTTCGGCCGGTCAAAAAGGGAGATCCAATGCAAGCCGCTGCCGAAAGATCGCCCCTGCTGGAAGTCAGGGATCTGCGTGTGGAATATACCCTGAAACGGAATTTCTTCGGGATACCGGTTAAAAAACTCCAGGCCGTCGATAATATCCGCTTTCATATCGATCCCGGTGAAACACTCGGCCTGATCGGAGAATCCGGTTGCGGCAAGTCCACCCTGGGCAGAAGTCTCATCCGCTTGATCCGGGCAAGGGAAGGTGAGATCCTTTACCGCGGCATGGACCTTTCTTCCCTCAGGGGAAAAAGGCTGAATTACTTCCGTCAAAAGGTCCAGTTTATTTTTCAGGATCCCTATTCCTCCCTCAATCCAAAGATTGCCGTGGGACCCGCCATCATGGAAGTGATGCTGGTCCACGGGATCCATAAGGGGCAAAAAGAGAGGAAAAAGGCGGCACTTGAACTGTTGGGTCGTGTGGGACTGGAACCGGAGCATTTCAGCCGCTATCCGCATGAGTTCAGCGGGGGACAAAGACAGCGGATCGGGTTGGCCAGGGCACTGGCCACGGGCCCGGAACTGATCATCTGTGACGAATCCGTTTCCTCGCTGGATGTATCCGTGCAGGCCATGATCCTGAACCTTCTCAACGAGTTGAAAGAAAATCTGAACCTGACCTACCTGTTTATCTCGCATGATCTGTCCGTTGTTCGTTACATGTCCGACCGCATCCTGGTCATGAAAGACGGGAAACTGGTGGAGGAGGGAACCGGTGATGAATTGTTTGCCCGGCCTGCTTCGGAATACACCAGGGAATTGATCGATTCAATACCCCGTTGATCCTGATAAGTATCGGCCGGTTTCCCCATTTCCTGACTCAACCGTTCCGGCTGGATAATATCTGCGTACAGCCAGTTTTGGGCAGGTATTATTATAATAATTTCGTAACTTGTCATGTCCGGCGGATGGCTGTCCAAATACCGGGCATGAATTTTTTAATATCTCCCTAAACCCAAACCGATGAATACCGAAAATAAGAATCAGTCCACCCTGCTAAAAATACTGGGGGTGCTTCTGGCAGTTTCCTTCGCCCTGAACATCATCCTTTTCCTGAAGCGCACCGAAACCTTCCCTGCAAAAAAGGAGCTGATATCCGATAACCGTTCTCTCCTTCAAAAAGTCAATCAATACAAAAATGAACTCGACAAGTTCCAAGGTATCTCCAATGAAATTGACCGGGTGGTCCGGGATGCCAGCCAGAAAATGGAAGAAATGGAAGAAAAAGAGAAGCAGATCGCCCGGCTTCGCCAGAACAGGAAAGTCCGGGAACAGGAAAACCTTATGCTGACACAGCAGCTGGATTCACTCCAGGAACTTTATATCAATGTGATCGATTCCCTGCTTGTGGAAAGTGAAGCAAGAAAGATCATTAATAATAAAATTGAGTCCCTTGAAGACATTATCGCCGGATTGAACAAACAACTCGGCTACGCTGCTTTGCTGAATGCCGATAACCTGAAGGTTCGTCCCATTAAAAAGAGCAACAGCGGAAGGAAGCAACCAACGGCAATTGCCAGAAAGGTCAACAGTATTGAAATTACGGTGGATATTCTGGCAAACAGGGTAAGTAAACCGGGACTGAAAACCATTTATGTGGTGTTTACCTCACCGGATGCAAAGGTTCTTGCGGATCAGCGGACAGGGCTTATCGAATTCAGCCACCCGGAATACCAGAAAGCCGCCCTGTGCTCCCTGACAGAAGGCATTAATTATAAGAACGATAAAATTGGGTTCACCGCACAATTCCAGCCGGAGGCTGAGCTCAGGCCCGGCCTTTACGTTGCAGAAGTTTTTACGAATGAGAATAAGCTGGGAATGACAACATTCTCGTTGGAGTAGAATCTGGTCACAACGGCAGGGATCAATCATACCGGACCTGGACAATTTCACCCTGCCCGCTGATGCGAAGAATACGGTTTTCGTTCCCGTTTGAAACCTGCAGCCGGTAAACACTTCCTTCCATGCCCGGGGACTCGATCCGTTCTTTATGCTTTGACCAGCCCCATGCCCCGTACCCAGCCTTTTTTAAGGCCTCTGCAACAGGTTCGGGAAGCACTGGGACTTTTGTCCTGGTTTCAAACCAATGGCCGTACCGATTATAAATGGCCCGGCTGTTTTCATCGTTCCTGTAAAACTCCACGATATAATAGGCCGGATATTCGAAGGTGTATACGACGGTGGTCTGGGGAATATTCCAGTCCCCGTACCAGGCCAGTGCATAATCTTCGTACCAATAGGTAATATGGCTGATATACCAGATGCTGATCGGCGCTCTCGGATACTGCGTTTTAAAATTTGTGCGAACAACCGCCGGTACAAGATGATCTTCGATGGGTTGCCGGTATGTTCTGACCTGTTGAGCACTGACAGAGCTGGCCATCAGGCTTGCTGATACCAGTAACCATTGAATTTTATTCATAATCAGAAAAATAATATTTGTCGATAAAGTTCGTGTGATTCAAATGATCTCCGGCCTTCCTCCCGCGCTGTCCCGCTCATTCATCATGAATTTTACTGGTCATAAAGATCCTTGAATGAAAAAAAATGTGACCTATGTTCATTGGAAAGTCCTAATTTTGTAACATTCCTGCATACAGGAAAACCTTTGCTACAATTCGAAATATAAACAAATAATTACATTGAATGAATCCATATTTTGAAGCCATGAAAAAACTTAAGCTTTTAATCGTCATTTCCATCGCCATGCTGGGTTTGAATGCCAGCCTGATCGCTCAGAAAGACTATCGTTCTCTCACAAGTGAAGACGGTATCGAAATCTCCTATAAGTGGAAGCAGTCCAAAGTCCTGAAGAAGGACAGTCCACAGATTCTGTTCCTCATGCTCAGGAATAACAATGATTACCATGCCAATGTAACGTTCACGCTGGATTATTTCTGGAAAGGGATCCGGCATGCTTCCAGCGAACCCAACAGCATATGCATCAAATCGAAAAGAACGGCGAAAGGGAAGATCAAAAACCTCACATTTGACAGAGCAAAATTCTCAGATGAGGATTTGCTGAGCGACAATTTCAGCCTGGATGTTTCCGAAATCGTCATAGACAGGGTGGACAAGTGTAAACGGAATAAATAAGGTAAACCAATTCTATACTCATTAAATCAAAACAGTTATGAAAAAATTAAGCATACTTATTTTTCTGTTCCTGGCAGTTTTTGCGCTGAATGCGCAAACCACGGAAGAGGAAATCGATTATATCCAGGCCATCTTCGGCATGGAAAAGCGGGCAGCAGTGAAAGATTTTGTAATGCTGGAGGATTCTGAAAAGGATGCCTTCTGGAGTTTATACGATGAGTATGAGATCATCCGAAAGGAATATGGCAAGGAGCGGATCAAGCTCCTGAACACCTTTGCCGAGCGCTTTGACAAAATGTCTGACGAGGAAAGCGATGTCTGGATGAAATCCATAATGAATCTCCGAAAGAAAAACGAAAAGCTGATAGAGACCTATTACAAGAAAATGCGGAAGGCCTGTTCGGCCTCTGTCGCCATGCAATTCTATCAGATCGAGAGTTACGTTCTTGCAGGTATCCGATTCCAGATACTCGAATCCGTACCCTTTTAATTCTGAAGGGGATCCTGCCGGATAGGAGTCTTTGCCGGCATATCCGGATTACGGACACGAGCTTGATGGATTAATGTGAAAGGGTTCCGGGTTTATTTGAAATCTTCTTCCCAGAGTTCGTAGTCAAAGGTATTGCCCATTCCGCTGATGTCGTCCGGACAATCCAGAATCAGGTTGAAATTCGGTGGTCTTTCAAATTTATCCAGCTGGGTGACCCCGCGTGTGCTGTCCGCATAAACCTTTGACATAAAAATGCCGTATATGGGAAGGGCCATGCTGGCTCCCTGTCCCAGTGCCATCTGGTCAAAATGGATGGACCGGTCATCCCCGCCCACCCATACGCCGGCCACCAGATTGGGTGTGATCCCCATATACCATCCGTCCGAATGGTTCTGGGTGGTCCCGGTTTTCCCTCCCATTTCCGCTTCGATCTCATAAACCGTGCGAATGCGGTAGGTTGCGGTTCCTCCATCCACGACCCCTTTCAACAGGTCCACCATCAGGTAGGCGGTCTTTTCCGAGATGGCCTCGCTCTGTTTGGCCTGAAAGGTTGTCAGGACGTTCCCGTTCTTATCCTCGATCCGGGTCACGAAAATGGGTTCCACATACACCCCTTTATTGGCGAATGTATTATAGGCGCCTACCATCTCATATAAGGTGACGTCGGAGGTTCCGTAAATAATGGAGTTCACAGGCATGATGAAGCTTCGTACGCCCATTTTCTTAATGACATCGTCTACGATGGTCTGCGGGGGGAATTGCTTTACCAGCCAGGCCGACACATTATTCACCGAATGTGCGAGTCCCCATCTCAGCGTGACCATCTTCCCAAGGTTCCGCGTACTGCTGCGGGGTGTCCAGGTGGAATCCCGGTCAACAAAAGTCTGGGGAACGTTTGGGACCTTATAGCACGGGTCGTAGCCCTCCTGCATGGCAAGGGTATACAGAAAAGGCTTGAAGGTTGATCCCGCCTGGCGGCCACCCATGGTAATGGGATCGTATTTGAAATACTTGAAATTGGGTCCGCCTACATAAGCCCTTACATACCCTGTTTTCGGCTCCATGGCCATCATGGCCGCCCGCAGGAAATACTTATACCAGATAATGGAATCCATGGGTGACATGATCGTATCTTTTTCGCCTTCCCAGGAGAAAACCCTCATTTCGACCGGAGTATTGAAGGAGCGCTCGATGGAATCCATGGAAACACCAGCATTTCTGAGCCTGCGATAGCGTTCTGAATTTCTCATCGACCGGCCTATCAGGCGTTCTATCTGTTCTTCATCGAGGTCCTCGGAAAACGGGGCGCTGGGGCTATCTTCTTTTTCGAGGTAAAAAGCCTCCTGCAGGTATCCCGCAAGATGTTCAACCACAGCTTCTTCGGCATACTGCTGCAATTTGCTGTCGATGGTGGTATAGATCTTTAAGCCATCGCGGTATATGTTATATGGGGAACCATCCGGCTTTCGGTTTTTGTTTGCCCACCCGAAAAGCGGATTTTCCGCCCACTCTATGGAATCTTTTTCATACTGGCTGAACATGAAATATTCCCTTCGCTGGGGTTTATCCTTACTGAGGATCTTTGCCAGGTACTGCCGCAGATAGGTCGCAAGTCCCACATTATGATCCTGCACCCGGTAATTCAGCTCGATGGGAAGGATCGAGAGGGAATCGAATTCCTCCTCCGTCAGGAATTCATACTTCAGCATCTGGCTGAGTACTATATTTCTCCGGAAAAGGGATCGTTCCGGGTTTTTCACCGGAGAATAACGGGTTGGTGCTTTCAGCAATCCTACCAGTACGGCGGCCTGTTCCACTGTAAGGGAGTCCGGCGAAGTATCGAAGAATACATCGCTGGCTGTTTTAATGCCAAAGGTATTGTGCCCGAAGTCGACTGTATTCAGGTACATCACAAGCAGTTCGTTCTTCGTATAGTTCCTTTCCAGCTTGACCGCGGTATTCCATTCCTTGAATTTCGAGATGCCCAGTTTAACATACCGCCTGGCCCTCCAGCTGTAATAGGTGGTATCGCGGGGATAGAGTTTTTTTGCGAGTTGCTGCGTGATGGTGCTCCCGCCCCCCGCATCCTGCCTCAAAAGAACGGATTTCACCAGCATGCGGGCCGTGCCCCTTGCATCCACCCCGGAATGCCGGTGGAACCGAATGTCTTCGGTGGCAATCAGGGCATTGACGAGGTTCTGCGAAAGATCGTCGAAATTTACAAAGCTGCGATTTTCGATGTAAATGGGACCCAGCAGCACCGAATCGGCAGAATAAACCTCCGATGCCAGGTTGTTTTCCGGATTCTCCAGGTCCTCAAAACTGGGCACATAACCAAGCCTGCCTTTTGCCAGGAGGAAGAACAGAAGGGCAAGCACCAGGAAAGGAATGGAATAAAGGCCCCAGAGTATGACCAGGTACTTCTTCCAAAGCCGCGGAGTGTTTGACATACAGGCAGCGATTTGCAGCTAAATTACTAATAATTTAATTTAAAATTTTGAAGATCGCACCCGTTTTATTTTACTTTGTGGTGTTTTAACCAAATCGCAGGGGTATTTGATATGGCAGAGAATTTAGTAATCGTAGAGTCACCGGCAAAGGCAAATACCATCGGTAATTTCCTGGGTAAGGGATTTTCGGTAAAATCCAGTTTTGGGCATATCCGGGACCTTTCCAAGGAGAATTACGGGATTGATATCGATAATAATTACACCCCGGAATACATCGTCCCCGAGGACAAAAAGAAGGTCGTGGCAGAATTGAAAAAATCCGCAGGTGAAGCTTCCACCATCTGGCTGGCATCGGATGAGGATCGCGAAGGAGAGGCCATAGCCTGGCATCTTTCGGAAGTATTGAAACTGGATCCCGCGAAGACGAAAAGGATTGTTTTCCACGAGATTACAAAATCGGCCATTGATGAGGCCATCGAGAATCCCAGGGAGATCAACCGCAACCTGGTAAACGCCCAGCAGGCCCGCAGGATCCTGGACCGGCTGGTGGGTTTTGAGCTTTCCCCGCTTCTCTGGAAAAAGGTCAAACCTGCCCTTTCGGCAGGGCGTGTGCAAAGCGTTGCCGTTCGCCTGATCGTCGAACGCGAAAATGAAATCGAGGCATTTGAATCCATAACTTTCTATCGCATTAGCGCCCAATTCGAGTTGAAGGACGAATCGGGAAAGAGCCATACTTTCCAGGCAGAACTTCCGGGCCGCTTAAAGGACCGCGACAAGGCCGGGGAGTTTCTTTCCGCATGCAGGGGCGCCGGTTTCAAGGTCCTCGATATAAGCAAAAAACCTGTTAAAAAATCACCGGCTCCCCCTTTCACGACTTCCACCCTCCAGCAGGAAGCCAGCCGGAAACTCGGATTTTCAGTCTCCCAGACCATGAGCGTTGCACAACGCCTTTATGAAAGCGGGAAGATCACGTATATGCGGACCGATTCGGTGAACCTGTCCAAATCCGCACTGGCCGCTGCCCGCAATGTAGTTGAGGCTGAATTCGGGCAGGAATACTCGAAAACCAGGAACTTCAGTACCCGGACCAAGGGAGCCCAGGAGGCACATGAAGCCATCCGCCCCACCTACCTGCAGCATTCCAGTGTGCCCGGAAATCGTCAGGAGCAAAGGCTCTACGAACTGATCTGGAAGCGGACCATCGCATCCCAGATGAGCGAGGCCCAGCTTGAAAAGACTACCGTAAGGATCGGGGTTTCCACGCTTCCCGAACATCTGGTCGCCACAGGTGAAGTCATCCGGTTCGACGGATTCCTTAAAATCTATATGGAATCCGCCGACGAAGAAACAGAGGAGAGCTCGGATGGATTGCTGCCCCCGATGAAGGAAAACGATTCGTTGAACCTGGTCAGGATGGATGCTACCGAACGATTCAGCAAGCCCCCGCTGCGCTATGCGGAAGCCAGCCTGGTCAAGAAACTGGAAGAGCTCGGCATCGGCCGACCCTCCACCTATGCGCCAACCATTTCGACCATACAGAACCGGGGGTATGTTGTCAGGGAAGACAGGCCGGGATCGGAAAGGGCCTTCAGTGTTTGCAGTCTGGTCGGAGAAGACATCAGCCAGGAAACCCGCACCGAAGTTTACGGCAAGGAAAAATCCAAGTTGTTCCCAACCGATATAGGGTCGCTGGTGAATGATTTCCTGGTCGAATATTTCAGCAATATCCTGGATTATAATTTTACCGCCAGTATTGAAAAAGAATTTGATAAAATCGCCGATGGTGAACTGGAGTGGACCCGGATGATCGATAAATTCTATCCCGGGTTTCACCAGCAGGTGATCGAAACCACCCAGACCAGCCAGCGTCCAAAGGGTGAAAGGATCCTGGGTACGGATCCGGAATCCGGACGGCAGGTAAGTGTTAAGATCGGCCGTTTCGGTCCCATGGTCCAGATCGGTGAGGCAAGCGAAGCGGAAAAACCCCGCTTTGCCAGCCTGCTCAAGACCCAGAGCATAAAGACGATCAGCCTGGAAGAAGCCCTTTCACTTTTTAATCTCCCCAGGAAGATCGGGGATTACGAGGACCAGGAGGTCTTGATAGGCGTCGGAAAATTTGGCCCCTATGTCCGGCACAAAGGAAAATTTTATTCCCTGGATAAAACGGATGACCCGCTGAGCATCGATCTGGAAAGGGCCATTGAACTGATCGATAAAAAAAGGGAACAGGAAAAAAATAAAATTATCCGGAAATTTGAAGAAAATCCGGGATTGCAGATTCTGAACGGCAGATGGGGACCTTACATCTGCCTGGACAAGGAGAATTTCAGGATCCCCAGAACCAGAAAAGCAGAAGACCTGAGCTATGGAGACTGCCTCGACATCATTGAAAAAGCCAGAAAAGCCAAGCAAAAAAAGCATTAAGCACCCATTTGAATGAATATTCAAGACTATTGTGACCCAATCGGGCTGGACAGGCCTGCGGATCACCATCTATCGGACAAAGCCGTATTCTGTAAAAACATATATATACATACGCCGGACACACCTGTAAAAAACCTTGACCAGTTCAACCTGGTATTGCTGGGTGTCCCGGAAGACCGCAGCGCAAGGGTTCCAGGCCTGGCTGAGGCCCCGGACCAGATACGCAACCATCTTTACCGGCTGTTTCGGGTTAATCCCAGATTAAAGATCATCGATCTGGGCAACCTGAAATGCGGCAGTAACGTGCAGGACACCTATTTTGCGCTGAGGGACGTGCTGCTTGAATTGCTGGAACTAAAACTAACCGTGGTAATCCTCGGGGGAAGCCAGGACCTGACTTACGGGATCTATCTGACCTTTGAAAAACTTAACCGTAAATTTAGTTTTACCACCATTGATTCCAGGCTGGATATGGGGATCATAGATGATCAGGTCAAGCCGGAATCCTACCTGATTCCCATCCTCTCCCGCAAGAAGGAACTTCTGTTCTCCTATGCCAACCTGGGGCACCAGACCTATTTTGTTGATCAGGGCGACCTGGACTATCTGAGGGATAACTATTATCAAAGCCTGCGCCTCGGGGATATACGGCAGGATATGTCAAGGGTGGAACCCATCCTTCGTGATTCCGGATTTGTGAGCCTTGATGTAGGCTCCATCCGCCAGTCCGATGCCCCTGCCTGCGACCATCCCTCCCCCAACGGCTTTACCGGTGAAGAGATCTGCCAGATCAGCAGGTATGCCGGTTTGAGCCCGCTCATGCGATGTTTCGGATTCTTCAACCTGCTTCCCGAAGCCGATCGCAACGGACAGACCGCCCACCTTGCAGCCCAGGCTATCTGGTATTTCATTGACGGTGTCTCACAGAGAAAGGAAGAGCATCCGCTGTCCGCCCCGGATGCCTTTAAAAAGTTCATTGTAAGCCACAGCGACATGGATCATGACATCGTATTTTATAAAAGCCTGGAAACCGACCGATGGTGGTTTGAGGTACCCGTGATACACCAGGCAAAGACCCGGCATGTGATCATCTCCTGTTCTCTTGACGACTACCAGAAAGCCTGCAACCAGGAGATCCCGGATCGCTGGCTCAATGCATTCCAGAAGCTGAATTAATCAGGTTCCCGGTTCCCCACCCAATATCTTTTCCCAGCTTCCACCAGCCTGGTTCAGTTTCCCGGTTCCTGGCAGGCATAAACAATATTTTTAACACCTGCTGCGTAACCTTCTTTGGAAATATGGGTATAAAAGCTTGTCAAAGGCCCATGGTTATTAACAGAAATTTGTTAATAATGCTTGGTTGGACGGATTATTTTTGCTTACTTTACCTTTTCTCAATGGGTGAATTATGTGGTAGTAACACCCTATCTTTCAATCACATATGGGCAGGCATACAGGTATAATTATTTTGAGTCTGATAAGCGTCGTTTCATATTCACAGCAGGACCCGCAGTTCAGTCAATATATGTACAATCAGGCGTATATTAACCCGGGGTATGCCGGCAGTTCCGACATGATCTGTCTTTCCGGTGCGATCCGCCAGCAATGGATGGGGTTTCCAGGCAAACCTGCCAGTTCCTTTTTCAACGCCAATGCACCCTTAAAACCTTTTGGCATCAACAGTGGCGTTGGCTTATCGATACTTAGTGACAACCTGGGATTCAGTAACAACCTGGCTTTATCGGCCACCTATGCATACCGTTTGTCGGTTGGTTCCGGGACCCTTGGCATAGGTATTGATCTGGGGTTTTACAACGAGGCACTTAATGCCAAGTGGTACACGACGGAAGGTGGCGACATGCAGCCGCCCAGCCAGGATCCCGCTATCCCGCAGGAAAAGGAAAGCCAGATCGCTTTTGATATGGGATTTGGCTTATATTATAACACGGAAAACCTGTATTTTGGTATCTCGTCTGCCCATCTGAACAAGCCTACCATCAAGTTCGAAACGGCCAATCCCTACCTGGCAAGACATTATTATGCCGTCGCCGGTTATCGTTTCCAGCTTGCCAATCCGCTTTTCGAGATCCTGCCCTCCATGGTTTTCAGGACCGATGCTCGTACGAATTCCTTTGATGTCAGTACACTGGTCCGATACAATAAAAAGTTTTGGGGTGGCGTTTCCTATAGAGCCGGTGATGCTTTGATAGGGATTATTGGGCTCGAGTTGTTCAATGGTCTGAGGTTTGGATATTCGTATGATTTCACAACTTCAGACCTCGGAAACAGCAGTACAGGATCGCATGAGTTTACATTGGGATATTGTTTCAGCCTGAGCCTGGACAAGGCCCCTCAAAAATATAAGAGCATACGTTTTTTGTAATTGAGTGAAATGAATTATTGATTTTTTTCTTATTTTAGGCTTTGAATGTCTGTTTTATCAATACATTGCAATAAAATAATACGATACAAAATACCCGGAAAGCTATGAAAAAGTTACTTGCATTTGGTGTTTTATTAGGAATCTTCAGCAGTTGCGGGAATATCTACACCGGAGAGCTTACGGGAGTCCCCGGTCGGAAGAAATACTTCGAGCCGGAACCCTTCGGCATGGAATTTATCCCCCAGGGATCCTATAATATGGGCCCGGCGGACCAGGATGTTCCGTTTGCCCAGAACCATTTTACCAAAACGGTTACCGTTGATGCTTTCTGGATGGACCAGACCGAGATAACAAACAATGAATACAGGCAGTTCGTATTCTGGGTAAGAGACTCCCTGAAAAGAGAATTACTCGGTGAGATCCTGGAAGAGGATTTTCGCATAATTGTGGATGTATACGGTACCGACCTGGAAGAGGATATTTTCGGACGAGCCTACCAGCTGAACTGGGAAACCAGGCTGGACGACAAACGGCTCCTTGAAAATGAAGACGTACGACAGGCATTTGACAATCTCTATTATGGTGTGGAAGAACGTTTCTTCGGCCGCAAAGAAATCAACCCACATAAGCTGAATTACCGCTACTTCTGGGTAGACCTGCAACAGGCAGCCAAAAACCGGAACCGTTTCCAGAATTTTTACCTGGAAGACATCGGAGACCTGGATCAGGATCCTGGAGAATATACAGGTACCATTATCGATCCGGATGGCAATGAGCAGCCCATTGAAAACCGCGGCTCCTTTATCCTGAAGGATGTGGTCAATGTCTATCCGGATACCCTTTGCTGGATCAGGGATTTCACGTATTCATACAATGAACCTGCGGCGAACATGTATTTCTGGCATCCTTCTTTCGACAATTATCCCGTGGTCGGGATCAGCTGGAAGCAGGCAAATGCTTTTTGCATATGGAGGACGCAGCTTCTGAACAATGTACTTCTTAAGCAGGGGGACTCATATGTACAGGATTACCGGCTGCCGCTAGAATCCGAATGGGAATTTGCTGCACGCGGGGGACTCCAAAATTCCATGTATCCGTGGGGTGGGCTCTATACAAGGAACCGGGAAGGCTGCTTCCTGGCCAACTTTAAACCCCTTAGAGGCAATTATGCCGTAGACGGTGGAATTACCACTACGTCAGTAGGTACCTACGAACCCAATGAATTCAACCTGT
>CAZVLG010000313.1:0-12906 GCA_964627835.1 uncultured Bacteroides sp.
CACATTCGAATCGGAATAACAGATTTCCTCCTCGAAAAACTCTTTGTCCTGGTAATGGTACAAATGTCTGCCGGACTGGATCTGACGCACTGCTTCCTCCACTTCCGGGTAATCGGTCATGAGCTGGGGCGCAAGTGGTACCTGGGTAACCGCCCAGTTGAAAGCATCGTCCGGTTCCGAGATGCGAGATGAGATCCGGTAGATCCGGTCCGCCTTTTCTTGGTAGCGGTCAAAGCTTAGGTCGTCGTATACATACAGGATCAATAACAAACTGCCCGTAATGCCGATGGTGAGCCCGATGATATTGATCAGGCTGTAGGTCGCATCACGCCGGATGTTGCGGATGGCAACCTGGATTAGGCTCCGAAGCATGTTGAATCTGTTTAGTGATGTTTTGCAGCTGCCCCGATATTGCTATCTTGCGGCATGCTTATTCAAATATCATAAATAATTGATAGGAAGCCATAGCATAAATCTTAAAAATTGTTAAAAGCATGAAAACACCGGGTTTGGTATTTCTTACGTTGATGATTGGTTTTCAAGGATATGCCCAGGACCGCATCACCGGCCGCAACTTTGCGACCCGCTCGGAAGTGATCGCGGTTCACGGTATGGCAGCCACCAGCCAGCCCCTGGCGACCCAGGTCTGCCTGGACGTGCTCAAGTCAGGGGGGAACGCCATCGATGCGGCCATCGCCGGGAATGCTGTCCTGGGACTGGTGGAGCCCACGGGCAACGGGATCGGGGGGGACCTGTTTGCCATCATATGGCATGCTGAATCGGGACGCCTGTATGGATTGAATGCTTCGGGCCGTTCTCCCGCAGCCCTGACCCTCGATTATTTTATAGAAAACGGGTATGCATCCATACCGCCCTACGGTCCCCTGCCCGTATCGGTACCGGGATGCGTGGACGGCTGGTTCGAAATGCATCAAAAATTCGGATCGATGGACATGGAGGAAATCCTGGCCCCTGCCATACGGTACGCAAGCGAGGGCTTCCCTGTGACGGAGCTGATTGCGCATTACATGGCAATATCTGCCCGCAGGCTGCAGGACTACCCGGGTTTCCGGGATACCTATATGTCCGGCGGTAAAACCCCCTCAAAGGGTGAGATTTTTAAAAACCCGGACCTGGCGCGCACCTTGGAAACCATTGCCCGCGAAGGCCGGGATGCATTCTACAAGGGGGATATTGCACGCACGATCGACCGCTATATGAAAGACCAGGGGGGATTCCTGAGTTACCAGGATATGGCCGATCACCGTTCCGAATGGGTGGAACCACTGAGTGTTAATTACCGGGGATACGATCTGTGGGAACTTCCTCCGAACGGGCAGGGTCCCGCAGCCCTGCAGATTATGAACATCCTTGAAGGATACAACCTGGCATCCATGGGATTTGGAAGCGCCGAATACATCCATGCCTTTGTGGAGGCCAAGAAACTGGCCTATGAGGACAGGGCGAAATTCTATGCCGACCCGGATTTTAATAAATTGCCCCTTGAACAGCTGATCTCGAAGGAATATGCTTCGGCGCGAAGGAAATTGATAGATCCGGAACGGGCGGCCAAAACCTACCCTGCCGGGGAACTGGAACAGGGGAATACCATATACATGTGCGTGGCGGATGAGCAGGGGAACATGGTCTCCCTCATACAGAGCAATTACCGGGGAATGGGCAGCGGGATGACCCCGTATGGACTTGGATTCGTTCTTCAGGACCGGGGAGAACTTTTCAGCCTTGAAGAGGATCATTTCAATTGTTATGCCCCCGGGAAAAGGCCCTTCCATACCATCATCCCTGCCTTTGTCACCAAAAACGGGAAACCTTATATGAGTTTCGGTGTCATGGGGGGAGGGATGCAGCCCCAGGGACATGTGCAGATCCTGGTGAACATGATCGATTTCGGCATGAACCTGCAGGAAGCCGGGGATGCCCCACGCATCCAGCACATTGGTTCATCGGAACCGACCGGAAGCAAAATGCTGGATGGGGGTACCGTGCTCCTTGAATCCGGGTTTGATTACGAAGTGATCAGGGATCTTATTCAGAAGGGACATACGGTCCAGTTCGATGTCGGTGGATACGGCGGCTACCAGGCCATCCTCTTCGATGAAAAGAACGGAGTTTATTACGGTGCCTCCGAAAGCCGCAAGGACGGACAGGCTGCCGGGTACTGATGCAAGCTGCAGGCCAGGTCCGGGAGAATCCCTATTTTTTGATGATCTTGCGGGTCAGGATGCCTTCCCTGTCGGGGTCGATGATCCTCATATAGTATACTCCCCTGTTCAGCAGTTCCAGGTTCAGCTCTTCTGCCAGGTCCTGGCTCAGGACCATCTTCCCCAGCAGGCTGTAGAACTCGACACTCCCGCGGGTGTTTTCAAGTCCCATGATATACAATTTGTCCGCAACAGGATTTGGGAATATCCGGATTTCTTTTGCGAAGGGATCGGGAACAAAAACCGGTTCCGTATAGTAACTGGTCAGAAGGTAAACCGTATCGCCCGGGCAGCCGTTTTCATCCATTTCAATGACCTTGACCTTGCCCGGACCGGTGGATCTCCATTCGATCTCAACCGATTTGCTTCCCTGCCCCGACCATATTTCTCCCCCTTCGACCGACCAGGTATAGAGGCTTGAATCGGATTCATCTTCAACCGTGTACACATAATTGGAGTCATGCACGAATTCCACCGCCCCGGAAATGACAGCTGTCTGCACCATGGGCGGTTCGGTAAGGACCGTGTCTTGTTCCCCGGAACAACCAAGGGGATCGGCAATGGTGATATGGTAAAGCCCGGCTTTTACCCCGGTCGTCATGAAGCGAAAAGGCGAAGTAAATCCATCCGGGCCCGTGGTATAGAAAGTGAAGTCGCTGATATCCGAATATCCTGGCACGCTCTGGATCTTGATGAACCCGTCATCCGATCCGTAACAGCTGACATTGTAATCACCGAAATGCGATATGGAAAGGATCATTTCGATATTGTCCACCTGGATAAGATTCGTATCGGAAACGGAATTGCAATCATCCTCATCCGTAATGGAAACGGCATACCGCCCTTTCGGGAGATTCAGGATGTTCTGCTGGCTGCTTGTATAATCATCCGGTCCGGTCCAACTGTAGGAAAAAGGCTCCACCCCGTTAAGCGGCGAAATATAGATCGCTGAGTTCTGGTCGTCGATGCATGGATTCGTCACTATGGAATCGTAGCGAATGGCTATGGCGGGTGGCTGTGTGAGGGTTATGCTTATATCGCTCCGGCAATTTACCGAATCAAAAACATTCAGGTAGTAGTTTCCCGCCACCAGGTTGTTTATTTCGTTTTCATAGGCTTTGAATCCACCGGGACCGGTCCAGATATAGGTGTAGTTTTTCCAGTCGAGCCCGTTGCCTGCAACGGTATCAATCCGTATGCTGCCGCTTGAGTCCCCATAACAGACCAGGTTGTAGCCGCGGTATACCGAAACCGAATGGCTGACCGAGATTGGATCCCCGTCTACGATGGAAGTGTCCCGGCCGTAGGTACATCCGCGGGCGTCGGTAAGATCCAGGTGGTACATGCCTTCCTTCAGACCGGTAATGTCCTGCAGGGTGCTGCTGAAGCCCGAGGGACCGGTCCACGCATACTCGTACGGAACCGCTCCCCCGCTTGCGGTTGTGTAAATTTCCCCGATCTGTAATCCCAGGCACGGATTCATGAATACGGAATCAATTGTGATTTCCACCTTGTCCGCTTCATTCAGGGTAAGACTGTCGTTCAGGGTACATCCGATGGAATCCGTGATCAGAAAATAATACTTGCCGGTGATAAGGTCATGGATGGAGTCTGAATCGGATGTGACCGCCCCGCTCCATGCATAGCTGTGGGGACCCGTACCGCCGCTCGAGGATATTTTCAGGTATCCTTCCGAGGGGCCATAGCACTCGATAAGTTTCAATCCCCCAAGCTCATAAAGGATCTCATCCGGCTGGCTGAGCATTACGCTGTCGAGGGCGATCGAATCCAGCGCATCGGTCACGGCAACCCGGTACCAGCGTTCTGCCGAAAGCCCGGTGACTGTTGACTCCGTGGTGAAAGAATCGTCATTCCAGAGGATCTCATAAGGCCCCGTTCCTCCGCTGATATTTACGGTTGCTGTTCCATCCCCCGCCCCGTAGCAACTGATATTGGTGCTGTCATCAATCGTTGCACTGAGCTGGGCGGACAGGCTCCCGCATGGAACGATCAAGGCAAATAAAACAGGAAATAATTTCTTCATAACAGGCCAATCGGGATAATTCTATCCATTCATACGAATTTTTAAGGGATTTGTTATCAGTTGAATATACGAATTATCCGGAACATTCCTTAGAATGCATATAAATTGAACGGGACCCTTAAGTATCATTGAATCATTGCGCAAAATTTGTTTTCTTTAATTAGCCTGATTATGAAGCGCATATTAAAATCCGGAAAGCCAGGGATACTTTTCTGGACCGGCCTGCTGCTGGGGATCCTGCTGGTCCTGGCCGGGGAAGTGGCTGTAACAAAAACATCCACCGATGCCTTTTGCGCTTCCTGCCACATGCATCCACAGGCCACCACAAGCTGGAAGCGCTCCACCCACCACGACAACCTGCGGGGAATCCGGGTTCACTGTGTGGAATGTCATCTGCCCCCGGAGGGGGAAGGGTATTTGAGTCAAAAAGTCAGAACGGGCATACGGGATGTATGGGGCACGGTATTCAAGGATCCTGGATCGATTAACTGGGAGGAAAAATCACAGCCCGAATATGCACGCAGGCATACATTCGAATCTTCCTGCATAGAATGCCATCGGAATAATTTTCCCCTGGGACTTTCCAGGGAAGGGCAGGAGGCACATCTTTATTTTGAGGACGAGGGAGAGGAACTGAGCTGCATCCATTGCCATATAGCGGTCGGCCATTATACCGAAGGGGTCACCCATGCAAAGAATATTGATTTTGGAAAGGATGCAGGAATGGGAGGGGAAGTATATGCGGAGCCTGCTGTGCTAACAGGATTCAATGATTATACGGAGTACATACCGGGTACGCGGATCCGTTTCGATATGATCGCCATTCCCGGCGGCAGCTACCTTATGGGAAGTCCCGGGGATGAACCTTTTCGGGAAGAGGACGAGGGACCACAGCGGGAAGTTGTCATCAGCAATTTCTACATGGGCAAATTTGAAGTAAGCTGGGACGAATACCTGGCTTTTTTCAGGGAAACTTCCTCCCAGGGGAAAACCGCGGATGCCTACCTGAATATACCCGGAGAGGTCGATGCCATTACGGGTCCCACTCCCCCATGGGGCGCCCCCGACCAGGGATGGGGGAAGAACCTTTCCCCGGCCATTACCATGACCCATTATGCGGCAGAGGTTTACTGTCAATGGCTGTCATCGGTGACCGGAAAACATTACCGCCTGCCGACGGAAGCCGAGTGGGAATATGCCGCAAGGGGTGGAACTGTGGAGCCTTACTATTTCGAAGGTGATCCGGCAAGGTTTTCGGACCGGGGACTCCTGCGCAGGATTTTCGGTCCGGATACCGGCATTATTGCATCGAATGTGATCTACAGGGAGAACAGCTTCGCCAAAATCCATCCTCCGGGGGAAACCAGGGAGAATCCTTTTGGGCTTGTCAACATGCTCGGAAATGCAGCGGAGTTTTGCGGGGACTGGTATGCGCCGGGTACGTATGCAGCTTATCCCCCGGGACCCGTCACGGATCCGAGAGGCCCTGCCTCAGGAAAGGAACATGTAGTGCGGGGGGGATCTTATCAAAATGGGGCAGAAGATGTGCGATGTGCCGCAAGGGATTTTACACGGACAAAATCCTGGTTGAAAACCGACCCGCAGATCCCCAAAAGCATCTGGTGGTATTCCGATTGCACCTATGTGGGATTTCGTGTGGTATGTGACCCGGATGAATAGAAAATTGAATAGTCACCAAAATATTTATGCTATGAAAAATACAGAAAATCAAAGCCGTAGACGCTTTATTGAAAGTGCTGCTGCAATAGGTGCAGTGGGTGCGTTCGGATTAAGCCATTTGCTGCAATCATGCAAGCCGGGAAAGGATCCGGCAGGACTTGGCAGGAAACTTTTTCTTGATAAGGCTCCGGACGGACTGCCCCTGAAAGCCGGGGTCATCGGTTGCGGGGGGCGGGGGACCGGCGCCGCCTTCAACTTCCTGGGTGCAGGTAACGATCTGAGCATACATGCGGTCGCAGATGTATTCCAGGACAGGGTGGATAACATCCGCAAGAAACTGAAGGATGAAAAGAATATGGAAATTGACGATGCCAATGCGTTCACCGGCTTCGACGGATTCAAACGCCTGCTTGATACGGATGTGGACGTAGTCATTCTGGCCACTCCTCCCTATTTCAGGCCGGAACATTTCCAGGCCTGCGTACAGGCAAGAAAGCATGTTTTTATGGAAAAGCCCGTTGCCGTCGATCCGGTCGGGGCAAGGATGATCATGGCGGCTTCGAAACAGGCAGAAGCCGCGGAAATAGTAGTTATCACCGGAACGCAAAGGCATTTTTCCAGGGATTATGTGGATATTTTAGGACATGTCAGAGGGGGAAGCATCGGGATTCCCGTAGCGGCAAATGTTTACTGGAACCAGTCCAAGCTATGGCACCGTGACAGGCAGCAGGGGTGGACCGAAATGGAGTTTATGATCCGTGATTGGGTCAACTGGACGTGGTTATCGGGTGACCATATCGTGGAACAGCATATCCATAACATTGATGTTATTAACTGGTTCCTCGGGAAGCTGCCCCTGTCCGCCAACGGGGTCGGATCGAGGCAGCGGAGGGTGACAGGGGATTGCTACGATAATTTCTTTATAGATTTTATTTACGATGATACTGTTCATATGAATTCCATGTGCAGGCAGATCAATGACTGTTCGAACAATGTAAGTGAGTATCTCAGGGGCACGGAAGGATACACCAATTGCCAGAACACCATATGGAATTCCGACGGAAGCATACAGTATGAATACCAGTACCCGATGGATGAAGCGGGCGAAATGAATGTCGAAGCCATGATAAGCCCCTACGACCAGGAACATATCGATCTTGTCACAGCCATCCGGAACGGGGAATCAATCGTGCAGGCAGAGGATACGGCACGCTCGACCCTTACCGCTATCATGGGGAGACAGGCGGCCTATACGGGCAGAACAATTACCTGGGAGGAAATGATGGGATCGGACCTGAAACTCGGTCCGGAAATCATTACCATGGGGCCTGTCGACATGGAAGTCCTTGTTCCGAAGCCTGGGACCTCACCGCTGGGGTAAGTCAGAATGAATCAACCTCCGCGTAGGCTTCGATTACTGCATTTTCACCTTCCTCGCCGGGCCTGGAGTTGCCATGCTCCATGCCGATGATCCCGGTGTATCCCTTTTCATGGATATGCCGGAATACATTTCTGTAATTGATCTCCCCGGTGCCAGGTTCCTTGCGGCCGGGATTGTCGCCCACCTGGAAATATGCGATCTCATCCCAGGCAAGGTCGATGTTTGGGATCAGGTTCCCTTCCTGTACCTGTTGATGGTAGAGGTCATTGAGAATCTTGCAGGACGCGCTTCCAACGGATTTGCAGACCTGGTATGCCTGGGGGATCTTTTTAAGGAATAATCCGGGGTGATCCCTGAAATTCAGCGGTTCAAGCACCATGGTCAGCTTATGCGGTTCCAGGATCTCTGCAGCCCTTTTCAGTGCATCGATCACATTCTGTGTCTGGTATTCCTTGTCTTTACGCAGGTCCACATGTCCGGGCACAACAGTCATCCACCGCGCATTTACCCGCCTGGCAACTTCGACGGATTCCCGGATCTCATTCAGGAATTCCTCCAGCCTGTCAGCATCCCCGCTGGTAAGGTTTGGCTCATTCCAGTAAATGGTATGGGCAACAAAAACACCCATTTCCATGCCTAAATTGGCCATTTTGGCCGCGATCTTTTCCTGCAGGTGAATTTCACGGGACTTCATCTCATTATCCTCGAGTGCACGGAAACCTGCATCGGCCATGAACTGGATCTGGTCAAGCAGATCCTCGCCGGCATGGTTCCGGAACATACCGAAATGGGGCGCGTACTTCAGATTGAATTTTTGCCTCATGTTTTGGCCGGGAACGGGGACTCCTGCCAGGGAACCGGTCAGTGCAGATGAACTCGTAAAAATGGCCGCTGCGGCTGCGGTACCGCTTCTCAGGAAAGATCGTCTTCGCATGGCATAAGGGGTTGCTGTATTTAAAAATACTCAATTTTGAAGAACACACCATCCCGGTCCGCGGCGAAAATGCAATTCCAAGCATACCGGCGCTTCCTCCGAGCCGGTACGCTCCTTGCTTTTATGTTGCTTTACCGGGGAGCTAAGCAGGTAAAAGTTCCAGGACGGCTGATACAAGGTCCTTTTGCCGGAAAGGCTTCTGAAAGACTTTTTCGGCTCCGAAATGTCGGGCACATTCCAGATAACTTTCCGGTGAAATCCGTCCTCCGCCCGACATGGCAATGATCTTGAGCTCCGGCCGCAGCTTTTTCATTTCAAGGATCAGTTCAAGACCTTCCTTGTCCGGCATGATGATATCCGTTATCACCAGATCGGCCGAATCCTTCTGGAACAATGCCATTCCTTCCCTTCCATTCGACGCGAGATCGACTTCAAAACCTGCTTTTTCAAGCATCTTTTTCAGCATAAGCAGAATGTAGGGTTCATCGTCTATGATGAGTATTTTTCTCATGGCTACACCTTCATGGTTTCTTGCTTATCAAGTACTTTTCTAATTAATTTACTGAAATCACTGAGGATCAGAGGTTTCAAAATCAATTCTGACACGCCCAGTTCATTTTTAGCATTTTGGGGGATTGAATCCTTGTAGCCGGTAATGATGATTACCTTCAGGCCCGGCCTTATTTTTCGTGCTGCCTTGACCAATTCTGTACCCAGCATTTTTGGCATGGCCTGGTCCGTTACCATCAGATCGTATTTTCTGGGATTGTTCCTCAATTCCTGAAGTGCTGATGGACCGTCCGTATGGATTTCGACCGAATAACCCAAGCTCTCCAGCATTTTCTTCCCCATATAGGTGATCTCTTTTTCATCATCCACGAAAAGGATCCTTTCATTGCCTTTGATGGCTTCCTCCCTGATGATTTCTTCATCAAAACTTTCGGCGGTATGCTGGGGAAGATAGATCATGAATTTGGAACCCTTTCCGGGTTCGCTCTCCACCTCCACAAATCCGTTATGGTTGCTGACAATGCCATGCACAACCGATAATCCGAGTCCGGATCCGGCCCCTACCTCTTTTTTAGTAAAGAAAGGTTCGAAAATCCGGTCCATGGTCTGTTTATCCATGCCATGGCCGGAATCGGAGATCGTGAGGCGTATATAGATCCCGGACTTAACCTTGCTTCCGGCTTTCATTTTCCTGGCTTCCAGTGCAACCGCAGCCAGCTTTACATCCAGCCTCCCACCCTTGCTAATCATCGCATGATATGCGTTGGTACAAATGTTCATAATAATCTGGTGCATCTGGGTGGCATCTGCCAGAACGGTTCCGCAGTCTTCATCCAGATCCTGACGGATCTCGATATTGGAAGGAAAACTTGCCCGTATCAGGTTCATGACCTCTTTAATGACTAGGTGAAGTTCCAGAGGTTTCTTTTCCACGTTAACCTGCCGGCTGAAGGTAAGGATCTGCTGCACCAGGTCCTTGCCTCTGGTGGCTGCATGGTTGATCTGTTCCACGTCGTATTTGAGGGTACTTTCGTCCGGAAGCTCCTCGATGGCCATTTCCGTATAACCCAGGATGGGGGTGAGTATGTTATTGAAATCATGTGCTATTCCACCGGCAAGGGTTCCGATGGTTTCCAATTTTTGTAAATGAAGTAACTGGGCCTCCAGTTTTGCCTTTTCTTGCTGGTGGTGCTTGCGGACTTCAATCTCTTTTTTCAGGTCCCTGTTCGCAGTGGTAAGCTGTCGGGTACGTTCTTCCACCCTTCGTTCCAGGGTACTATTGGCGGCCTGTACTTTTTCCTGCTCGGTCTGGAGGAGTTTCCTCATATAAAAGTCCCTGCGGGCTGAATGTTCCATAAAATATGCGATGAACATCCCGATCACATTCGCCGATATGAAGAAATAATTGCTGTTGATGAATATTTCGATCGGTGTATCCGTGAGCCAGAGGGTGGCGATCTCGTAGCTGATGACGATGGACCACCCGGCGATGGTGGCGTATATGAACCTTGCACGGATGAAGGTGTATCCAAACATCAGGATCAGGAACAATCCCGCATAATAGGAATAATCCCCTGCCCGGTTTGCCGCAACTATGTTCATGACGATAATGCCTAGCCCCGTAAAATACATGATACCCGTGATGACAGGCTGCATGTATTTTCTAAAAACCTTGAAGTAGGAGAACAGTATTACAGCAATCAGGGTAGGAGTTACTAGCCCGAAGCGGATGAACCAGAAAAGTTCCTTCAACTCCGGGAACATGATTACATCGAGAATGGCAAAGATACCATAGAAAAAAATGGCCAGGACAATGGAGAACCTGAACGGCATGATGGACCTGTAGAAATAATCGGTATTGAATTCCTTTTCCAGATCCCGGATCCTGCCTCTGAATGCCAGGGTCAGGCTGTGCAATTTGTAGTCCTTTGAAATGGAACCAGGCAGTCCGAGTAGATTAGCCGCTGCAGCTTTCTTGTTCTTCATTTCAATATGCTTTACAAACCTTTAAACATTATTTGCACTTAATCTTCAACTGAATTTCGGATCTTCAGGAACAGGTTTATTCCAAGATCTTCCATATCCACTGAGATTTGGTCTTCGCTGGCTTCAGCCTCAACTGCCATCCGGATCAGATCGTATTTCGACCGGTGATGCAGATACCAGTCGGACAGGACCTCCATAAGCTTTTTCGTCGGATTTACATGTGAAAAATTACCGATAACATAATCCCCGTTCCTGCCTAGGTATTTCAGGTATTTCTTGACCAGGTATATAAAGTGCTTTTCCTTGAAATAATCGAACAGTCCGGCACTCCAGATCAGGTCATACATCGCAAAGGGCTTGAAGCGCAGCACATTGATCCTGTAGTACTCGATGCTGCCGTTGACCATCCTGTTCTGCTTGTACGCAAAATCGATGGCATGCTGGTCAAAGTCAACCAGGTGGAATTTCAACCGGCTATCGGGATAGAGGGCATAAAATTCCTTCACATCCGTTGCCGGACCGCAGCCAAGAATCAGCACATGGACCTTTTTTCTGCCGCTTTCCTCCAGTCTTTTGCAGCATTTGAGGAAATACTCCTTCCGGTTCCTGACGGCCTGTGCCCCAGGCTGGTTTTGAAAGAAACGATCCCAGTTGCTATAACGGGGGTCGGGGTTAACGCATTCCTTATAGATGGCATGGATCAGCGTGAAATCTCCAGGATAACCGTACGGCTTTACGAACCCGTGCCCGATCAGCGTATTCTCGTTCAGGGATTCCTTGATGACCTCGCGGAAAGGATCAACTTGGTAGTCCTTGAGATGGTTTACGATATCGGTAAATGCCTGGTATTCAAATGGTTCAGGCCCTCCCTTATCAACAAGCTGGTTAAGAAAATGAATGGTTTCCCTGGGCAGTGGCATTATAGCGTTCATTGACAACGTCATGCGGAGATCGCAGGTTTTATTAAAGGCTCAGTGTAAATTTGATTACCGGAACCAACACAAGCCATGCACTTGTATGGGCATCCGCAATAAATTTAAATAAAAATCGGTTTAGTATCGAGCAGGCCTGAATAACATTGCTTACCCCCAGAGGGTGATTTACCTCACTTATGGAGATAAAAAAAGACCGTCGGAATAACGGTCTTTTATAGATGGAGCAATGATCGATGCGATTATTTCTTACCCCCTTTCGCTTCTTCGTCCTTTTTAGCTGTGGAGGCAGTCTTTTTAGTTTTGGATTTGGCCGGTGATTTTTTAGTAGTCTTTTTCTGACCTGCGGTTTTATCCGCTTCCTTTGCAGCTTCCTTTTTTACCGCGGGTGCTTTGGTTTCCTTCCGGACTTTTGCTTCGGTCTTTTTGGTTTCCGGTTTGTCTGCAGCGGGTTTTTCCTTTTGCTCTTCCTTTTTGCTGTCCTTGGCTGCAGCTTCTTCAGCCTTCTTCCCGGCAGGAGCTTCCGTCCCTGCTTCCTTGATAACTTCGGTCTTTTCTTCCGGTGTTTCTGCCTGTACCTGTTCTTTCACTTCAGTGGTTTCAGCAGACTTTTCTTTCCTTTCCTTTGCCTGGACTTCTTCTTTTGCCTCAGGAGCTTGTTCACTTACTTCTGCCTCGGGTGTTACCTGGACTTCTTCTTTTGCCTCGGGAGCTTGTTCACTTACTTCTGCCTCAGGTGTTACCTGGACTTCTTCTTTTGCCTCGGGGGCTTTCCGGGCTTCAACTATTTCCTGTTTGGCTTCCTCAACCAATTCCGCTGCTTTTTCCTTCCTGGCAGCCCTGTCTTTTGACCTGGCCTCGTCTTTCGGGACATCTTTCATCCTGGTCATCTCAGGTCCGGGAATCCCCCTGATCTTTCTTTTGCGGGGTCGTGTAACACCGTAGGATCCTCTGAAAAGTTTACCCCGCCTTGTTTTGATGTCGCCTTTTCCCATTTCTATGTTTATTTAGGTTTAGTGATCGCACTGATTTATATAGAGTTGACAAAAATAAAAAAACTTTGACAGGAATAAAACATATGGCTATATTTGTCCACCGAAATTTTACCCTTTCACCCGAATTACCACATAAATGCACACCCACACCCACACCCATGCCTTCATGGCTCCATAGTTCAAGGGATAGAACAAAAGTTTCCTAAACTTTAGATCCAGGTT
>CAZVLG010000314.1:0-2043 GCA_964627835.1 uncultured Bacteroides sp.
CTGCAATGCCATCGGGTCCCACCATGATGAGGTCGAGATGACCACTCTGCTGGCACCCATCGTTCAGGTTTGTGATGCCATTTCCGGCGCCCGTCCCGGTGCCCGAAGGGAGATCGTGGAATCCTATATCAAACGGCTGAAAGAACTGGAGGCCCTTGCACTGTCCTATCCCGGTGTTTCCAAAACCTATGCCATACAGGCCGGGCGGGAACTGAGGGTCATTGTGGGCAGTGAAAAGGTATCCGACAAGGAGGCTGAAAGCCTTTCCTACGATATTGCCAAGAAGATCCAGGATGAGATGACCTATCCGGGACAGGTGAAGATAACCGTCATCCGGGAAACACGTGCAGTCAGTTATGCAAAATAGTATCGCCGGCAAGAGGATCCTGGTTACGGGCACTGCAGGGTTTATCGGGTTTCACCTTATTCAGGCATTACTGGAAACCGGAGGGGAGATTGTCGGCCTGGATAACATCAATGCATATTACGATCTGAACCTCAAACATGCCAGGTTATCCGAAACCGGCATTCCTTCCGCTGAGATCGGTTATAACAAGGTTGTACCCAGCACCAGATCGGATAGGTACAGATTCATTAAACTGGACCTGGAGGATAAGGAGAACCTGCTTGGGCTCTTTGCACAGGAGAAATTTGACCTGGTCGTGAACCTGGCCGCCCAGGCGGGAGTCCGATACAGTTTTACGCACCCGGATGCATATATTGGCAGCAATGTGTCGGGTTTTCTGAATATCCTGGAGGCCTGCCGGCACTATCCCGTCAAACATCTGGTTTACGCAAGCACCTCAAGTGTCTACGGACTGAATGAGCAGATGCCATTCTCGGTGCACCAGAACGTTGACCATCCGGCGAGCCTGTATGCCGCCAGTAAGAAAAGCAATGAATTAATGGCCCATTCCTACAGCCATCTTTTCCAGATTCCTGTAACCGGACTTCGATTCTTTACGGTCTACGGTCCCTGGGGCCGGCCGGACATGGCCCTGTTTATCTTCACCAAGGCCATACTTTCAGGACAGCCCATACCTGTTCATAACGAAGGAAGAATGGAGCGTGATTTCACTTATATCGATGATATAATTGAGGGCATAATCCGGATCATGGGATCACCTGCCAGGCCTGCAGGGAAAGGGGAATCACCGATGGACCCGGCCTTTTCATCGGCCCCATACCGAATCTATAATATTGGCAACAGCAAACCGGTCAAGCTCATGGATTTCATCCGGGCCATAGAGGAGGAGCTTGGTAAAAAGGCAGAGATCAAGCTTATCCCGATACAGCCGGGTGAAGTAGAAAAAACCTGGGCGGATGTCTCCGACCTGTCCAGGCATTTCGCATATTCGCCCGATACCCCGGTGCGGGAAGGAGTAAAAAAGTTTGTGAGCTGGTACAGGGATTTCTACAAGACCTGAACCGCTTCGGGCGGTGGAAACGATCAAACCTTCCTGCTGCAGCATCAATGGCTGTTCAGGCTGGCATCCATCCCGGCCCTGTTCAGTTTCGCATTGTTTCCGGCCCTGATAAGGCTGACATCGATCCCGGCCCTAATCAGGCCGGGTCATCATCCTGAGCACCCCTTCGAACAGTTCGGCTTTTTCCCGGTAGGCTGATTTATGATAGGCATTGATCAGGTTGTGCAGGACACGAAGGATGATCTCCAAGTTGCTGCAGGGAAGGTAATGAGAGGGCTGTGGCTCGATGCCCTGCTGCTTCAGGAAATAGTCAATTTCCTTTCGTCCAAGCACGGTACCTTTGTTGTAGGGATTGATGTAAAAGAGTATGTTCTCGGTCACATCGTCAAAATCATTGCCGCTTACCAATTCATCCCGGTAAGCCAGAATGAAATTCCTGGGCAGGTTCACCCCGGATACAGGCAGGCCGAGCCTTTGTGCGACAACCGAATAGATCACGGCCAGGGAGATGGGATTTCCTTTCCTTGTCTCAAGGACCTGGTTGAGGAAGGAGTTCTGGGGACTGTAAAAATTCTTGGAGTTCCTGCGGAAGCCGTTTACCTCGAATAAAATATGG
>CAZVLG010000315.1:0-3463 GCA_964627835.1 uncultured Bacteroides sp.
GGGATCAGCAAGGTGCTGATGGCACTGGCACTGGGAACCACAACGGACCTGTGGGGAGACATTCCCTATTCCGAAGCCTTCCAGGGATCCACCGGGGCGCCTGTCTACACGCCTTCTCTGGATTCCCAGGAAGAGATCTACAACGAGATCATGAACCTCCTGGGAGAGGCCATCGATGACCTTCAGAACGATACGACCCCCTTATACGAGGTGAATGCAGACTATATCTACGGTGGGGAAGCGAATAACTGGCTGAGGGCGGCTTATCATTTAAGGGGGAGGTATGAAATGCACCTGCAGAAGGTCAAAACGGTTGATTACAACACCATTTTAGCAGACCTGTTCAATGGTTTCTCCAGCATTGAGGATGACATGGAACAGTTTTTTGATGTCAGTGCCGCGGGATGGAACCCGCTTTACCAGTTCCTGGTACTTCGAAGCGATTACGTTGGAGACAATCCATACTTCGTTGACCTGTTCCAGAGGCGGGATTATGCCAATTCCAAGGATCCCCGGGATGGCTACTATGCCTGGGATGAGACGGGTTACTGGACCCAGCGGTATTCCCCGGTGGATTTTGCACAGTATACCGAGGCACTTTTCTTAATCGCAGAGGCATTCTTCATGATAGGGACTGAAGAATTGGCTGCGAGAGAAGTTCTGAAGGATGCAATTGACGCCTCCCTCACCAAGTACGGGATCGATCCCGCATCGGTGAGCTCCTGGCGGAATGCCATACGGTCGGACATCGACACAAAGACGGGAGCGGACCTGCTTGAATTCATCATGGTCGAGAAGTACAAGCATATGTTCTGCCAGCTGGAAAGCTGGACGGACTGGAGAAGGACCGGGTACCCCCAGCTGAAGCCCGTTCAGGGAACCCAGATCCCGCGCCGCTTTCCTTATCCGCAGGACGAACGTAACCTGAATGGTGACAATATTCCGGTAGTTCAGATATTCAGCAGGGTATGGTGGGATGCAGAATAAAATTCCGGACGGTTGATTCGCTGAACTGAATATACGATCGGCTGAAATACGGCTTAAAACATATCGCAGTACTGGTCCTCTTGCTGGGATTATTCGGTCCTGTTCCGGCGCAGGACCAGGACCCCGCCTATGTGGACAATGTCCGGATGTCCGTAAAGACCGGGAAGGTATACATCAGCTATGACCTGATTGATAGTGATGCGGACAGAAAACATAATGTGGAGCTTAAATTCATTTCCGACAAGCATCAGCTTATCAGTCCACAAACCCTCAACGGAGACATTGGACCCTCTGTGACGGCAGGTCCGGACAAAACAATTGTCTGGAATATCCAGACAGACGTTAACAGCCTCAGGGGGAAAATGAGCCCGAAGGTCGTGCTCGATCACAACTTATTCTCGGCAGTCCATAACGGCGGACCTGAAAATGCCTGGTATTCCGTGCTCATGCCCGGACTGGGAGATTATAAAGTTGCGAGTCCCCGGGAAATGAACCTCCCACCCTATTTTCGCACAACCGTTTCCTGGGGCTGCATCGGGCTGGGCATCGTCGCCGCTGTAAAAAGGCACGAGGGGGAAGGCCATATTGAGACCTATATTCCCCAGTTCGGCTGGTACAACCGGAACCTTACCTACGACGCCAGTCTCAAGACAAGATGGGTGGAGGGTCCGACGCAGTACTGGCTGTTCAGGGGGGATGCAGAGGTTTTTATTGCTGCGGGACTGGTAGTCTGGATCTACGATATACTCTGGGTTTCTTCCAAAGGCAGGAGCAATCAGCTCTTGATGAAGAGTATTGAGAACCAGCAATTATCCCTGGTACCTGTACCGTATGGCCTGGCACTCAGTTACCGGATCAGCTTCTGATATCCCAACTACGTCGGAGGGTTTATTTGCCTGCAGCTGGGATTTTACCCGGCTTAAACGATCATCCCTGCACCGACCGTATTATTGCTGCCTTCGTCGATGAGGATCACCGAGCCGGTAATCCGGTTGCGGCGGTATGAGTCGTAATAGAGGGGCTTGGTGGTACGGACTTTGATCTTGCCGATCTCATTCATTACCAGTCCCTTATCATCATAGTTTTTCTCCAGGGTATTGATGTTGATCTTGAAGGGCATTTCCTTGATGATGCAACGTGCATCGCTTGATGTGTGTTTGATGGCGTATTTCCCGTTCATGACCATTGGGGACTCGTTAAGCCAGCAGACCATCATCTCAATGTCCTGGCCGGTTTCCGGCATCTTGTTCTCTTTAACGATCATATCGCCCCGGCTGATATCAATGTCTTCTTCAAGGGTGATTATGACGGACTGGGGTGCAAAGGCCATATCCAGGCTTTCGTTCATTGTATCCACCGATCTGACAGTCGAAGTGAATCCGGAGGGAAGCACGGCGACCCTGTCACCCGGCTGGAAGGTGCCGCTTGCGATCCGCCCGGCATAGCCACGGTAATCATGGTATTCGTCTGACAGGGGACGAATGACATACTGCACCGGAAAGCGGCCGTCGATATAATTGTAATCGCTGGTGATGTGGATGTTCTCAAGGAGGTAGAGCAATGTGGGACCGTTATACCAGTCCATCTTCGTTGACCGGTCCACGACATTGTCCCCCTTCAGGGCAGAAATAGGAATAAAGCGGAGGTCCTGTACGTCCAGTTTAACTGATAATTCCTTGAAACGTTCCTGGATCTTTGAAAATACTTCTTCATCGTACCTGACCAGGTCCATTTTGTTGACGCAGACAATGACATGCGGGATCCTGAGCAGTGAGGCAATATAACCATGACGAATGGTTTGCTCGAGGACACCGTTCCTTGCATCCACCAGGATAATGGCAACATTGGCCGTGGATGCGCCGGTTACCATATTCCGGGTATACTGCACGTGACCCGGTGTATCCGCAATAATGAATTTACGTTTTGGGGTGGCAAAATACCGGTATGCGACGTCTATCGTGATCCCCTGTTCCCGTTCTGCACGCAGGCCATCGGTCAGAAGGGCCAGGTTGACATGTTCGTCGCCTTTCTGTTCACTGGCCCTTTCAATGGCCTCCATCTGGTCCTCGAATATGGCTTTGCTGTCGTAAAGCAGCCGGCCGATCAGGGTACTCTTTCCGTCATCCACGCTTCCTGCAGTAGTAAAGCGCAATAACTCCATATTCAGGTATCCCCTTTGAAAATCCTTGGTATCTGCCATTTTTGTAATCTCTTTAATTCAATAATAACCATTCGGGCATTCCGCTGAGGTCCCGGTTCAAATTCCCGGCTTCCGGGGAATTTTAAAAATATCCCTCTTTTTTCCGATCTTCCATGGCGGCTTCCGAACGTTTGTCATCGTACCTGCCGCCCCGTTCCGTCACCCTTGTTGCAGCGGTTTCCTGGATAATGTCTTCCAGTGTATTTGCCTTCGAAAGCGTAACGCCGGTGCATGTGATATCGCCGATCGTCCGGCAGCGGACGTCTTTTTCAACGA
>CAZVLG010000316.1:0-5217 GCA_964627835.1 uncultured Bacteroides sp.
TGGTCTGGTACGGCTGGAAGATCAAGCGTGCGACCATAACCCGGTCGGTTAAAATGATCGATATTGCCCCGACCATTTCCTATTTTCTCGAAATCGCACGGCCCAATGTTTCAACCGGAGACATCATCCTGGAACTGGTATATTAGTACCGGGGTTTCCGGATTTCCGCGACGGAATTAAGCAGTTTCTCGAATTCTTCCGGTCCCTGTTCGATGGCGGAACCAACCACTATGATGTCCGCCCCGGCTTCGTAGGCTTCAAGGATCTGTCCGGATGTATGAATACCCCCTCCGACAATAAGCGGGATGCTGATGTGTGACTTCACCTCCCGTATCATCCGGGCATTCACCCTTTCCCTTGCTCCGCTTCCCGCTTCCAGGTATATCAGCTTGTGCCCCAGCATTTCACCTGCCATTGCGGTAGCCATGGCCAGGTCGATTTTATCTGCCGGTATGGGCTTGGTATTGCTCATATATTCCACCGAAGTGGTCCGGCCGTTTTCGACCAGGACATACCCCGTTGGTATGATCTCCAGGTTGGTTTTACTCAATAATGGTGCTGCGATTACATGGTTGCCGATCAGGAATTCAGGATTCCTGCCGGAAATAAGGCTCAGCAGGAGGATGCCATCCGCCCGGGCGGATATCTGTAAAACATTGCCGGGGAAAAGAATAACCGGCAGGTCAGTGGCATCTTTCAGCAATGCCACGGTCTCGTCAACCGAGCCTGAAACCAGGCTGCCTCCGACCAGGATGAAATCCACACTGTCCTTACCCGCGATCTTCCCGATGTCCCTGAGGGATGCGCCGTCATGCTTGTCGGGATCCACCAGGATTGCAAATATTTTGCCGGTTTTCAGTTTTTCTATGATACCTGAGTATATCATTGGGACTTATTTGCTGGTCCAGACCAGGATGTAGTTCCCCATTCTGCGATAGTTGAGTTCGTATCTCTCAATTCCATGGATATTATCCACCGTTCCCCTGATAAATCCTTCATCTTTAGGGGCAAAAGGTTCGATGGTCAGATTTTTCTTGAAATTGATATTCTTTTTGTCGCAGATTTTATAAAGTGCTTCCTTTGCACACCAGTGAATATATAAATGATACCTGAGCAGTTCAGTATCGCTGGTAATATTCTCATCAGCATTTATGAATCGGTCCGCAATGCTGGAAATCCTGTGTGACATATATTCAAGGTCAATGCCAACCCGTTTGTAGCGGCTCAGGAGTATTGAGGTGTATTCCTTCGAATGCGAGATACTGATATGCGAGGAATTGTCGAGCAGAAAAGGTTTTCTGTCCTCATTATAGACGATCCTTGTATTGCTGCCCATCATTTCATTGATCAGGGTCCTTACGCTGAGCCATTCCAGTTTGCGGCTGTGGTTCCCGAATCCCTCCAGAGTCTTTACTTCCTCGGATGCCAGACTCAGTTTTGAAAGAAGTTCATCGTAATCTTCCGATATCTCCCAGATTGCCAGCTTGCAGCCTTCCTCCAGATCATTTTTAACGATTACGCCCATGATCCCTTTTTTCAGAAAACAGAACCAAATTAGTTATTTCCATCTAAATGACTCAATCAAATGAATAATATCTTCCCTGAAGTAAGCGATCACAGGTGCAAGTGAGTCCTTATTGGGTTGGGCATTAAAATACAGGGATCCGCGGAGGAAATTCCTGGTGCTGTCGGTAAGGTAAAACTGAAGGCTTGAGGCAGCATTACCTTTTATTTCATAAAGTATACCATACACATGGGCCTGGGAATCCGAATACACGGTCTCCATTATAGCATCGGCCTTGATGGTATGTTTGTAAGCCAGAGCCCTGCTGTCTTCTATATACTTATACAGGTTTCCGTCGATTTCCTTATAGGATATGTGGATCTTTCCGTCGAAATCCGGAAAATCGATGTTCACCCAGCAGGGTTCCGAATTAAAATCCGTATCGGGCAGAACCCGTGAATATACAGGATGCTCAAAGGTATAAGGGCATATTGAATCGAATCTGGTGTATATTTTCTCGGGAAATTCTATGTTCAGGTATCCCCTGGGTTTTGGGGTATAATGATGCTGGCAGGCCATTATGCCAAAAAGAATCATAAATAGAGCAAAGCTATATCGCTTATTTCCGGTGATTCTTTTCATCAGGATGCTTCTTTTTGGCCTTTGGGTGGATCAAAAGGCGGATCTGTTTAATTCTTCTTTTGTCCACCGCAACTATCGTAAATTCATAATTCCTGTATGAAGTCTTTTCTCCCTTGTGAGGGAAATCTCCCTTCAGTTCAAGGATCAGTCCAGCAAGCGTATCTGCGTCTCCTTTCACCACATCGAATATATTATCATCCGTCTCTATGATCTTGTACAGGTCGTTCAGCAAGATCTTGCCGTCGAAAAGATATTCGTCATCAGAGATTTTTTCAAAGATGATCTCGTCCCCATCCGACTCATCGGTTATTTCGCCCACGATTTCCTCGATAATGTCCTCGAGGGTTACGATCCCGCTGGTGCCCCCGTATTCATCAACAACAATGGCCATGTGCATCTTTTTTGTCTGGAATTCATTCAGGAGATCATCTATTTTTTTGTTCTCAGGCACATAGTAGGGTGGCCGGACCAGGGACTGCCATTTGAAACTATTGCTTTTCTGCAGGTGGGGAAGCAGGTCTTTAACATACAGTATGCCCTTCACATTATCAAAAGTCTTTTTAAAAATTGGGATCCTGGAATAACCCGAGTCCACCGCAATCTGGATCAGTTCGTTAAACGGTGTCTGGATGTCGGCGGAGACCACATCGATGCGGGCCTTCATAATTTCCTTTACATCAATGTTCCCGAATTTGATGATCCCTTCAAGGATGGTTTTCTCCTCGGAAATATCATCGGCGGTTAATTCCAGAGCTCCCGAGAGATCATCCATCGACAGGTTCTGCTTCTTTCTTGCCAGGCGCTTGTTTACCAGTGAGGTTGAGTATATCAGGACGGTGGATATGGGGTAAAAAAGCTTCTCGCAGAACTTAAGCGGATAGGCCATGAACAAGGAGAAACGGGCTTTGTACAGGCTTGCGTACAATTTGGGCAGGATCTCCCCGAATAATAAAAGGATCAGGGTGACGATCACAACCTGAATCACGAACTGAAGGGTTTTGGAATCGCCGAAATCGACTATACTGTTCATCAGGAATGCTGACAGGATCACTATGCCCACATTGACGAAATTATTCGTGATCAGGATGGTACCGAGAAGTCTTTCGGGACTTGCCAGCATCTCCAGCACCATGGTTGAGCGTTTGTTGACTTTGTCTGAAAGATTTTTACGGTCAGCAGGAGAGAGGGAGAAAAAGGCAACCTCTGACCCGGAAATCAGGGCGGAGCAGAAAAGAAGGATCAGGACGATGAGTATTCCAAACAGGATCCCTGTTGTAAAGGGGTGGAACGTTACATCGATCCGGACAAGAATTAGGGATGCAAACGGTTCAGGATCCAAAACGCAAGGATTGATTTACATTATTTAGAAAGGAAGGTCGTCGGCTCCGCCTGACTCTCCTGCGAGGTCATTGAAAGGTTCATCCCCGGTGCTTTCACCGGCCTGGGATGGTGGTGCCTGCTTTGAAGACGCAGACTGGGCAGCCCCGTTTGATTCCTGTTGCAGGCCGGTGTCATCTGCCCGTTTTCCAAGCATCTGCATATTGTCACCCACGATTTCGGTCGTATATCTCTTGTTGCCGTCCCTGTCGTCCCAGGAACGCGTACGTATCCTTCCTTCAATAAACAGTTGTGAACCTTTCCTGACATATTTCTCGGCTACCTCAGCCAGTCCCCTCCAGAGGACCACATTATGCCATTCCGTTGTGGTTATCCTTTCACCATCCCGGTTACGATATGTTTCACTTGTAGCAAAAGGGAATGAGCAAACGGCAGTTCCCCCTTCCAGGTAACGGGTTTCGGGGTCTTTTCCAACATTTCCTACAAGAATTACCTTATTCACTGACATTACTTCTGCTTGAATTTATGGGTTGCTAATTTACGAAATTAATCCCTGAGTTTGTCCAAGTAATTGCTGATAAGTTTGGAAACCGGGTAGCGGCCCAGTTCCTGCATGCGAATTTTCTCATAGCCTTGAAGGGACAGTTGGCCATTTCCCCGGATCTGGTAGAATACTGCCCTGATTTCCTGGTGGCTCAGAATATGTTTGACCGGTTTCGATACGCTGGTCGGTGTTGAATGCTTTCCGATCAATGCCGACCATGCATCTGAACGAACAAGGGTTCCGGCGGAAACTGCATCCGGGGTCTCGATCATGGGGAATTCATAAAGGCCCTGCCATATGTCCCTTCCCATTCTGGGACCCATCCAGATACTCCCGTTATCAAGCAATACCAGGTAGTGGAAATAGCGCTTTCGTTTTGTAGCCGGCCTGGCCCGCAGGGGCAGTTCATCGGCTTTGTTTTGTAAATAGGCAACGCAATCAGTCGTAAGGGGACATGCGGGGCAATCCGGATTAAGGGGAGTACAAACAAGAGCACCCAGTTCCATCAGGGCCTGGTTATGTATTCCCGGATCTTCCCGGTCCAGCATCTTCTCCGCTTCCCGAAGGATACGGGATGATTTACCGTAATTGCCAGGAGCCTCCCGGATGCCGAACAGTCGTGAGAGCACCCGGTGCACATTGCCGTCAACCACTGCCCTTGGCTCACTGAAGGCCATGGAAGCCACGGCGGCTGCAGTATAGGGTCCCACACCCTTCAATTCGAGCATCTCGGAGTAGGAGGCAGGGAAATTACCGCCTTTCTCATGGTATACATACTTTGCAGCTGCATGCATGTTTCGTGCACGGGAATAATATCCAAGTCCCTCCCAGACCTTTAGCACTTCAGCTTCCTCAGCCCTGGCCAGGCTCTCAAGGTCTGGAAATCTATCCAGGAAGCGATGGTAATATTCCAGGCCCTGCATCACTCTTGTCTGCTGAAGAATGATCTCGGATACCCAGATTTGATATGGATCGTTTGATTCCCTCCACGGAAGATACCTCCGGTTTGACAGATACCAATCCCTGATTTTTTCTTCAATTTTCATCCAGAAAACGCTGAAACAGTCTAAATTTTAGACAAATAAATAAAATTAATCGAATTGATTTCGTAAATAGGCTGAAATAATATATATTTGCAATTCAAATTTGAAATTCTATTGTAATTAATTGATAATTAAAGATTTTTAAA
>CAZVLG010000317.1:0-3357 GCA_964627835.1 uncultured Bacteroides sp.
ATACACCGAAGATATGTTTTCTTTTAGTTGTTTTAACCTGAAACTAACTGGTAAGGCAGTAAAGGGTAAGCTTTTTCATTCCCCGTTCACCCCGCGGATGAATTCTTCAACGCATTTCCGGATATCCAGGTGGTAGCCGCCTTCCAGGAGGGCAAATATATGGCCGAAGGACTGGCCAAGCCTTTTTCCGCACTGGTAATACCCGTCCAGTGTGTAGTTCAGGCCGAGCAGCCTGTCATCGTGGTAGCCGTCGAACCCGGCCGAGACCCCCACCGCATCGGGTTTGAAGTCCACGGCCCTGCAAATGGCCGTGTCTACGGCCTCGAGCAGTTCCGGGTCGCCCGAACCCGCAGGCAGGGGGAAATTCATGGTATATCCTTTCCCGTCGCCTTCACCCGTTTCATCGGATGCGCCGGTCCACGGATAGGCATGCTGCTGGTGTACGGAGTAGAACAGGACCCGGTCGGAACGGTAGAATATCCCCTGGGTGCCGTCCCCGTGATGCCCGTCGATGTCCAGGATGAACACCTTTTTCCCTTCGTTGACAAGCTTCTGCGTTGCGATGGCGATGTTATTGAAAAGGCAGAAGCCGTCCGTCCGGTCCGGTTTGGCATGGTGCCCGGGTGGACGGACCACCGCGAAATCACCCTGCTCCGCGGCCATGACCGCCAGTCCCACCGCCGAACATGCCGCATCGTAGCTTTCCGGGGAGAGGTACACTTCCGCCAGTACCCGGCGGTTCATGCAGGCATCCCGGACCAGTTTGAGATGCGGCTCGCTGTGCACCAGGGTGATATGGCCCTCGCCGTTGCTGTCAACCTCCCCGGATTGCGATGCGAAGTCTTCGATCCTGTAGGGACCTTCCGCATAACTGCCGGGGTTGTGCTGAAGAAATTTGCTGTTGAAGAGTATGTTCATGGTTAAGCTGGTTTTCACCCAAAGTTCCAAAGAATTTAACATACTGGCAAGAAAGCATCCCGGTTATGCGGGGCCCCTGACCGGTGACTCATCACCGGGGTGGGGAAGCGCAAAGAAATCCCAGCCGGAATCTGCGTGTGGAATGTTGGGACATGGAATTTATACTCACCGGATGGATAATTTTTCACTGACGATGATCCTTCCTTCGATCCGTACCCGGTACAGATAAAAACCAGGGGGCAGCCCGTGAAGAGGAACATCGACGGTCATGTCGGATCCGTCTGCGATGCCCGGTTCGACATGCATTGAAAGCCTGCCCGAAAGATCATAGAAATCTACGGCCACCTCTCCCCGAAAATCCGAACTGAAAACCATGGTTACTCTTTCAGTGGCAGGGTTGGGATGGCATGCAATTCTCACCGGATCGGGTATACGGTAATGCAGCCCGGTGGAGCCCGGGTATTCGGACTCGAAACATCCCAGGTCCGGCGCTGACCCAAAATAGGGCAATCCCACATCCACCCCTGCATTGATCAGGCCGCTGCCATCCGACAGGTGCATGTAGCCGATATCCGGCAGGCTTCCGTCCGCTTTCCTGGGACCGTAGGCCGCCGTATCGAGGATGCTGAGGAAATCCGCTTCCGAGGCCTCGAAGCCTTCCATCCAGCTGTTTGCTTCCTGCACGGCCCAGGCGGCGATGCTCCCAGCGTTCCCGAGGGCCAAACAATTCTTCAGGACCAGCTCCTTGCCCGGGGCAAGGGTTTTGTAGATGACATAATTCCCGTTCAGGTTATTATGCCCGGTACAATTGTACATGATCATAGATCCCATGTTGCTGTTCTGGTCAAAGCCCTTGCTTTTGTTTTTAAAGGCCAGGCAATGGTACAGGGTGTAATCGTGGCTGAGGGTCTTGTCATCGCTTCCCCCCATTTTGAAACCGTTCCCGTTGGCCTGCGAGCCGGGGTCGGTTCCGTCCTCGAGGTAACCGTTCCCGAAGGCCCAGCTGTTTTCCGCGATGGTCGAGGCATTGTCGGCCCCCCGCATGTAACCGTCCCAGCCGTCATCGCAGTTCAGCCATGCCCGGCAGCCGTAAAAATAGTTCTCGATCCCTACATCAAGCTTTGCCGCGAAACCATCCGCATCCCCGAAATCGGGCGGGTCCGCATTGTAATACGAATCGCAGTTGATGACCCGGTTATAGGAAGCTCCCTGGCCCATCTGCAGTCCCGAATCCCTGTTCCGGTAGAAATTACATCTGACGATCCTGTTCCAGTTTCCCCCTTCGATCTTCAGCCCGTTGTCCCCCGCCCGGGTGATATCGATCCCTTCAATGTGCCAGTAGCTGCCCGACAGGGTTATCCCCCGGTTGGACGATCCCTGCGGCTGTTCTGAAAAATCCAGTACGGCCCGTTCCCCGGGGTAGGACATTAATATATGGTATTGCTCCGTAGTTCCACTTTTGAGTATCCTGATGGTGGCGGTGGACGGGTAGGTCCCGGCCCTCAGGAAAATAGTATCCCCGGGAAGGGATGTCTCGACAGCTTTTTCGATGCTGCGGAAAGGCAGTAGTTCGGTCCCGCTATCCGAATCGTCCCCCTCAGGACAAACGAAAATATTTTCACTGTAAGCGCCGGACGTGAATGTAGCCGCAAGGAAACATGCCATGAATATTCTGAGAGGGAACTTTTGCATACCGGCCGAAAGATATGCAATTAAACGTTTACATGTATTTAATGGCCCGTCCCTGAATTGAAAAATAAAAATCCGCCAAAAAAACCGGGATCTTCCCCGGTTTTAAAGATAAATTATCTATTTTCGGAAACTTACGAATGTTCCATGCATTAGCGATATAACAGGCCGCACTTAAAATGAAATCGTTTCTACTAATCATCCTCAACACATTACTGTTCTTAACGAATCCGGGGCTGGCCCAGGACCCTGATGCTAAATCTGTTGAGGAACTGAAACAATCCTTCATGGAACTTTACGGCCCGGACCAGAATCTTGTATCCGGAATTCGTTACTACAACCTGTATGCCCGCTATGCCGGACACCGGTATTTCGGAGAGGATAAGTTCGTTAAGGGAAGGCTTTTCCTGGACTGCGGGACCTACGAGGATGTTTACCTGAAGTACGACCTCTACGGGCAGCAGATCATCCTTCAGGTGAACTTCAGCGATGGCAGCTATACCGAGATCATCATCGCAAATCCCCGGCTGGAAGGTTTTAAACTGGGCGATAAAACCTTCCGGAAGACCTATTTCCCGGGAACGGACACCCTGATCTTCCAGGTAATCGGCCAGGGGGATCCTGTCTGCTACCGGTATTGGACAAAGGAGGTGATTCCTAATTCGACCGGTCCACAGAGCGTTTACGAATTCTCCAACATGAAGAAAAAATCCTATGTCTTTAGCAATTCCCGCCTGTATCCCTTCAACA
>CAZVLG010000318.1:0-4424 GCA_964627835.1 uncultured Bacteroides sp.
TTGGCCATGGCTGATGATATTCGGGTGATCCTGATCAAACTCGCCGACCGTTTGTATGTGATGCGGAACCTGGATAAGCTCGATCGGGCGGAACAACTGAGCATTACTGCCGAGACCTTCTACATTTATGCCCCGCTGGCGCATCGCATGGGACTTCACAATATCAAATCGGAGCTGGAGGACCTGCACCTGAAATATACCAATACAAGGGCCTATCGCGAGATCGTGGATAAATTAAAGGAAACCAAGGCATCGCGTGAAAAATTCATCAAAGGATTCATTGCCCCGCTTCACGAAAAGCTTGAAAAAGAAGGTTTTGAATTTGACATCAAGGGCCGCACCAAGTCCGTCCATTCCATCTGGAGCAAAATGAATGCCCAGAACGTGGATTTCGAAGAGGTATACGATCTGTTTGCCATCCGGATCGTCCTGAAAACCTTAGTGGAGAATGAAAAATCGGACTGCTGGAAGGCTTACTCCCTTGTAACGGATCTTTATCAACCGAACCCAAACCGCTTAAGGGACTGGATCTCGGTTCCCAAATCAAACGGTTATGAATCCCTGCACACTACTGTGGTGGTCCCGGGCGGCAAATGGGTGGAAGTCCAGATACGTACAGAAAGGATGAACGAGATAGCGGAAAAGGGACTCGCTGCCCACTGGAAGTACAAGGGGGGCTCAGACAACAGCGATCTGGACAATTGGCTGAGCAGGGTACGGGAGATGCTTGAAAATCCGGAGCCGGATGCCGGAGACATTATCGATGATTTCAAGCAGAGCATTTACAATAAGGAGATCTTTGTTTTTACACCTAACGGAGATCTCAAAAAATTCTCTGCAGGTGCGACTGTGCTTGATTTTGCATTTGACGTGCATTCCGAGGTGGGCATGACATGCATGGGGGCCAGGGTGAACGGGAAATCGGTTCCGATACGGCATATGCTGGCAAACGGGGACAAGGTGGAGATCATAACCTCCAAGAACCAGAGGCCGAAACAGGACTGGCTTCAGTTTGTTAAAACCTCCAAGGCCAAGTCCAAGATAAAACAGGCCCTCCAGGAGACAAAACTTGCGGAAGCAAATAACGGGCGGGAGACACTCAAGCGCAGATTTCGCAACTGGAAAATCGAATTTGATGATCTCAACATCAATAAACTTTTACGGCATTACAGACTGAAAACAGCGACAGATCTTTATTACCTGGTTGCCACAGAAAAGATCGATCTGATGGACATCAAGGAACTGCTGTTGGAAAAAGAACAAACCGGTTCTGCAGGCAAATCAACCGAGATCGGGGATGAAGCCGTTGAAAAACTTGTTTCTTCGGCAATCAGGCAGGATGATTACCTCATTATCGACAAGAGCCTTGACAAGGTGGAATACAGACTGGGAAAATGCTGCAATCCCATTTACGGGGATGAGATCTTCGGATTTGTTACCGTAAGTGCTGGCATAACAATACATCGTGTCTCCTGCCCGAATGCTGCACAATTGATCTCCAAGCACGGCTACCGTGTTGTGAAAGCGCAGTGGGCCGTAACAGGGGAAGAGATCTACCTTCCCGCGACCATCCGGGTGACCGGCGTTGACGATATAGGCATCCTTAGCAAGATCTCGGATACCATATCCAAGGACCTGCGCGTCAATATGAGGTCTGTTTCCATTGACTCGACCGACGGCATGTTTGAAGGAACGATAACCCTTTTCGTAAAGGATACAGGACATCTGGACTTGCTGATCAAACGCCTGGCAAAAATAAAAGGGGTACTCGGTGTGTCCCGCATGGAATTATAAGCTTATGAACCTTATCCTTTTAGCCCTTGCCCCGGTGCTGATCATTGGCTTATATGTTTATTTCCGGGATAAATATGAGCGGGAACCGCTGGCACTGCTTCTGATTGCACTAATAGCCGGTTGCCTGATTTCCATACCGGTAAGCTTTGTGGAAGGATGGCTGGGTGTTCCCCTGCAATACCTTTCCGGATACTGGGGCGCTGCCTGGAACGCATTTTTCGTGGCCGGTTTTACGGAGGAACTCTTCAAATTCCTTGCTTTCCTGATCCTCTTCTGGAACAACCGCAATTTTAACGAGAAATTTGACGGGATCGTTTATGCCTGTTTTATTTCCCTTGGTTTCGCTGGCATTGAAAATATTCTCTATGTCCTGGAAGGGGGAGCCGGCGTGGGACTCACGCGGGCCTTCACGGCTGTTCCGGCGCATGCACTTTTCGGTATTGTAATGGGGTACCAGGGTGGACTGGCAAGATTCTATCACCGCGAAAGGGCCTTACGGCTGTTCCTTGCCCTGGTGCTGCCCGTCCTGTTTCACGGGATTTATGATTTCATCCTTATGTCAGGACATCCCTATCTTCTGGTTGTTTTCCTGCCCTATGTGATCTTTCTCTGGGTATTCGGATTTCGAAGAATGAGGGAGCTTTCCGACCGTTCCATTTACCGAGTATAATATATAACATCTTGATTTAGGAATCTCAATTCCTTATATTATAGCCTATTCAGGTTATTCCTTAATTTGTTATACAATGACTGAAATCGAGAAACTTGACCGAATTGCCATAACGGTAAAATCACATAGACTTCTTAAAATCCTCTTGCAGGAAAACCCAGGCCTGGAGGAGATTATGCGGAACTCGAAAAATGAGACCGAAGCGCTTGTCGGTGTCAAGGCATGGATTGAAAAGGAATTTGGTACGAGGAGGGATGCGTTCAGGTTTCAGCAGTCCCGCCCCTCCAACCGGGAATTGTTTGAAAAACTTGAATGGAAGGATTTTGCCATCATCCGGATCCTTGATTATATAGAGCAGGCCGGAAAGGAATATCCGGACCTGAACCTTCGCGGAGAGATAGCCGTCAGCAATCCCATGAAACTGATCTGGCTTGCTGTCAACCGGGGTACCGGTGGTGCCAAGCCTGATTTCTTCAAGGATATGATCCAGCTTTTCAGGCAGTTACGAGGAGACAGTCAGCAAAAAATTCCCGAGAGGGAAGAGATTCTCGAATGGATGGAACGCTTTCCCTCCGGACTGGATCCACGCATCGTCCTCTTAAGGGAAGAGAACAGGGAGCGAATCCTGAAGATCATCATCCGGAAAATTGAAAACCAGGAAATTAAAGGGGAGCGGTACTATTTCGAAGAGGGACTCACACCCGGCCAGAAAATGGAAAAGGCACTCGGGTGGTGGAAAGATCATCGCTTCCATCTGAGATTTGCCGTTAGATCCCCCGAACTCCTGAATGAAATGCTGGGGCATTCGCTGGATCCGGATACCATGAAGCTGTTAAAGGAAGCCGAGGAGGCTGGGATACCGTTCTTCGTGAATCCCTATTACCTTTCCCTTCTGCATGTACGGGTTCCTTATTTCGCCATAGGTGCCGACCTGGCCATCCGGTACTATGTGATCTACAGCAGGCAGCTGCTTGATGAGTTCGGCCATATTGTTGCCTGGGAGAAAGAGGACCAGGTAATACCGGGCAAGCCCAACGCTGCAGGCTGGATCCTTCCATCGCATAACAATATCCACAGGCGCTACCCTGAAGTAGCCATCCTTATCCCGGATACCATGGGAAGGGCTTGCGGGGGACTCTGCTCAAGCTGCCAGCGGATGTTTGATTTCCAGTCCGGCAACCTTAATTTCAATCTTGATAAGCTTGTTCCCACTGAAAAATGGCCCGACAAACTCAAACGCCTGATGGAATACTTTGAGAAAGATGCTCAATTACGGGATATCCTGATTACAGGCGGAGATTCATTAATGAGTTCCGATGAAACGCTTAAACATCTTCTGGATGAGGTACTTGACATGGTTCGGCGCAAACGGGAGGCCAACCGGAACAGGCCGGATGGCAAAAAATATGCAGAGATCCAGCGCATCCGCCTCGGAACCCGCCTGCTTGCTTACCTGCCGCAGAGGGTGACGCCGGCACTCGCAAAGATCCTGGCAGATTTTAAGGATGCAGCAAGCAGGGAAGGGGTTAAGCAATTTGTGATCCAGACCCATTTTGAATCACCCATGGAAATTACACCCGAGGCCAGGGAAGCGACAGGGAGGCTGATCGCTGCCGGATGGATGGTGACCAACCAGCTTGTGTTTACCGTTGCTGCATCCAGAAGGGGACATTCGGCCCGGCTGAGGCAGGCACTGAACGACATAGGTATCCTGCCCTATTATACCTTTACGGTAAAAGGCTACATGGAAAATAACTTCAATTTCGCCCCGAATGCAAGGGTGGTCCAGGAACAGATGGAGGAAAAACCTATCGGGCGTATTCAGCAGGACCAGATGGAAGCCATCAGGCACTTCGCGGACGAACCTGAGATGATGATCGAAAACATTGAAGCCCTGAGGAAGTATACCGGAATGCCTTTCCTGGCTACAGACCGGAATGTCCTTAATTTGCCGGGGGTA
>CAZVLG010000319.1:0-9770 GCA_964627835.1 uncultured Bacteroides sp.
CATAATTGAGCTTATAGGTCTTGCTTCCTGCTGCTAAAGCGAGCAGCTGCATCCCCAGACAAATTCCAAAGATCGGAATATCTTTTTCGAGTAATTTTCGAACCATCTCGATTGCCTCGGGCCATTGCTCAGGATCTCCGGGGAAATACTGTCCCACCAGGCAGGTGCATATTGATCCCATAATGAATCGGTCAGATCGGGATAATCGGAAACACCGTTGTGAAAAATCTTTCCGGCGGCCATCGTGGTATAGCCGTTGCTCCGGAAATATTGAGGCAACATCTGGTTTTCGTTCATTACCTCTTTGTACGTCCCTCGCATATCTTTGATCGATCCGTACCATCCCGTTGATGAGGGATGCAGTCCGCTCAATAACGAATTGCGTGAAGCAGTACAGACCGCCTGGGAACAGTGCGCATTGCTGAATAAAAGTCCCATTTCTGCAAGCTCGTCCAGATTTGGGGTTTTGACCCCTGTAGTATTATTCAGGCATCCGATCCAGTCATTCAGGTCATCAATGGCGATAAAAAGTACATTGGGTCGATCAGCCATCGTGGGGTGCATGGCTGGCCGGGCTGATCCGACAATAACAAATACGATCGATAATATTGATAACCGTGAGACTCTTATTAAGAGATTGATCAGGAATTCTTTTTTTTCTGGCATTTCTGGATCATTTTTCGTATCAAAACATTAGTATTGTTCTATTCTTTGAATCTCAAAAGATGATACCTGCACAGGCGAATTGTATTGCAGGGCAATATTCAAGGTGTAGTCCTTGAAGTCCTTGTAATTGTTAAGTACAGGTCCTTCACTCCAGGCAGCAATAAGCATGAATTCAAAGCTTTTGTTTTCGTCCGGGATCACTTTGAAGGCGTGATTTCCCTGCCTGGATGATATGTACTGATATTCAGGCTGGTATTTATCTTTAACCACAATCGATGTACCGATGAATTCCACAAGATATTCTTCCCTGTCATCGATGTTCTCGGGATCACGAATACCTTCCGGGCCGGCCGTAATAATTGCACCTCCATCATGGAGGAACCAGTCTTCCTGTGGTTTTTTCCGGATGCCGCACCCCATTCTAACACCCTGATTTACAGGATCAAATATCTTGAAAATGACTTTGCTGGTACAATAACTGTGGCCCGCATAGACCGTGTAATACTGATCGTATTCATACGAGCCGCTATTCGTATTCCAGTTCATTGTCTTGATCCGTATCATAGAACGCAGAGGTCCGTTCAGGACCACTTCATAGGCATACCTCGTATCACTGATCTGGCCGGCATTGAAGTAACTGCCCTGGGCATCTCTCGCCTGAACGGGAGTAAACCTGGGGGTTGATACAGAATCTGGCGTTGAGGGATTCTCAAACAAGCAAACAGCCCCACCTCCAAATGTTTCGGCAACTGACTGGATATCTGAACCCCAATCAGAATTAATGGCCGACACACCATAACCATCCAGGTTTTGCATGTAAAGCTCGTTCGACATTAAAACAGCTTTACGCTTTGCGTATACATCAAGACAATTAGCAAACCAGATCTTCCATCCCACGTATTCGGTTTCCCAGAAAGGCATCTGGTGCCTGCAATAGCTGCCGATATTAGCATGGGTGCCGTGAGGATTCCATCCGCGGATATTTTCTCCAATATACACATGTATGGTTTTTTGCTCGAAAGGTTCAAAGTCTGTCTGGAAAACCAGTTCATCCCATATTCCATCCTTATCGATATCATCCAGCTGATGAAATATGGCATGCCCGTTTGTTTCTTTTTTGAGCTGGTGTCCTCCATATATCCTGAGGATCTCAGCATCCGGTTCATCCGCAGGAGGCAGGGACGGATCGACTACGGTGATCCACATTTCATGTACATCGGGCAGAGGGAAATCCTCCCGTTTAATAATAACCGGACAGTTCTTACGCATTAAATCAATCTGGTTTTCTAATATGAATTCGATTCGGGTAAGAGGTCTGAATTTACCCTGAGTATACCATGGTTGATCCTGTGCATCGATGTAATTACTTGACAACAGAACGAAAAGACTTGACACTATTTTAACAACATGCTTGTATTTCATGGTTTTATCATAATGGATTATTAAGATACCGGATTCAATCATCTAACCTGATAAGGGTCAGGGTTTGATTGAATGCAGGGCAACTCACATTCAGGAAGTAGTTCCCTGAGTGAAGTCCCTCCAGATTTACAACCCTGGAAATACTGGTACCGTTTTTTGGGAAGGATTCCTTTCTGAGTATAATGCCTGAGCTGTCAATAAAGCTCATACTTACCTCTCCTGTGTATTCCGCTGAAATATCCAGTATGGTGAAAGCAGAAGCCGGATTGGGACTTATTGAGATCTCTAACTGCTCTTTATCTTTGGGGGATACCGCGGTTGCCTGCTGGTTTTCATGTACGCCTATGTCAATGCCATTTCCGAAGGGAACAGGATTTCCGAAGAAATCTTTTGTATCGCCCTGTAGCAGTTCCTTGCCTGCATCAATGGCAGGGGATCCAGTTTGTAACATGTAACCCATCAGGCTCTGGAATCCCATTTCTCCCTGACCGGGATTCATGAGTAAGGGATCGGAGGTGATTTTTGAAAGATCTTCAGGTTCCCCGAACGCGGGATTCCCATAGAAAAGATTATTGGAAAAAACATTATTTATGGAACCTCCAAACTCATAATTTGAGCTGGAACCCATATTGTAGATTATATTGTTGAAGTAATAGGTCTTATCTGAATATCCTCCCCAGGATTTGTTCCATATGATATCAATATTACTAAGTTCGTCGCCTATATACAGGACATTATTATATATATAGGTATTCGTTGTTGGACCCGATATTCTGATGGAATGATGATCATCATTCTGAAAAACATTATACCGGACTATGGTGCCGTCGTTAAAAGCCCTGCTCAGATTTCCATTATTGCAGACAAGTAAACTTCCCCACTCATTATCGTGGCTGTAGTTGTATTGAATAATGGTGTTTTTGCAGAAGTAATCGCTGTCGAATCCGCTGGCATCGGGATCACCACTCTCATATGCGGTAAAGCAGGCCTCGTTGAACTGCCAGAGCGCATTGTTGCAGTTGTAGGGATAGGACGCATTCCCCGTGGTGGACTGGCTGCACCGGATAAATAAATTGCACTCTACCAGGGGAGATTCTGCAACACGGATGACCAATCCATTGCCGCCAATTTCCTCAAAGCGGCTGTTTCTGACTACTATATTTTCACTTGGGTACCATTCATTTGTTTTATTATCGACTGTTTTTTCACCAAAACTGCTGGTCAGGTCCCTGGTTTTCCAATCAGAAACGGTAAAAAATCCGGATCTTGAATTTTTATAGAAATAGCAGCTGTCGACAAGCACCCCGTCAAAATTCGACGGAACCCGTTCAGCTGAGTTATCAGACCTGCTTATCAGCATGCATATTCCACCGTTTTCCCTTGAATCCAGGGATCCGTTCACATCGGTAACATCCAGGTTCAGAAATTTGAAACCGTGCAGGGCGCCTGTATCCCTGCCTTCTACCAGGATGCCATATTTATGATTCGGGCCGCCTGTTTCCAACGGTGCATAATTCCTGATATGCAGGTCCCGGAATTCCCAGTATTCCTGGTTGAACAGCCTGATGGTCGCAGAATATTCCTGTCCATCGGATATGGCCCCTCCTGCATCAAGGACAGGTTTGTCCCCGGTCCCATATGCAGCAACGACAATGGGGTTGTCCATTTCACCATTCCCCCGGGATTCAAAAATGCCTTCCCAGGAACAGTTACGTTTGAAAAGTACCCTGTCCCCGGGTTTATAGGTGACCTGATTTGCTCTTTGAATGCTCTGCCAGGCCTTCTCGGGAGAAAGTCCGGTCAATGTATCATTGCCATCAACGGCATCAATGTAATATGTATCCCCGCTTGATGCATAAGCCTCACCAAATCCGGTTGAAATGAACTGAAAGCCAATTATCAACACAGCAATTGAACAGTAGGCAGCTTGAATTTTCTTTCTCATTTGTGGAATGCGTATACCCGATGTGATTAATAATGATCCGGCAGTTATCTCTCATTCTTTAAAGTAAGAAAAGTCTGCCGGATCATTCTATTTTTTTGGGATTATTACTTCTTAATGAATCTGTTTGAATGCACCCCTTTATTATCTACAACATTGATAAAGTAAATACCGCTGTAGTAATCCGAAGTACTAACATTGGCCCGATTCTCCTTAAGAATACCTTTCCAGACAATCCGTCCCGTTATATCGCAAATGCTTGCATGCCTGTTTTGAAAATCAGGGAATTCAAGAATCAAAATATCATTTACAGGATTGGGATAGCTCTTGTACCCGACCTGGTCAAATGTATTTATACCTGTATTTTCAAAAATCGTTATACTCACATCATCAATATAGATATCGTCGCTTCCAATGGAAAAGATATCCCTGGTGAATATAAAATATATCCCGTCGGAAGCATCATTTATTTCATAGGTCAATTCGACCCATGCAGTATCGAGGACACTGGTATCAACCTCTGCTATTAGAGTAGTATCGCCCCCGGTAATGATCTTGGTTATGATTATTTTTTCCATTCCATCACCTACGCCGCCTATAACCACCCAGGCCTTGAGTATACCAGCCTTGTCAACCGGCTTGGTGGCAAGCCAGCTTCCGCCGTCTTTCAATCGGCTGCTTCTGTCGGTAAGATCCGAAGTGTACAAGCCGTGATTTGTTTTACCGGAAAGATAGGTATTGTATGTTGTCCATCCATCGGGCACAGCATCTTCTCCACCATCTGCATGAGCGAATCCTTCCTGGTAATGATACTCCTGGGCGTTGGTCATGAGGGAGATCGCAAGAATCAGGATCAGCCCTCCAATTTTTTGTAAAGTAGAATTTTTCATAATCAGTGGATTTGGTTAATAATTTGGAAATATTTTAGTCGTAATCTGTAACGGTTAATATCCATCATTCTGCTTCAGTTCATTACCGCTGTTTCTATCTATGGCATGCTGCGGGATTGGCATCAAAACATGATGGTCCTGGATATTGGGGCTTGCATTCGGATTATACAGCCGTGCCCTTTCTAATAATTTCCCTGTACGTGTGAGATCTATTCTGCGTGGGACTTCCCCGAACAATTCACGCGAGCGTTCATCCAGGATAAAATCAATATCAATATCCGCTCCGGTAACCATGGAAGCACCTGCCCTGGCCCTTACAATATTTATAGCTTGCGCAGCCTGATCAGGAAGATTCTTGCGGTACAGCGCTTCCGCCTTTATCAGGTATGTTTCAGCCAGCCTGAACATATAAATATCTTTATCAGACCAGTTTCCCTCTGGTTCCTTCTCATCGTAGTAATCAAACTTCGTCACATGTGGACGGGCATAGGGCGCGCTAATGTCATAGATCAGGGTATCTCCAATATTTTTACCCGGGGGCAGAGGGGCTCCTTCATCATTGTAAATCCAGGTTCTGCGCAGGGCTAGTTCCTGTCCCCTGATATCTTCAGCTTCAAACAGGTTCAAAAAATAATCCGTTGCCATGCAGCGGTTGAATCCCCTCCCGCCATATTCCCTACTAACTACCATGCCAGGGATCCTCCAGTAGGGTGATACCCAGAATCGCCGGGTATAATTATGTCTGACATGATCGACACCATCCCCGATATCCCGTCCTGATGAGGTGAATGGGTAATCTGTTTCATCTTCGTTTTGCAGGGCCCAGATGGTTTCTGTATTGCCGTCTTCCCGGTTATAATTATCAATCATAAAAAGATCGGTAAAGGCATTCCCGGGTTCATCCAGGTGCTTGCCAAACCTGTCTGTCATCAGTGCATAGGGCCCTTCATTGATCACCTTGTTTGCGAACAATAGTGCATTGTCCCAGTCTTCAATGGTCAGATAAACGTATGAAAGAAAGTGCTGGATGGTCCCTCGTGTGATCCTTCCCGGCTCAGGCTCCGAATAATCAATCAGGGTTTCAGCAGTAACCAGATCCTGCACGATACTCTCATAGATATCCTCTACCGGGTCCCTTTTAAAATCAAGCCTGACCTCTTTGATTTCTTCTGTAATCAGGGGTACCGGTCCCCATGCATTCACCAGATGGAAATTCGCATAGGCCCGGAAATATAATGCTTCGGCCTTCACTCGTTTCCCGAGTTCGATATCTTGCCATTCGTGTATTTCCGACCTGTCAAATACTATACATGCATTGTTTACAAGCTTGTAGTAATGGTCCCATGCAGTCTGCAGAGCATCAAATAAGCTGTTCAGTTCATCATTATAATGGTCATATGCCTTATAATAACTATGGGCACCCATGGATTCATCCACCCCCCAGTGATACATTCCGTATATATGTCTGAGGCGGATTGAATATGCGAAGCTCATCTCGTCATATAGTCCGACTGCACCTGCGGCCAATCCGGCGTCTGTCTTGTAGCTTACCTCCGGACTCAGAAAGGTCCTGGGTGATTCTTCGAGGAAACCCTCATGGCATGCCTGGAATAGCACGGCCATCATTAATAATACGACTAGGATTACTTTCCGGTTCATTATTTTTTGTTTTTAGAATTTCAAATTAATGCCGAACAGGATCGTTCTGGGTAAAGGATACCTGTAACTGCTGAGTACTTCAGGGTCATCCCCGGGATAATCTGTAAATGTGTAGAGATCCCTTACATTCAGGAAAACCCTGGCTTCCCCCAGATGGAGAGACTGGATCCATTGCCGCGGAAAGGTATAGGAAATACTGATATCCTTCAGTCGGATAAAACTGGCATCAAAATAATCAACCGATCCATTCATTCTGCCCGAACCCTGAAAGTTGGGATTGATATTGGTATTAATGGGATTTTCTGGTGTCCAGTATTCCCTGTAGTAAGTATTAAACCGGCCGACCCTGTCAATGCTTACCCTGCCCATATGGCCCTGCATTCCCTGGATATATATGTACAGGGAAATACCCTTATAGGTAAAAGTATTTGACATCGAGGCTATAAAATCCGGCATGGGGGTGCCGATGATGGTCCTGTCTTCATCATCGATTTTATTGTTTCCATCGATATCAGCTAATTTTGCATCACCCGGATTTGCTCCGGGTTGAGCGGAGCCTGCTATATCATCGTCTTCCTGCCATACACCATCAAAGGCCTGGGTGTAATATACCTCTATGGGCTCCCCTATGAACCACCTGTTGCCAATATCGTCCTTTGAATCACCGTATAGCTCAACTATCTTATTCCTGTTCATTGAATAATTGATACCTGTCTGCCATCTGAAACCACCCATATTGAGGTTTACGCTGTGAATTTCGATTTCAAAACCCTTGTTCTGGGTTTTACCGATATTATCCATGATCGAATTCAATCCTGCGTTCATGGGAGGTATCTGCCGTTCCAGAAGAAGGGCATCCGTGTTGGAAACGTAGGATTCCAGAGTACCGTTGAGTCTTCCATTCCAGAATGAGAAATCGATGGCTGTATTGAACATCGTGGTAGTTTCCCAACTCAGGTTTTCATTGGCTAATCCGTCAATATACTGTCCCACTCTGTTTATTTTGCCAAAGACATACCCCCAGCTGTCAAGACTGGCGAGGGACTGATATGGAGCTACGGCCTGGTTCCCGCTTTGGCCATACGAAAGCCTTAATTTCAGGTTGTCAACGTTTCCTACATTACTGAAGAAGGGTTCATTGGAAATGCGCCAGGCAAGTCCGGCCGATGGGAATTGCCCCCATTTATTACCGCTCCCAAAGCCTGAAAAACCATCGGCTCGCAGCGTAAGGGTAACATAGTATCTGTCATCAAACTGATAGTTGAGCCGTCCCATGAAGGAAACAAGGCTCCAGTCCCGATAATTGGTTGTGGTCTGGCCCTGTGTTTCACCCGCATCAAGTTTATACCATAGATAGTCATCGCTTGTAAAACCCTGGGCGCCGGTTTCCAGGTAATCATATGTATAGCCCTGAAGGCCATACAATCCTGTAATATCAATGATGCTTTTTTCCCCAATAATTTTATTGTAGCTCACAATGTTCTCAAGTGTCCAGGAGAAGGATTTTCTCTTTGATACCGAGGCTATCCCATTTGTAATTTCCCCCTCGGCAGTCCTCCGGGGCATATATTCTCCGGTATTGTTATATCTTAAGTCGGTTCCGAGATTAATCCTGTAGTTCAGTCCCAGTGCAAACGGAATATCAAAAAGCATAAAAAGATTATTGAAGAACCGGTTTTCCCTGTCCTCGTTCTCTCTTAATGCATTGTCCGCGATGATATTCGAATAATAGTTATCCTCATACATGGGATACAGCGTATAGTTTCCATCATCCTCCCTAAGTTTGCCGAGAGGAGATAATGCGTAGATGGCGTGATCGCCGAAAACCGCATTGTTTGTGTTTGAGTTACTCATCAGGAAGCTCACTCCGGTTTTCCACCATTTCTTGATTTCCTGGTCAAGGTTCAACTTCAGGGTAAGCCTCTCATATCCTGAATTCAATACGATCCCATCCTGGTTGGTGTAGTTGCCTGAAATGTAATAATTGGATTTTTCATTTCCGCCGGACAAGTTCAATTGGATGTCGTACTGCCATGCATTTTTGTAGAATTCATCCATCCAGTCAATTTCCTGTCCGGCATCATAACTTTCACGTTCATATCCCGATAGCAGGAGGTCCAGGTCGGTCGGCATGTCGGCTGCCCGGTAGGCTTCTGTTCTCCATGCAACAAATTCCCCGGCATCCATCAGTCGGGGTTTATTGGCAATCTGTGAAAGGGAGGATGTAAGTCTCAGTTCAATCCTGGGTTTTTCAGCAATTCCCCGCCTTGTTGTAATCAGAAGAATGCCGTTCGATCCCCTCGAACCATATATGGCTGAGGAAGAGGCATCTTTGAGAACTTCTATGGATTGTATATCGGCCGGAGATATATCCGATAAGCTTCCCGTATAGGGTATACCGTCTAACACAATAAGGGGTTCATTGCTTGCAGAAATGGAGTTCCTACCCCGAATAAGGATATTATAGTTGTCCGATCCCGGTTGTCCCGAGTTCCGGGTAATTAAAATCCCGGAGGTGCTTCCCTGAAGGGTCTCATACACGTTCGTATTGGAGGGATTGGATATCCTGTCACGCGGCACGGATGAAACAGAGCCGACCAGGTCACTTTTTTTCTTGGCACCGTATCCAACAACCACAATTTCATCCAGGTTGATAAAATCCTCTTCAAGCTGAACATCGATGATGTCCCGGTTTCCAACAGCCTCCTCCACTGTTCTCATCCCGATGAATGAAAAAATTAGAGTGTCGGTGGCACCTGATATCACTATCTTGTAGTTGCCTTCAAGATCTGTGATGGTTCCGGCAGATGTTCCTTTAACCTGGACATTTACTCCGGGTACTGGCAGAGAGCCCTTGTCGGTTACCTGTCCCGATATTTCCGGCCCTTCCTGGCCGTATACCATTGGACCGGAAATAATACTGCTCAGAAAAAGGAATACGGCAAATGAATTAAAGTATAATCTGTATTTATTCATCAGTGATACACTTTTTTATATCATTATTCATAAATTCATCTTCGCTGCTAACATGAATGCATTCATGGATGCAAAGTATTCTGAGACTTACCTGACACAATCCCATTAAGCCGGTTTAAGGCTTCCAGATAGTAATAGTCAGCATAAATAATGTTCACGTCCACTTCGCTGTTCTTGTTTTTATTCCCGACTGAATGAAGCAACAGGCACTGGTA
>CAZVLG010000320.1:0-8093 GCA_964627835.1 uncultured Bacteroides sp.
CATCAGAGTTCTAACAAATATATGAATTGTTTTGCTTTCTATCCGTCAGCTTCTGCTCCAATCGCTCTGCTCTTTTTTCTTTTTATATTCCCAAAATAATCGATAATGCGCCTCAGTATGCTGAATTGAAGCGTCAGGTATAAAGCAAAGGTTATAAACAGGATGACAAGTACATTGAACAAAACGGTGGAGAAATAATGGTCCCCGATCCGTTTGACCGAGGCAAAAAAATGTGCCCGCCCGTTTTTCTTGACCGGGTACATATAAACAGGCTCCATCTTGCGGATCAGTTTGCCGTTTATCTTGACGATCTTGTGCAGATCTAAGCGGTTCAGCACCAAGTCTGCCAGGCTTTCATTATAGTAATCCCTCTTGAACTGAAGCAGTTCTTCACTGCCCGTTCTCTCGTTTCCCAGAACTGATATCAATGCATCCTTTTCCCTGTCGATCTTGTCGATGCTTTTGCCCAGGCGACTCCGGTAATCCTGCAGCCAATCCACCGCCGAATCGGCCAGGGCAAGCGAAAAATCCTCCATGGTGAACCGTTCCGAACCAGGGAAAATCCGGGTTAAAAAAATTGACTGAAGACCACTGCGTACGGTGCCTAAACGGACAGACAGTTCAGTATCTGTTGGATCCTTCATATAAATTGAACGAATATCCTGTATCTCCTGGATCAGTGCCGGGACAAGGAACTGATGGTCGTAAACAAGGTTGCTTTCCTGCATTTCGATCCCGTATAAATTCCGCTGGTAATCGTTGCCTGCAAATTGCCCGACAGCCAGGGCTTCATAGGCCCAGCGTGATACCATGATATCACCGATCACGGGTGCGGCTTCATGGGAGGCAAACCGGTAGTGCAATTTGTCAAATTTAACGATCACCCCGGCCAGCAGGATCTGGGGCACGAGCAGGAAGGGAACGATCACGTAGATGGCTACCACTGATTTAAGTCCATCGCTGATATTCAGTCCCAGTACATTCGCAAAAAAGGCCGTTGAGAACAGGACGATCCAGTAGGTGAAGGTCATTCCTCTGATCTCAAGAATGGCATTCCCGATGACCACGAACAAGAACATCTGTAAGGCGGAAAGCAGGAAAAGGAAACCCACCTTGGAAAGCAGGTAGGCTGTCCGGCTTAGATGGAGAAAGGATTCCCTCTCCTGGATCCTCCGGTCCTTGATGATCTCCTCTGCGCTGATGATGAGTCCCAGGAAAAGTGCCACGATCACGCTCATGAAAAGATAGGCCGGGATGTTCTCGTTCAGACTGAACACATAAGCGTGAGGATCCTGTTCGTTGCCGCTTATGAATTTCGTAAAATATCCCAGGATTATTGCCAGAACCGGTGCCACCACCAGGGAAATGGTGATGAACTGTCTGTCTGCAAGCTTTGACAGGAGGTTTCGCCTGAAGAATATAGCAAACTGCTTCAGCTTTCCGGGCACCCTGAACAGTTTGTCCGGAATCCGGATCTTTTTAGGCTTAAACTCGAATTTTGACTGGATCTTCTCAAGATAATGCCTGTACCATTCTCCGGGGGTAGTCTTTCGGTACAATGTGAATTCCCCGAACTCATTCACACCCACCGACCCAATGATCTGAAGGATTTCCTCGGGATTGGTGTTCCCGCAGGCTGAGCATTCGCTCTCACCGGCATCGACCCGGTCGGTCAACTTTTTAAAATAAATGATCCCTTCGACGGGATCCCCCGAATAAACGGGATACCCGCCCTTATCCAGTACCACCAGGTGGTCAAATAATTTGAAAAGGTTGGAGGATGGCTGGTGGATATTGACCACAACCAGTTTACCCTTCATGGCCTGCTCCTTGAGCAATAGCATCACGTTCTCGGAATCGGTGGATGAGAGTCCCGAAGTAGGCTCGTCGACGAACAGCACATAGGGTTCCCGGATCAGTTCCAGGGCAATGTTCAGCCGTTTCCGTTGTCCCCCGCTTATAAATTTATTCAGCGGGGACCCCACCTTTAATTCCCTCGCGTCGTACAGGTCCAGATCGGTCAGCACGGTCTTTACCGTCTCCTGAAGTTGTTCCCCTGGAAGGCCATCCAGGCAGAGTCGGGCATTGAAATAGAGGTTTTGGTAGACGGTAAGTTCCTCCAGGAGCAGGTCGTCCTGGGGAATAAAGCCGATCATTCCTTCCAGCAGTTTCTTTTTCCCATGCAGGCTATGCCCGTTGATGTATATATCCCCTGAATCAAGTTTCAGGGTTCCGTTCAAAACTTTCAGCAGGGTGGATTTACCGGTACCACTTCCTCCCATAATCCCCACGAGCTGACCTGATCTCCCCCTGAAACTGAACCTGTGGATTCCAGCCTCAGAGTTCCTGAAACGGAATTCCACATCCCGGGCGATAAATTCGATCCTGTCGGTCCCTTTGTCCATCAGCAGGCCGGAAACGATATCGCTGTAATAAATGGGCGTAATGCCTTCCCCTTTAATGGAACTGCCGCGGGGCATCATGTAAACATGGCGCTGGAAGATATGGCGGTTATTGAATTCCAGGCTTTCCTTACCGGTGTATTGGAAAAGATATATGTCGGCACGGACTATGCGCAATACGAAAATCTGCCCGATCAGCCCGTCCTTTTGAAGGTGGTTGATCTCGGTGAACGCGAAATGCGGGTCATCGCTGATTACCAGGAGCCAGTCCTTGGCCGGGACCCTGTAGAACTTATCGACAATGAATGCCTTACAATTAGCGTATTCCTCCTCTGTGATCTGCAATCCATCCGCAATGGTCCGGACAGCATCCGAAAGAGCATTGGCAAATCCATGGCTGGCTGAAGAATAATCTTCGGAATATTTTGAAAACTGGATCAGGCTCAGCATGATCTGGAACCTGTGCCGGATATGCAGTTCTTCAATGATCTGGTTGCAGATACCGAGGATTTTTACAGAAAGAGCCGATATCTTTTTGCCCATGGCTTTCTGTTCGGTCGCATGCAATTCTGCAGAATACTCCTCAAATATCTTAAGATACTGCTGGGCCAGCCGGGGACTGAACTGCTGGGTCAGGTAAGACTCCACGAAGTTCCTGGCAAGAACATGCAGGGCTTCCCTGTTGATGCCAGCCACGATGGCAAACAGGCGCATCAGGGAATTTAGCATGGTTTCATTCATGGGAGACGGATTCAGGAGTTGTTCCTGGAAAGATCATCTTAACAGAGCCATAGTTTTCCTTTGTTCGTTCGAAATGGATCCTGCCGCGGTGGGCTTCCATGATCATCTGGGCCAGGCCGAGTTCAATCCCCAGGTTCAGGTTAAGTTTGGTCTCATCCGAAGAGAACTGGTTTGCCAGATCATTGAACAGTTGATCGCTGTATTCATTTCCCTGGTCAATAACTTCGCAGATCACTTTTCCGTCCACCTCTCCCGCACTGATGGTTATGCTTCCATTGGGACTGCAATGCTCGATGGCATTCCTGATAAGGTTCACCAGGCAACTTACCAGAAGGTAGGATTCCCCCTGTATGGCAAATCCTTCAATCCCTGTCTGGAGGTCCAGCTTGATGCCTTTTTCTTTGAGCTCTCCGGAGACTTCGATCATGCTGTATTCGATTACCTGTTTCAGGGGCACTTCGGATATTTTGAGTTCATGGCCCGGGGACTTAAGGATGGATATCTGTTCGGTCATGCTGGAGAATTCCTCGAGTTTTGACACGGAATTGTCCAGTATATTGATCACCTCCGATAATTCCTGTCCCTCGATCTTGTCCTTCAACATATGCAGGGTTCCCATGATGCGGTTCAGGGGAGTACGTATCTCCTGGCTGATCACCTTGATGATCTCGCTCTTAAGCCCGTCAATGCTCATCAGCTCCCTGTTCGCCACCTCAAGTTCCTGCATTATTTGCTGGTTTTTCTTCCTTAACTGGTACATTTCCAGGGAATTGTTTATCGAGATCCTGACCTCATCGGCCTGGAGCGGTTTGTTGATATAACCATGGATACGTCCCTTGTTTACCGCTTCCACGACCGTTTCAAAATCGGTAAAGGCGGTCAGCAGGAAACGGCGTACATCGGAATACTTTTTGGCAACGATTTCGAGCAATTCGGTACCCGTCATATCGGGCATGCGCTGGTCGGTCACCAGCACATGGACCTCCTGCTCCTTTAAAATATCGAGGGCGTCCCTGGCCGATTCTGCCAGGATGATGTTATAGTCCTTCTCAAAAGTTGCCTGGAAAAGGATAAGGTTTGTCTGCAGGTCATCGACATATAAAACATTAGCCTTAAAGTTTGATGCAAGGGACATTTATGGTAGTGTAAGGTATTTTAATCTCACTGCTAATTTACGCAAGGAACGGCATTGTTAAAAAAAAAAGGTGATATTTTTCACCTTGAGACAAATCGGTCTCCAATGCTTTGCCGGTCCTCATCCAGGAATTGGGAGGGAGCGTCTAACGATTGACAGGAAGGATCAGGGATACGGTAATATTTCTGCCCCTGTTGTAAAATCCCCATTCCCGGAGCATGGACAGATGGTCCATGTAGCTGGTATTTAAAAGGTTACTCACTATAACATCAAGGGTCAACAACCTGCCTTTCAGGGGAATGGAAAAACCTGCCCCTGCATGCAGAAGATGGTATGCCTCAGAGGGAGATTCAAATACGGATGGGTGATCCTGGGCAAGGGCCAGTTCGGATCCGATCCTGAGATACAGGCTTCCTGTTTTCAGGAGATGGGTTGGATGCCAGCTGATCTCCGAACGCAATCGGTTCTGCGGAATAAAGGGAAGGTTGTCACCCGTTGCCTGCCTGCCTCTTGTCTGGTTATAGGCTGCTTTTATACTGATCCATGGAACCGGGAGTATTTCAAGGGAGCATTCAAATCCAAATAATTTTGCATCGTTCTGAAGATACCTGTAAACCGGCATTCCCTCCGCGCTTGTATCAGCAGTATGCCCCAGGAAGATATAATGATCAATGAAGTTATAGAACCCGGCCAGATCGATCAGGAAGGTCTCACGGTGAAGATGCAGGCTTGCATCAATTTCATAGTTCCTCTGGGATAGCAAGTCGCGGTTGCCCTGTTCGTAACGGAGTCCATGCACCCCGTCCTGCGTGAGTTCGGCAATATTCGGTGCACGGTAGGCAGTTGCGATGTTTCCCCTGATGAGGATGCCATCCGACAGCTCCCAGGTAATCCCGAAGGACCCGCTCACATTGCCGTAATAACGGTCCAGCCCGGGCATCAATTCTTCCGTATGGACCGAATCCCCGCCATGGCTGTGCGATGATTTTTCCTGCTCCGGCACATGAAGGAACCGGTTATCAAACCTCAACCCGAGCTGCAGATGGATGCGGTTGGGGAAGTCATGCTGGGCCAGTCCGAAGAGGGCCAGGTCGTTCATCCGGTAATCAGGCAGTACCCTGCCGGGAGCATCCTGGTTACGATTGATCTGGGATATTCCCTGAACGGCAAGCGTGAACTCGGAAATATCGCTGGCAACCAGGTTTCCTCTGGCTTCGTACGTCAAGGTGTTCAGCTTCATATCTACGGCAGGATGATCGGCATCGTCTGTTATCAGCATCCGGTGATTATGCTGGTAAGAAAAGTTGGCCTGCAGCTTAAAGGGATCCCGGAAAAACCGGTTCCTGAACATCAGCAGGTGGTTGTCCAGGTCCTGGAACCAGAACTCGTTGTTCCTGCCTCTCCGGCTTACCAGGATCATGGCCTCTTCATTGGCCATTCCCGGTTTCCACTGCTGGTATTCATAATTGAGCCTGTGCATGGATTTACTTCCATGGATACCGACATAGCTTTTCAGGCTCCCGCTGCTGAACCGTGAATTATAGACGACCTCTCCCCTGCCATCCGTATAATCCATATGGCTGCGATAAGCCCCGCGCAATCCCCAGATAAACGGCCCCGTACCTCCTTTCGCTCCGAGGCCCCCTTCGATCCCTGAAGTGTTTCCGAAATATTTAAAGCGGGCATCTCCGGCTGTGGATCCGGGAGGTGCTGGCTTCTCTTCCACCAGGTTTATTACCCCGCCGATGGCATCGGATCCATAGAGCAGGGATGCAGGTCCCTTGATGACCTCCACCTGTTCCAGTCCCCCTTCATCCACCTGGTAAGGGTGATCCGCTGAAAACTGGTAATTCTCCATGCGGAATCCGTTGTTAAGCACCAGGATGTTTGAAGTGGAAAGTCCCCTTATCACAGGTGTCGATACCGCCCCTCCCCTGCTGACAAGGTCCACTCCGGGAATGATGGCAAGGGCCTCGACAAGATTCGCAGATCCAACCTTCTCCAATTGACCTGCCCGGACCATCTCGATCTTGATGGCATTATTGTGCTGGGTGGAATGCCGGCCACCGGAAATGACCACCTCATCGCCGGTGATCAGGCGGGGGGTAAGTGTAATGGTCAGGGGGGCTGACCCGGGACTGATATAGAGGGTTTGGGTTGCGTAGCCCACATAGGATATTTGAAGCAGGTAGGTGCCGGCAGGAAGCTTATCCAAACGAAATCCGCCGCCGGTATCGCTTACCGTACCCCGTTCCAGTTGAGGCAGGTAGACATTTGCCCCGATGAGGCCCGTACCGGATTCATCGAGCACTTTTCCTTCAAGCATGCCGCCCGGTTGTGCTTTGCCAGGAACAACGATCAATATCCATAAAAGGATGCTGCTAAGGATCTCCCTCAATACGATATACTTTTTGATTAAAAATTTCTTGACTGGTCCGGTGGCTGGATCAGGCATGTGGGGGAGCCCTGAGGGATTCCTGAAATCCTTTATGGGCCCTGATATATAAAACGGGAAATGTCTGGTGGTTCTCCCTTACCCTTGGTATCGAGAATCCAGGGTCAGGATTTTCAGAATGGAAACTGATTGCAAATTCAAAATTGCATATCATGCAGTTCCGATGATCATCCTGATCAGGATGCCCGCCATCCTCTCCTTTCGCCAGGTCCCTGAAATGGTTATGGCCGACGGCCTGGTGCACCGGCTGCATCACCACCGGAAAGGCCAGCAGGAAAGCGAGAAAAATCGACAGGAACCGACAGTGCTGTCTCATGGATACGTATGTACGGTAAAGATACAAAAACAAGTTGTTCCCGTGATCTCCCCCAGTCTAACAACCGGTATCCTCGAACCGTCGAAGGGTCTCAGTGTAGCTGTCCGGGCCGGAACCTCAGAATACGAATCTCAGGTTCAGTCCAAACCTGTTAAAATGAAAACTGGTATTATCGATAATCTGGAAGGCAGGCCGCCAGTCCAGTCCCAACACAAGCGGAGCCGAGGCAAACCGGTATTCGAGTCCCCCTTCAAAAGAGATCCCCAGTCTAAAAGGATCTCCGATCCAGGCATAGGCACCCAGACCCACATAATAATAAAGATTATCGTCCCCAAGCTGGCCGTAAAGGAAATCGTACAGGGCCTCGGCACCCACCCCGTTCCCGAAGGAAACATCCGCATGGATCCGTCCATTGTTGAAAGCCCAGACCAGGTCAACGGCCGCATAATTGCCGACCACATTTCCAAACCGAACCCCGAGTTCCTGGGCATTGCTGAATTGAAGCCCAAACAGGGCCAGCACCGCGATTATTAATATTTTCTTCATAGCTTTCAAAATAATGGTTATTGAATAACAAAAATAGAACTTTTATTATTCGGTATCCAGCCAGGTCATGTATAATTTATATCCGAGTGAAAGTATGATGGCGATGACCATGGCCCATAAAAGGATGTTCGTAAAAGGCAGCAATATCCTTAAACAAAGAAATATGACAAGCAGAAGCACGCCAAGTTTAATGGTCAGGTCAACGGCTGTGTTCAGAATTCCGCTTTTTTGCGGAGGCAGAGACTTTTTCTGTTCACTCATCGGTGCAGGATTTGATTTAAAACTCTGACAAATATAATTCCAATATGCTACATTTGCCTTTCAGTTTATTTTAAATGGAAAGGAATTACGCCCAGAACATCTCGGAAGCCCTTAGCCTTGCGTCCTGGCAGGTTGAAAATACATTGAAATTATTGGAGGAGGGTGCCACCATCCCCTTCCTGAGCCGCTACCGCAAGGAGGCCACAGGCAGCCTTGACGAGACTCAGCTCCTTGATA
>CAZVLG010000321.1:0-4546 GCA_964627835.1 uncultured Bacteroides sp.
CGGAAAACAAAGTCATCCTGGAAGGCAAGATCTACTACATCCATGTTGTGCGTGAGAAGGAAACCCTTTATGGGATAAGTAAGGCGTACAATGTGACCCAGAAGGTGATCGCTTCGGAAAACCCGGATGTCTTTGCGGGACTCCGGCCCGGTATGGTCCTCAAGATACCCGCTGATCCGGTCATGGATGAATCGGTAGAAATTCGGGATACGGAAGAATATATCTATCATGTGATCAAGGAAGGGGAGACGCTTTATTTCCTTTCAAGGAAGTATGGCATCGATGTGCTGGAAATAGAAAAGGCCAATCCGGAAGTTACGGTTTCCAGCCTGCAGATCAACCAGGTGCTGAAGATACCCAGGGCTAAGAGTCCCCCGCCGGAAAGAGATTTTCCGGCAGACAGTTTTGTGTATCATTATGTTAAAGCAGGAGAAACACTTTACAGCCTTTCCCTGAAGTACGATGTGAGTATCGAGGAAATCAAGGAGATCAATCCGGACCTGCGCTGGGGTGAGCTGAAATACGATGAATACATTAAGATCCCGAGGCGGACCGACCGGACCCTGGCAGTGCAGGAGGTATTCGAGGAGGACAGTCTGATGATGATCCTGGACAGCCTTGAAACGGAGGCCCCTTCCGTATGGATCGATTCCATTCCTGAAGACAGGGACAGCATCGGGATCCCTTTCTGGTCGACCCTGCGGATCAGGCGCATGCGGCCGGAACCCATTCCGGGATCCATAAAGGTGGCCATGCTGCTGCCCCTCGACCTGCACTGGGATGAGGAAAGCGATACCCTCGGTCTTTCGGAAGGAGAAGAGGATCAACTGGTTACCAATGAGAAAGAAGAGGAAGTGAAGGATATCATCAATCCGCGGATCACAGGCTATCTCGAGTTTTATGAAGGTGCCCTGCTGGCACTTGATTTCCTCAGGAAAAACGGGCTATCGGTGACCCTCTATACCTATGATACGGAGCGTGATCGCGGCAGGACCCGTAATATATTGCGGAAGCCCGAGATGAGAGAAATGGATCTCATCATCGGCCCGGTCAATTACTGGAACCTGGAGATCGTGGCCGAATTCGCGAGACGGCATAATATCCCACTGGTCTCCCCCTTCTCCTCAAGGAAGGAGATCGTATATTACAATCCCTGGGTATTCCAGATAACCCCGACCTATGAGGTTGAATTCAGGGCCTGGGCAGACTACCTTTCGGATTTTTACAATAAAACCATAATCCTGGTGCACAACGGGGATTCCAGCGCCTATCCCAGGATCCGCTTTCTGAAAAACGAACTTTTCAGCAGGATATCCGAAAAGGCAGACCTGGAAGACCTGGTATTCAAGGAGGTGGTGATGAATGACAGCGCCATTGTGGATATGTCCCTTGTATTGAACCAGGAGCAGAAAAATCTTGTCATTGTTCCTTCCGACAACGAGGCATATGTCAGCAATGTGGTCAGTCCCCTGTACTACCAGTTGGGTGAATATGACATACAGGTCTCCGGCATGCCCCAGTGGAACAAATTCCGGAATATCGACCTGGTCTATTTCCACGAGTTGAACATAAGCTATTACACCACATTCTATGTGGACTTTAATGAACCGGATCTCAAACGGTTCATCAACAGGTTTTTTGAGATTTACCGTACGGAACCCTACCGTGTGAGCCCCAGGGGCTACAACCTCAGTGTTTACGGTTTTGACCTGATGTATACCTTCGTTAATGCTTTGGGGAAATACGGGGACAACCTGATTTATTTTGGTGAAGAGCTGGAAAGCGATCCCCTTCTCGGCCCATACCGTTTCAGGAGGATCAGTGATTACGGGGGACATGTAAATACCTATGTCGGGATGGTCAGGTTCTACCCCGACCTGAATATCCGGAAACTGGAACTGGATGAACGCCCCGGGCAGGATTATCCTTATCGCAGGCACCTCCGCCGGTTCAGAGAAGAATAATGTTGTTCACCGGGAGATTGAGTCAGGTTGGTGGACAGTTGCCATTATCACGGGATATTCCCGGCTTTACATGAGATCATTCGTAGCGCAGGGCATCCACCGGGTTGGAGGAAGCAGCTTGTATGGTCTTGATATTCACGGTGATCAGGGACAGGAGTAAAGCAAGGAACCCGGCCGCAGCAAATACCCAGATGATCTTCCATGACATATCGGTCTGGTATTCAAAATTCTGCAGCCAATGTTTCATGGTAAACCATGCCAGGGGCCATGCCAGAAGGTTCGCGAACAGAACGGGCCTGGCAAAATCCTTCGAAAGCAGGACGGCGATCTTGCTTACGGAAGAACCCATGGCCTTGCGGATACCGATCTCCTTGGTCCTCTGCTCGGTAACAAAGGACGCAAGTCCGTAAAGACCGAGGGAAGCAATGAACATGGCGAAAAGGGTGAAATAAATAAAGATCTTGCCGATCTTATCTTCGAATTCATAGAACTCATCGATGCGTTCATCCAGGTAAATATACTCGAAGGGGATCTCGGGGTTGATTTCTCTCCAGGCGAGTTCAAGCTCCTGGAGCACGCTTCTGGGATCCTCCCCCCGGATCCTTACCAGGATAAAAGCGGGGTCACCACGAAGATACCTCAGCATGACGGGATGGATCCTGGAATGGAGCGACTGGTCGTGAAAATCACCGACCACACCGATTACCCGGAATTGAATGGAATCCGCATTGTTCGATTCAATGATCCTCCCGATGGGATCATCCACCCAGTCCAGCTGCCTGGCAAGGGTCTCGTTGATCAGGACGGCCGTGCTGTCCGACGGAAAGTCCGTCGAAAAATTCCTGCCCTCTGAAATCACCATCCTGGCTGTTTTGTCAATGAAATCCGGGTCTATGGCAAACCCGTAAAGCAGCCACGGATCATCATCCCCGTACCCTTCGGGAAAATAACCGGTTCCGCTCAGGCTCCCTCCGGGATAACCGTCCGAAAGGCTGACCCCGGTTACATCCGGGTTCTTCAGGAACTCGTTCTTGATAACTATTCCTTTCCTGCGGCTTTCCTGGTTTCTTAAGGTCATCACGATAATATTCTCCTTGTCGAATCCCAGGTTCTTGTTCTTGATATAGTTCAGCTGCCGGTAGATGATCACCGTGCCAATGATCAGTGCAATGGAAATGGTGAACTGCACAACAACCAGAACGGTCCTAAGAAGGCTCTTGGATGTGCCGGCCTTGATCCTGCCCTGGAGCACCCGGATGGGATTGAAGGAAGAGAGATAAAAAGCAGGGTAGGAACCTGAAATGATACCCACGATTATGGCCAGCAGGAGGAACCCGAGGGTCATTTCCCAGTCCAGTATGTATTGCATATCCAGGTTTTTGCCCGTGATGTTGTTGAAAGTGGGCAATATAAGCTCGATCAGGAAGAATGTTATAACAAGGGCGATCAGGCTTATGATCACGGATTCCCCGATAAACTGGGTTATCAGGTTCCTTTTTTCTGCACCGACGACCTTTCTCAAACCTACTTCGCGTGAACGGCTGGCTGATTTGGCCGTGGATAAGTTCATGAAATTAATGCTGGCAAGAAGCAGGATGAACAGGGTGATGGCCATCATCAGGTAAATGTAATTGATGTCCGAATTGGGTGCGACTTCCGCCATCAAATTGGAATGGAGATGGATTTTTGTCAAGGGCTGGAGGTAGGGATCGAAACGCATGCTGGACTCCAGGATCTCCTCGGAAAAATACCTTGGCAGGAATTCCGGGAGTTTTGCTTCCAGCGAGTCCAGGTTCGCCTGGCGTTCAAGCATGATATAGGTATACATGGACAGGCTGCCCCAGGCTTCAAGCCAGCCCTCGAATGCCATCTCGGCACGGGTACCGAACGAGATTACGGCATCGAATTCCAGGTGCGAGTTATCCGGGTAGTCCCGGCACACACCCGTGACAGTCAGATCAAACTGGTCCTCAAACCTAAGTACCCGGCCTACCGGATATTCCTGTCCGAAGTATTTATGCGCCATGGATTCAGACAGAACGATTGAATTCGGATTCGCGAGGGCGGTTGCGGGATCTCCATAAATCAGGGGAACACTGAATATCCCGAAAAAGGATGAATCGGCATATAGGATGTCCTCCTCGTAGAATTTCTTATCGCCGTATGCAAACAGGGCAGACCCGGTGCGGTCGATGCGAACATAATCGGCGACTTCCGGGTAATCGTTTTTTAAGGCGGGACCAAAAGGTGGGGAGGAGACAGCTACGTTCAGCCGCTGCCCGGAGATCTCGGCATCAATGGCGACCCTGTATATCCGGTTGGCATTTTCATGAAAGCGGTCGTAGCCCAGTTCGTGGACAATATACAGGATGATCAGGGCCGCAACGGTCAGCCCGATGGTCAGTCCCAGAATATTAATAACAGCAAAACCCTTTTGCCGGATAAGGTTCCGGATGGCAATAGTAATATAATTTCGCAGCATTGATGCAATTATTCGGGTGGGAGATTAACTCTAATACTACCCTAAAATTGCAAAAATTCCCTGTATAAAAAAAGTTTTTATAAAATCGGCTGCCTGACCG
>CAZVLG010000322.1:0-10113 GCA_964627835.1 uncultured Bacteroides sp.
GGTGGTATTATAAAGAGGCCAGCGATTATAAAGGTGAAATAGAAATTGAAAATAATAATTCCAGAGATGCTACGCTTATTATTCCCAAAGATATAAATACAGAAATGAGACTACATGTAATTTGCGAAGTAATTGACAAAGGTATCCCGCAATTGACCCGATATAAACGTGTAATTATAAATATAGTGCCATGAAAAAATCATTTTTATATATTTTCTTTTCATTGCTAATTGTGGCAAATAATTTTGCTCAACAATTAGCCTTCCCTTCTGCCGAAGGATATGGGAAATATTCAAAAGGTGGACGAGGCGGAGTGGTTTTCGAGGTAACAAACTTAAATGATAGTGGAGAAGGAAGTTTAAGAGATGCCGTTGAAGCATCAGAACCAAGAACTGTTGTTTTTAGAATTTCCGGCACAATAGACCTTAAGAGCCCTTTAAGCATAAAGCATCCGTATATTACTATTGCAGGGCAGACTGCTCCCGGCAATGGTATTTGCATCAAAAGATATCCTCTGAATATTGGAGCTGACCATGTAATTATCAGGTTCATCAGGGTAAGATTAGGTGATGAGTCCGGAGGTGATTATGATGCAGTTTCAAGCAGATTTACCAAAAATATCATATTAGACCATGTTTCAGCTAGTTGGAGCGTAGATGAATGTATGTCGGTTTATTTATGCGATAGTATAACAGTTCAGTGGTGCATCATTTCGGAAAGTATGAGCAAATCCAACCATATTAAAGGTTCGCACGGATTTGGCGGAATTTGGGGCAGTAATCACGGAACATATCATCATAACCTTTTGGCTCACCATTCAAGCCGTAATCCCCGCATGGCATCCGGTTCGGGTTATACAGATTACAGGAATAATGTAATTTATAATTGGGGTTATCAAAGTTTGTATGGTGGAGAAAGTAAACAGGTTGGAGGCGACAAAATGAATTTTTCCGTTTTTAATATTATAGGCAACTACTATAAACCCGGCCCAGCAACAAGACCCGGTGAGACAATTTATAGAATTGCAAATCCGTCGGTAAGAAATGAAAACGATTTTGGCAAATGGTATATAGCTGATAATTTTGTTGAAGGAAATGATACTGTTTCCGCTGATAATTGGAATGGTGGTGTACAAACCAAAATCCCGTTTGAAAAAATTAGGCTTAATAAACCTTGGCCTGCTATGCCAATAAATCAACAAACAGCAGAAGAAGCATTCAAATTAGTTCTTGACAACGCTGGTGCAGTTTTACCCACAAGAGATACAGTTGATAAGCGTATAATTAGTGAAGCCCTTAACGGTTACGCAACTTTCGAAGGTAAAAGTTATAAAATAGAACATCAAGTTGCTGATTCTACCAAAATTTGCGGAATTATAGACACACAAAACAATGTTGGTGGCTGGCCACAACTAATAAGTAAACCTGCTCCAAAAGACACAGACCATGATGGAATGCCTGATGAGTGGGAGGATAAAAACAATCTGGATAAAGAGAATCCTGATGATAGAAACATAGTAGCCTCTGATGGATATACTATGTTAGAAAAATATCTGAATGGTATAAAATAGTAGATTGCCAGCCCTATTTGTAAGCACATTGGCAAGTCGCACGAGCCACGCTCCAACCAAAACTTGCCAAAGAGCTTACAAAGCCAGCCCTATGTACCACCTTTAAGGGCGGTTTTGGGATTTCCCCACCCACAAAAAGCAAAATAAATTCGTGCTCCGTTGCAAGGTCAGTGCGGATTGATAAGATAAAAGATTAGATTTGTAAAAACTTGTAACGGATTGACTTTGAACAATAAACACCAGCATACAACACGCGGTATAGTTAATAAGGGTTTCAGTGGTTTGCGAGGCGCAGTAGCCCGCAGCAAAATTCGTTGCACCTTGATAGATATAAACTCCGCAATCCCTTACTAACCATACCGCCAACCGGCAACCTTACCCGTACAGCGGACCGAAGTTGCGGCAGGCTCGGTAATCGGATCCTTCCGGGTCCATCCCGAAAGCGGACCAGGCACTCGGCCTGAATATGTTCTCCGGTTCCACGTTATGCATGCAGACCGGGATCCTCAGCATGGAAGCCAGGCTTATCAGGTCCGCTCCGATATGGCCGTATGAGAAGGATCCGTGGTTGGCACCCCAGTTTGCCATGACCGAGTAGACATCCCGGAATGCCCCTTTTCCGGTGAGACGGGGAACGAACCAGGTAGTCGGCCAGGTCGGATTGGTGCGTTCGTCCAGGATGCTGTGCACTTCCCCCGGCAGCTCAATGGTGTGTCCCTCGGCTATTTGCAGAACCGGTCCAAGTCCCCGCACAAGATTCACCCGGCTGAGGGTGATGGGCATCCGGCCAACGGTCCGGAACGTTGACGAAAATCCGCCGCCCCTGAAATATTCCGTGACCGCGGGGCCCCAGCTGGTATTGTCGAGGCATTTTTTCACCTCGGCCTCCGTGATCTCCCACCAAGGTTTCATGGCCGGTTTCCCGTTAATGGTTTGCCGGCCGCTGCCGTCGAGTGCCGATGCCCCTGAATTGATCAGGTGAATGAATCCGTTCGATGCATCCCCGGTTGGCTTGTGCCCGGTTACACGCTTGACGGCCTCCGGGCTCCAGTAGGTACGTACGTCGGAAAACACCTGCGCCGAACCGGTCAACAGATGGCCGAACAGCATGACCACCCCGTTCAGGCTGTCATTTTCGGTGGCCAGCATATAGGGTTCCCGGATCCCGTTCCAATCGAAGGAGGAACAAAGAATGGCCTCCATAAAATCCCCGTTCGGGAAATGATCCGTCCACTGTCGCTGTCCCTGGAAGCCGGCCGCGATGGCATTGTGCCCGAGAGCCTCTTCCCCGAATCCAAGTTCCTTAAGCCTTAGATTCCCGGCCATCAGGTCGCGTCCGACCAGTGCCATTTTCACGACAAAATCCCAATCCCTGTCCTTTTCTTCCCGGCTTTTCTGTTTACCGGGCGGGTTGTAATCCTTCCCTTCCCTGCAGTGTTTCCTTGTCCAGCCAATGGCTTTCGTGAATTCATCCGGGTCGTAGATCCCCCTCTCGATCCTCCTGGTGAATTCGGACATATCCACGAATTCACACCGCATGCCCAGGTATTGCTCAAAAAAACCAGGGTCGACGATGGACCCTGCGATGCCCATGGATACGGATCCCATGGAAAGGTAGGATTTGCCTCTCATGGTTGACTGTGCAAGTGCGGCCCTTGCAAAGCGCAGGAGCTTTGCCTGCACATCGGGGGGAATGCTTTCGTCGTTGCTGTCCTGGACATCTTTCCCGTATATGGAGAACGCAGGCAGGCCTTTCTGGTTATGCCCGGCCAGTGCTGCTGCAAGATACACGGCACCCGGCCGTTCCGTGCCGTTAAAACCCCAGATGGCTTTGGGAAGATGCGGGTCCATGTCGATGGTTTCTGTTCCGTAGCACCAGCATGGCGTCACCGTTAACGAAACGCCGACCCCTTCCCTTTTGAACTGATCCGCTGTGGCGGCAGCCTCCGCCACCCCCCCGATGCAGGTGTTGGCCAGGACGCATTCCACCCTGCTTCCGTTCGCATGCCGGAGGTTCTTCTCTAGGAATGCGGCAGCCCTGCGCGCCATGCCCATGGTCTGGTTTTCCAGCGATTCCCTTATTCCACCCAGCCGGCCATCAATGGCGGGGCGGATGCCTATTTTAGGCAGGTTTTCATTTTCGATATTCGAACTCATATTCTAAATATTAATGGATGACAAATCATTTAAGGTCGCAGATTTTTTCGATGTAATCCGCGGAGCCATCCCTGAGCCAGCCGTCCAGTTCGGAGACTTCTTTCAACTGCTGTCCCCTCATGCGCGGCACAACCAGGTAGCTGCAATCCAGGTCCGGAAGCACTGTCATGTCACCCCAGAGTTTTTCAAACTGGATCACCGGGAAAACATCTTCCTGACCCTTGCCCCAGCGTTTCTTCACGTCCTTCACGGTTATGTAAGTAGGCATACGGCGCGCAACCCTGCGGACGGCTTCCCTTACCTTCTGGTGATTCCCGAGATCGGATCGGTTCAACCCGAAACAATCCAGGATTTTCCGGATATCAAGCCAGAAGGTATTGGAATTATAGTATGTCAGGTCAAATTCAATCCTTTCGTCAGGCAATGCGAGTCCCTCAATGATCCTAACACGCCCGTCAACCTTTGCCAGTCCCCCTCCCCGGTCGTTCAACTTCCTGGTGATCAACTCGGCGCTGATGGCGCTGCCGCTTTTTATGTGATGACCGAACACGGCAGGGTCGGCGTTTGCTCCCAGCGTGTCGACATTGTGGACCAGCAGGTGAGCCAGCGATCCGTTCTCTTTCAACAATTTATCCAGGGTACCATTCAGCAGCATATTGGGGATCTCGTACCAGTGGCCAACGGGGTGGACGCACTGGTGCGGAAGGTTATCCAGGTAGTCCTCCCCTTCTCCCATGCTTTTCGCCCAGCTTATCAGGGCATTCCGAAGGCTGTCAAGCACTTTTTGCTCCTGTTCTTCTAGGATCTGCTGGGGAAGCACTTCCCAGAGGTACCGGAGTTCCCGTTCAGGAGGGATGAGTCGTAAGCCGATGGACCGCCCAGGCGAAAGGTGGAGGGAACCCTCATGGCTGAAATTGCCCGAATGTTTCAGGAAATCCGCAATGGCATCATGGGTAAGGTAACTGCTTGTAATGACATGCGGAATATCCTGTCCGCAGAGTTTTGCTACCGCCCTGTTCTTGGCAAGGTGGATTTCCAGAAAGCTCCTGTGTCGGCCCTTGTATCGTACAAATGGATGGAGGGCTTTGACAACGCCGGCGCCTTTCGTCCACCGACTCCCTGCACCTCCGGCCAGGGTCACGATGGCCAGCTGCCCCTTTTTCAGGGCAGACAGGCCGGCCTGGTAATATTCCGCAGGATCGAGTTTGTCGAAGACGGTAATTTCCGAGGCACCGACATCCTCGATGATGCTGCTGACCGGCAGCCGGTTCTGTGCAAGGCCAATGCGGCCGGCTTTCAGGTCGGCTTTGATCTGCTGGTGCACATCTGCGTCGAAACCATGCATGTTAAGCAGCTTTTCCAGGGATATCCCGCTGTCGGATTCCTTTTCGGCCTGGGGGATCATCCGCTCATAGAGTCCGCCGATAAAATGCCCGAAGGCTTTGTTATGCCTGGACTGCTGCGCCAGGTTCTGCAGTTCGTTCCGCTGTACCTGGGTGAGGGAGGTTATTTCTTTTTTCAACAGGGCCGGTGACATCAGGATGTAATATTCCTGTGGCAACAAGGCAAGGCTGCCGCTGCGCATGGTACAAACCGAACCTTCGTTATTGATGCAGAAATCATAGACCACTGGTTCCATGGCAAACGGAATGGCCCGTTCAAAGACTTTTTTTGTTTCAGAAAGGGTCTTCTGAAGCCAGTCCTGTGCCTTTCGCTTGCTATCCGGATCAAAAATGAATCCCATCCCGCCGCCGGACATGCCACCCATCATCCAGAATCCCCAGAACCGGTCGCCGAACTCTTTTTTAACTTTTTGTATAAGTGTTTCAGTGTAAATATTTGTAGTCCACGGAATTATAGCCTGAATCGGACCTGTAAAATTAAGGTGGGTGAATTTCCCGATTGAAGGAATATTCCCTTCCTTCAGTTTTCCAACCACTTCATCAAAAAGTTTTATGGCCTCCTTGCGCGCCTCCCATTCGGATTCCGACCTGAGCAGGTACTTTTCGGTAACCATTTCCAGTATGGGTCCCACATCCTGTGCCATTCCCCCGTGCACCATCACCAGGCAATCCTGCAGTTTCTGCCTGGTTTTCTCGCTGACCTCCTCCGTGGTCAGGATCGTATGATCGGGCAACAGCCTGCCCTTGCTTTTTCCATATTCAGGATCCCCTTCCCCGGCCTGCACTCCCCTGATCAGCTTAACCCCGGGCCAGATCCCGCCGGAATCCTGCCATCCCCCGCCTGATCCGCCAAGCCATTCGCCCAGTATGGCCCGGGCAGCCACAAGCCTTCTTTCGCTTTCAGTAAGCGCACCGGCCAGGGAAATGGTCTGGCCGGTGGCCCGCATGCATACCGATATCATGGAGGCCAGGAGATTCGTGGATACCGCGAGCCTTGATCCTTTCGGAATGTTATTTACGTGACTGACGAGTTCGAATCCCTTTCCCGGCCCGAGTAATTTTAACAGGAGATCGGAAAGCGGGATCCCCGAGCCTTCCATTCCGGGGGGTATGATCCCGCTGGCAATCACAGCGGCTTTTAAAAGCCCGAGGTAATCCTTTGCAAAATCAAATACCTCTTCCAGCCTTGTGATGCTTGAACTGCACCCGAGGTCAATGCTGGTTAACCTGAGGACGGGCTCGTCGATCACCCTGAAATAGGTATTTATGGGAGGTCCCGGAGCAGAGCTCCGGTCTTTATTGCGGATTTCCAGGTTTACGGAAATGTTCAGGACCTGGGCTCCTTCCGGGAAATCCATGCCGAGGAAAAAGATATCGCTCCAGCCGCTGTGGGTAATATCCATCCTGACCGGCGTGGATTCATTCAATACCGGGAACAACCCCGTATCCCTGTCCTGCACTGCGAGTATCCCCTGGATTTTAAGGGGGTGGTCCTGGGAATGGCCGCAGCGGAACATCCACTGGTTGCCGAGGGTATGGCGGACGCTGAAGCGGACCTGGTCGGCGAGTGTCTGGAAGGCCAGCCTGTGGTATGCTTCTGCGAGACCGCTTGATATTCCTTCGTTGGGTCCGCGTTCCTTCTGGATCCTGTTGAAAATATCGATGGCCTGTTCGAAGCGGCGCTTCAGCATATGCTCATAAGCCTCGAATGGAATGAGTCCCTCGTGGCTGATCCCCTCCCTGAAAGCCAGGTGGAAACGGTGGATGGCATAGAGAAAGAAAAGCGCCCGGACCCGCTGGTAAAGGTTGTCACTGGTTTTCCGGAACGATTCAAGCTGTTTGCACTCCTTCAGCAGTTCGTCCGTGGATGCAGCCCTGCAGAAACTGTCGAGTGAGCGATCCCGGAGTTCCGATGCTTCAGACCTTATGATGTCGATTAAGATGCTCATATTTCCAGGCTCCCTCTATTCATCCTTCAGTGCAAAAAACTCAACCAGCTCGTTGAGTACACGATCACGCTCCTTTCCATGGAGGGCCAGGGCCAGCTGGGCCTTAAGCAATCCGTACTTTTCTCCCATGTCATAGCGAAGGTCGTTCATTTCGAGGGCAAGGTACAATTCCATCCGGGCAAGGGTGTTCAGGGCCGTGGAAAGATCGGTTCTCCCGTCCTTGTTCTTTTTCTGCTCTTTTTCAAGCAGATCCATGACTGACGGTGTGAGCACGTGCATGCCGAAGAAACAGAGGTAATGCCCGGCTCGGAGTCCCGGTACAAGAAGTTCCTGTTCGGCCACCGTCGGAGTGGGTTTCTCGATCACGGTCCCGATCTGGTATACATTTTTCATGCCCTGCATTCTTGTACCCCCGACCACGCCAAAATTGGGGATGAGGCTCTCCCGTGTGGGTTGTACGGCCGACACTGCACATTCATGTTTCCCGGCGAAATCTACCAGTTGTTTTGCACAGGATTCACCGGAGCGGTTGATATACAGATGGTCACCTACCAGGTGCAGGAAGGGATCGCTCCCGGTAAACGGCCGGGCAGTGTAAAGCGCATGGCCATAGCCCAGGGGTTTTTCCTGTGGCAGGAAGGTGACATCATGGGCGTATTCGCCGATAACCTGTCCATAGGGGGTTTCGTCGCCGGGATGCACTACGATGCAGATCTCGTTGATCCCGGCGGCCAGTACCTCTTCGATCAGCAGCTCAAGAAAGGATTTCTCCCGGCCTTCCTTATCAACCAGGGTCTGGAGCGGAAGTTTTCGCTGGCCGGGACCGGCCGATGTGATGACAGCCTTCAGTATTTTCATATCGGTAGGGAATAAGCCTTTAATTTCATCATTTTTTTCTTACCGGAAAAATTTAATTGCCCCGGCATCACTGCCTGATGTCATACAGCAAACTGAAGCCTGCTCAGGTTCCTGTAAACACCCGATGCAAGTTTCATCAGTTCCTTATGGGTGCCCCTTTCAACCAGCCTCCCATGGTCGATGACCAGGATCTGGTCGGCTTTCCGGACGGTTGCAAGACGATGCGCGATGACAATGGATGTTCTTCCTTTCATCAGTTTTTCCAGGGCATCCTGGACAAGGGCTTCGGATTCTGAATCCAGCGATGATGTTGCTTCATCGAGGATCAGGATCCTGGGATCCTTAAGCACTGCCCTGGCAATAGCCACACGCTGTCTTTGTCCCCCGCTAAGCTGTGTTCCCCTCTCACCCACCAGGGTGTCCAGGCCATCCGGGAATCGCTCAATGAATTCGAGGGCATTGGCTTTCCTGGCTGCTTCCAGCAGTTCCTCCTCCCCAGCCCCGGGCCTGCCATAGCAGATATTTTCCCGGATCGTTCCGCCGAAGAGAAAAATATCCTGTGGTACCAAGGCGATCTGCCGGCGGAGGATTGAAACAGGTATGTCCGTGCTCCTTTTTCCGTCGAACCAGATCTCACCGCGTGCCGGGTCGTGCAGGCGCAGCAGCAGGGCCGTGAGGGTCGATTTCCCGGCACCGCTGGGTCCCACCAGGGCAACAAGCTGGTTTTCCTCTATGACGAAACTCAGTTCGCTTATAACTTCCGCGTCTTTTCTGGACGGGTAGGCAAAGGAAACATTACGGAAACTGATTTGTCCCGAAAGCTCCTCACCCTTCGGGATTTCCCGAACCTCCTGCACCGGTTCCTCATGGGTTTCAAAAATCTCCAGCAGATCCTCCGTGGCACCGATAAAACGCTGGATGCGGGTAATGACACCGGCGATCCCCCCGATGTTGCCGCCGATGAATCCTGAGTAAAGAACAAAGGAGAACAATTCCCCTGCATCCAGTTCCCCGCTGGCAAGCAGGAAAGAGCCGCGCCAGATAACCGCAACCAGGGCACCAAAGAGCCCCAGTATCATGAAGGAGAAAAATGCACCCCTGTAGTGGCCTCCCCTGATACCCAGCCTGGCGATATCCAGTGTCCGTTCCCGGTAGCGTGCCATTTCCAGAAATTCATTGGTAAAGGCCTTCACGCTTCGAATCCCCTGCAGGGTTTCCTCAACAATGGTATTCGATTCAGCCACCTCCTTCTGCATATCCCTGGAATACTTGCGGATGAACCGGCCGAAAAAGAATACCATCAGGACTATGGCAGGGAGGATGGCCAGCATAAACAGGGTCAGGCCCGGGGAGATATAAATGAGGTAGCTGATGCCTCCGATGATTATGATCAGCTGCTGCAGGAAATCAGCCAGGGTCGAAGTAAGTGTGTCCTGCAGCAGGGTAATATCCGCCGAGATCCTGCTGTTCAATTCCCCCACCCTTTTCTGCTCGAAGAACTCCAGCGGAAGCCGGATAAGGTGGTTGTATGTATCCTGGCGAAGGGCGGCGAGGGACTTTTCTGAAACGTTCACAAAAAGGATGGTCCTGAAATAGGAAAAAACAGCCTGTACCACCAGTATGAGGACGAGCAGGAGCCCGATCCTTTTCAGGGACTCTGCCAGGTTTCCTTCGTTCCCTGCACTTACCAGGTCGCCAAGCAGTTTAGGAAATGCCAGGCTGGCAAGGGAACTTCCGAACAGGAAGAACATACCCAGGATAAATAAGAATGCATATGGCTTTATGTAGCGGTAAAGCCTGAATGCATTTCTCAGTCCGCCGAGCGTGATTTTCTTCCTGGGTATTTCAGCTTTTATCGACACGGTTCAGCAAGGATCTCAATAATGGAAACAATATTAGATAAAAATGTCCAATTATTTGAGGTGGCAAATTTGACATTGGCCCCGGATAGCCGTAAATTTAATTCATCACCAAATCCTATCCATATGCCGAACAGTGTTTATAAAATTATCGAACTGGTTGGAACCAGCAGTGAATCATGGGAAAAGGCCGCGGCCAATGCCGTGGAGCGGGCGTCAAAGACATTGAGGGACCTGCGCGTTGCTGAAATTGAAACCCTTGACATGCAGATCAAGGACGGCAAAGTCGAGGCCTATCGTGCAAAAGTCAAGGTTTC
>CAZVLG010000323.1:0-23079 GCA_964627835.1 uncultured Bacteroides sp.
GGGGGGTTTGTACGCTTCGGGTGGGGGCAAGGTACGCTTCTGGCGGGGGGAATGGAAGCTTCAGGATGGGGGAATGGAAGCTTCAGGATGGGGACGGCACCCGGATGTTTTTCATATCGTGAATGGTACGGTTCCGGTCCCGTGAGGATTTCCTATTCAAGCAGTTTCAGGAATTCCTCCTCGCCGATCACAGGAATGCCAAGATCCCGGACTTTTTCCAATTTTAAGGGACCGATCCCTTCCCCTCCCAGCAGGTAATTCGTACGCGAAGAGACGGAAGCGGCGCATTTTCCACCGTTTTCTTCAATCATTTGTTTCAACTCATCGCGCGAATGCATCCGGAAGCTCCCAGAGATCACGAATACAAGTCCCTCAAGCCGGTTTCCGGAGGATTCGGCTGGTGCATCCATGTGAAAGCGGACCCCGGCGGCCCGCAGTTTCCGGAGCAATTCCCGGTTAAACGGATTCTTGAAATACTGGAGGATACTCTCGGCAATTTTGTCCCCAACCTCTTCGGCGGCCAGAAGTTCATCGAAGCTGGCTGCTTCCAGGCTGTCAAGCGAGGGGAACTGCCTGGCAAGCCTTCGTGCGACTGTCTCCCCGACAAACCGGATGCCCAGTGCGTACAGTACCCTTTCGTAAGGAACATTCAGGGAGTCCTTAATACTTTTGATCAGGTTCGAGGCCGATTTCTCGGCAAAGCGCTCGAGTCCCTCGACCTGCTCCCTGCTCAGGCTGTAGAGATCCCCCGCATCCCGGATCAGTTTCTCGCGGAAAAGCAGGTCAATGGTCGCCTCCGCAGCGCCTATGTCCATCGCCCTGCGGCTTATGAAATGTTCGATTTTGCCTTTGATCTGGGGTGGACAGCCATATTCATTCGGGCAGTAGTGTATGGCTTCGCCTTCCCGGCGCAGCAGTTTTGTTCCGCATTCGGGACATTTGTCTATGAAACGGAAAACCTGGCTGCCCGGGGATCTTTCTTCGCGGTTGACACCGGTAATCTTGGGGATGATCTCGCCTCCCTTTTCAACATAGACCAGGTCATCGATCCTGATGTCAAGAAGCTCAATCTGGTCGGCATTGTGCAGGGATGCCCTTTTTACGGTCGTACCGGCAAGCTGAACGGGTTCAAGGTTCGCAACGGGTGTAATGGCGCCTGTCCTGCCTACCTGGAAATCTATGCTGATCAGCCGGGTGGAGGCCTGTTCCGCCTTGAATTTATAAGCAATGGCCCAACGGGGCGATTTGGCCGTGAACCCGAGCCGTTCCTGCTGATCGTAGCGGTTTACCTTGAGAACGATCCCGTCGATGTCGAAGGGCAGTTCCTTCCGGGTTTCGTCCCAGTGGCGGATAAACTCGAACAATTCCTCCAGCTTCCTGATTTTCTTTAGGTAGCCGGGTATCTTAAATCCCCAGTTCCTGGCCTTCTCAAGATTTTCAAAATGAGATTGGCACGGGAGGTTCTCCCCGAGTATATGGTAGAGGAAGCAATCCAGCGGACGTTTCGCCACCAGGGAGGAATTCTGCATTTTGAGGGTTCCTGATGTTGCATTGCGCGGATTGGCGAATAGTTCCAGTCCGGCTTGCCTGCGCATTTCATTCAGTCTGGCGAAACCCTCGCGCGTCATGAATATCTCTCCCCGTATTTCAAACGAAGCCGGATAATCCTCACCCCTCAGCTTCAGGGGAATGCTTTTGATGGTCCGAACATTATGGGTGACCACATCTCCCCGTACTCCATCCCCCCGCGTTACTGCTCTTATCAGATTTCCATCCTGGTAGGCAAGCCCGATGGCCGCTCCATCGTATTTCAATTCGGCCACATATTCGAAATCATCCCCGATCCCCTTACGCACGCGCTGGTCGAAATCCCGTATCTCTTCCTCCGAATAGGTATTGGAGAGCGAGAGCATGGGGTAGAGATGCTCCACCTGTTCAAATTCCCGGTTGAGGTCGCTGCCGATACGCTGGCTGGGCGAGTTCTCGTCCTGTAATTCCGGGTGTTCCCTCTCCAGGGTGATCAGCTCATTCATCAGCAGGTCATATTCAAAATCACTGATTTCCGGGTCAGACATAACGTAATAGCGGTAATTATGATGTTCAATGGCCTCCCGCAGTTTGTCTATCCTGGCTTTGGCATCGGACTTATCCATGAATTGATGATGTGAGAAGAATGTTAATAAAGAGCTGTTGCGGTATAAAATTAATGTTTAAATTTGTCTCAGTTGTGGTTTTCAGCACAATTTCTTGTGCATGAATGAAAAGGGAACGCCGTGAAACCCGGCGACAGTACCCGCTGCTGTGATCTCCGCAATGCCTGGAACAATCTCAGCCACTGTACCCGAAGTAATGGGGACGGGAAGGCGTTATCAGGTGGAGTAAGTCAGAAGACCTGCCATAACGGAGTCAATATTCTTAGCTTCGGGACAAAAGCACTGGACAAAACAGTAAACCTCCTGCTCCGATCCGCTTAAGCTTCTGAATGTTGATTGAGTAACAATCAATTTTCATGTTTAACGCAAGAATCAATTATGAAAACAAGATTTGCGGTCGCCTGCGCTGCAGGGATTGTTCTGGCTTTATCTGCCTGCGAGAAGGAACAGGAGACCTGGGACTACATTACATTTGAGGAACTGGACCCGGGCAGTGCGGGTTACAGGAACGGATCCGACGGTTCGGGAGGATTCACCAGCGGCAATGCCTATTTCCCCACCCGGTTCACGGACTGGGGTGACGGGATCACTTCCTGGTCCGGCTTTGCCTATTCAAACCTTCATGACCAGTCCACCCCCGGATATGCCAATCAGTTCAGCTGCTACGCGGGTGGCGGGGCCGGCAAATCTGAAATGTTTGCCATGGTCACCTTCATGGATACCCTGACCTTCACCGTGCCGGAAAAGGTAAAACGGATCTCCCTGGCGAATTCCACCTATGCTGCCCTTTCCATGAAATACGGGGATGACTTTTCCAAGAAGTTCGGGGGCGAAGACGGCAGCGATCCGGACTATTTCCATCTCATCATCACCGGCCTTGATGAAGAAGGGGCAAAATCCGGGACCGTCGTTCTGGCACTGGCGGATTTTACTGCGGAGGATCCGGCGGATGATTATATCTCAAACGGGTGGACAGAGATCCCCCTGGATGGACTTGGATTTGTGAAAAAGCTGGTCTTCGATTTTGATTCCTCCGACAAAGGCGAATGGGGGATCAATACACCTATGTATGCATGCATCGATAATATATCGGGAATCCTGCGGTAATCGCAGGCCCTACCTGCATAATTCAGCAGAGTGATGCGGTTTTCAGGAACCATATCATGCCTTATCATCCTGATCCTTTCAAGCAGGGGAATGATGCTTCCTGCCAGGGCTCAGGCCCCCAACCCGGCCATTCATGCGGACAGTTCCGTGATCAAGGCCTGGGCTGTGTCCTGTGAGCTTGACAGGGGCCCCGGCCTGATAACCTGTCCGGACAGTATCCAGGTCAGCCACGGGGTACCGGAAGATGCAACAGGAAAGGCTGGTGACGGCCTGGTGGTCAGCCTGGGGGATGGAGGCAGCGCAATCCTCAGGTTCGAACAGGCCATCGTAGATGGTCCCGGGGCGGATTTTGCAGTCTTTGAGAACAGCTTCGACGGGGCGTTCCTTGAACTTGGTTTCGTTGAGGTTTCCTCCGATGGGGAGACCTTCCTGCGCTTCCCCTCCCGGTCACTCACACCGGTCGACAAACAGATAGGCCCCTACGGTACGATGGACCCCGGGAATGTCCGGAACCTGGCCGGAATATATATGGCAGGCTGGGGCACCGGCTTTGACCTGGCCGAACTGGAGGGTTTACCGGGACTTGACCTGAACGACATAAGGGCGGTCAGGGTACTGGATGTGGTGGGCATTCTGGATGACAGCCTCGGATCAAGGGATGCGGAAGGCAGCCTGATCAACGATCCCTTCCCAACCCCTTTTGAATCGGGAGGGTTCGATCTCGACGGAGTGGGGGTGATCCATTCCTCTTCGCTGAGCGCCGCGCTTTCAACCCGGGCAGGCAGCCTGAAGCTGTACCCCCTTCCCTGCGGGCCGGAGTTGTTTCTTGAGGATCCTGAAGGGAGCTTCCGGTACTGGATGCTTCTGGACCTCCGGGGAAGGAAGCGAAGGCAGGGGGAGGTAAATGGCAAACGAAGCAGGATCGACCTTTCAGACATACCGGACGGAACCTATTTCCTCCGTTGCGAGTCCCCGGACACCCGGCAGACGATGCAAATACTAAAAATCACCAGGTAAAGCGCCGATGTACCCTCAGGAGAAAATATACGGATGGATCCTTCTTCTTGCCCTGAGTGCATTCCCGGTCCTCTCACATGGATCAAGGGCAGATACCATCCACATCGCCGAGGTTGAAATCATCCATGCACTGCATGTCAGAAGGGCCCCGTTCATATCGGCAGACCTGGATTCAATATCCATGGATCTGATGGCGGGACAAAGCCTTTCGGAACTGCTGGCCTCCCAGCCGGCCATCCATATCAAGTCCACCGGAAGGGGTGCCCTTTCCACCGCCTCCTTCCGGGGAACGGATGCATCCCATACCAAGGTTCTCTGGAACGGGATCCGGTTGAATTCCCCGATGCTGGGACAGGTGGATTTTTCCCTGGTGCCGGTCTGGTTTGTTGACGAAGTGTCGCTTCTTTATGGCGGAAGTTCCCTGAAAGAGGGGAGCGGGGCGCTGGGAGGTGCCGTGTTGCTGGAGAATACGGTGGACTGGAACGAAGCTTTCTCCTTATCCCTGAACCAGGAGTTTGCCAGCTTCGGCACCCTTGGTACTTACGGAAGGCTTGCGGCGGGCGATGAGCGGATCCATTCGGACACCCGTCTTTACCTGAACCGTTCCCGGAACGACTACCCTTTTCTTAATACCGATATCCTGCCCGTGCAGGAACAGCATCTTGAAAAGGCCGGGTATACGAACGGAGGCATGCTCCAGGAGATCAGTTTCCGTCCCGGAAAGCGGCAGATGCTGTCCGCACGCCTCTGGTACCAGGAAGCGGAACGTAATCTGCCCCCGCTCATGAGCCAGGAAGGAGCATCCAGGGAGGAGCAGCAGGAAGACCGAAACCTCCGTACATCCCTTGAATGGAATGTATTTCCCGGTTTCGGGATCCTTTCCCTGAGAAGCGGGTTTACGAATGCCCGCATGCATTATTATTTGAATCATAATACCCTCGGATACAGGCAGTTTGATTCAAGAAGCAGGGAAAACAGCCTCTACAATACCCTTCTGGCGGATGTACGCGTGGGTACCCGTTCGAGGTTCCAGTTCCGGGTTGACTATAACCGGCACGATGCCGGAATCCTTGACCTGGTGCAGGAGGAAGGTTATATGCATGTGCGTAATGAAAGCAGCTTCATGGTTTCTGCCCACCGGGAAACCGGAAAGCGCTGGATCCTTTATGCCATCGCACGGCAGGAATGGGCAGACGGCAAATGGCTGCCCCTCATGCCTTCCGCCGGATTCAGGTACAATATCCTTGAAAACAGGTCTTTCTACCTGAAAGCGAATCTCAGCCGCAATTACAACCTTCCCTCCCTGAACGACCTTTACTGGATCCCCGGGGGCAATCCCGGATTAAGGCCGGAGAACAGCTACAACGGGGATCTGTCCATCACGATCTCCCAGACGGGGGAACGGTTTGCATTCCAGGGTTCTGTCAATGTATTTGCCGCCCGGGTGGAAGACTGGATCCTCTGGAAGCCCACCCGTTTCAGGTACTGGGAAGCCGAGAACCTGGCAAGGGTCTTTTCGCGGGGGATGGACCTCCAACTGGGCAGCGACCTGTTCATCGGGGAATGGCTTTTAAGCCTTAAAGCCAGTTATGCCTTTACCCGTTCTACCAACGAGGGAGCTGTTCCTTCGAACGACCTTTCCCGGGGAAAACAATTGATATACATTCCCGTACACGCTTCCCATGCCTACCTTAACCTGATCCGGAACGGGTATTTCCTGAACTGGTCGGCCGATTACACGGGATACAGGCATACCCAGCCCAGCAGCGAGGAATTCGATTATACGGAGGTCCTCAATCCGTATACCCTGCACGACATCCATCTCGGAAAGAACTGGAACATACGGCATGGCAGGGCCGGATTCCGCCTGAGCATCTATAACCTGTTCAATGTTTCCTACCAGGCCGTACGTTCCCGCCCGATGCCAATGCGGAACTATGCCCTGACATTCAGCATCCGGATATGAAGCCCAAACTGCCCCTTGTCCTGCTAAGCCTCTGCCTGATTGCCGGCGGTTCCTGTGAAAGGCCTCCGGTGGATATCGGCAGGGAACCGGCTGCCTTCGGCCGGGGTGTTTTTATTGTCAACGAAGGACAATTCCTGGCATCCAATGCATCGATTTCATTTTTCGATCCGGAGAATGATTCCGTTCAAAACCGGGTCTTTTACAGCATCAACCAGGTCCCCCTCGGCGATGTGGCCCATTCCATGACCATCTGGGAGGATGCCGTTTTCATCGTGGTGAATAACTCGGGAAAGATCTACCGTTCCGAAAGGTTCCAGATGAAATACAGGGGGAAGATCACCGGGCTTGTTTCCCCCCGATACATTGTTGTGACCGCTGATGAGGAGAAGGGCACAAAAGCGTATATATCGGATCTTTACTCGGGCAGCATCCTGGTCGTCCAGCCCTTTGAAGGCTGGGTCATTGATTCCATCGATATTAAGGGGGCGGGGGACAGGCTGTCTACCGAGCAGATGATCCTGCACGAAGGCATGCTGTATGCCGCCTGCTGGTCCTACTCCGACCAGGTACTGGTCATCGATACATCCCTCGACCGGCTGGTGGATTCGTTCGAGGTTGGCAAACAGCCCAACAGCATGGTCATGGATCCATCCGGGCAGCTCTGGGTCCTTTCGGACGGGGGATACCCCTTCAGTCCCTTCGGACAGGAGAATGCCTCCATCGTGCGGGTGAACCCGGCAACCCGCGAAGTTGAAACAATGAAGGTATGGGAGGACATGGCGGCTTCGCCCACGGATCTTAGTATGAATCCTGCAGGGGATTCCCTGTATTTCATTTCGGAGGATGTCTATAAAGTGTCCCTGGATATGAACGGTTTTGAAGAACCCTTCATCCGGGCCGGGGGCAGGCAAATTTACAGCCTGGGGGTCGATCCTGCAGATGGCACGGTGTACATTGGCGATGCCGTTGATTACCAGCAGGATGGATGGGTGTATCGCTACCGTCCCGGCGGTGCTGCGATCGATTCCTTCCGGGTGGGCGTGAATCCCGGGCATTTCTCTTTTACGACCGCCACGCAACAATAAAGGCTGCACAGGCGTCATTAGTTAGGAATGAAAATACTATTTTAGGAGCTCGATGAAGAAGACGCTTACAACTGGATTACTCCTGGTTCTCGTTGCCCTCGGCGCGAGGGCCCAGCTAAGCATGGGCGGAAAACCCATGGGTACCGGATTGCCGGGAGACCTTGTGGAATGGGTGAACCTGGAAGAGGTCAGGGTGGATGCCCTTTTACTGGAGGATGAATGGACCGCCCTTACCGGAAGAAAGAGCCAGCGCATGGCCGAGGAAGTCCAGCTTTCCCTCACACCCGAGCAGGCAGGAACCTGGGAGGAGTACCGAGACGGCACACTGGTCTGGAGGCTGGGCATCCGGGGAAGCGGGGCAAAGGCGCTGGGAATCAGGTTCAGCCGGTACGTGCTGGAGCCCGGGGTGAGAATTTTTATCTACCAGCCCTCCGGGAAAATGGTGCTCGGCGCCTTCGGCAGCCATAACAACAAGGTTTCCGGCGGACTTACCACAGGGTACCTGGCCGGCGACGAACTCATCCTGCAAATGGAGATCCCGCCGGACTGCAACAGCTACGGACAACTGAAGGTCGGTTCGGTAAGCTGGGCCTACCTGCCGGTATTTGACCTCGGCAACCGGAAGGAGAGCTGGCAGTATCTATCGGGACCCTGCAACGTCGACATCAACTGCCCCCTCGGCGACGACTGGCAGGTCGTGAAAAATTCGGTGGTCCGCATCTATAATTTCAGTGAGAACTGCAGCGGTGTACTGGTCAACAACACCCGCCAGGACGGCAAGGCCTACGTTTATACCGCCGCCCACTGTGTCTTTGACCTGAACAAATACAAAGACCCCATCTTTTATTTTAATTTTGAGAAACAGGTCTGCAACGACACCATCGTACCGGTGCCCAACAGCATTTCCGGGGCCACCTTGCTTGCCACCGGCGATACCCTTGAAAACGAACGGGATGCCGACAGCCTGGATTTTGCCCTGCTCGAGCTGAGCGTGGCCCCGCCCGATTCGTTCAAGCCTTATTTTGCAGGCTGGTACCGGGGTGCAGATCCTGCCCAGCACACCACCGCCATCCACCACCCTTCCGGGGATGTGAAGAAGATATCGGTGGACCTGGACCCCCCGGGAACGGATCTCCACGATCCTGCCTACTGGGACAGAGATGGCCTGATCCCCGGTTCATTCTGGCGTATCCTGGAATGGGACGTGGCGACGACCGAAGGCGGTTCTTCGGGATGCCCCCTGTTCAGCCAGGACCAGCTGGTGGTGGGTACGCTGTCCGGGGGACTGGCGAATTGTGCAAAGTCCGTGAACGATTATTTCACACGTATGGACTATGCCTGGGATTATTACCCGGAGCCTGCCAGGCAGCTGAAACACTGGCTGGACCCCGACAATACCGGCGTGATGAGCCTGGGCGGGATGGACGGGCCCCCTGTGAATTTCGCCAGCCCTGAGGAGGACAGGCAGGCCATCCACCTGTACCCGAATCCCGCAAGCAGCCATCTCAGCATTGAGGCCGGATTGACAGCGGGAAGGGAGACGGAGATACGGGTTTTTCATATTACGGGACAGGAGCGGTTCGTTCAGACACTGACATGGGAAGGCAGGGCCATCCTTGATGTCCGGGAACTACCGCCGGGGCTTTATATCCTGAGGATCCGACAGGGCAACCGGCTGGCTTCCCGGCGCTTTGTCATTACACGCTAGTACAGAGGCAGGGAATGCCCGGCAAAAAATGACCCGCACACATACCATACTGTGGTCCATCCTGGTGCTTGCCCAGGCATGCACTTCCCCTGCAGGGGAAGCCGGATCAGGCGGGGAGAGGGGACAGGGAACCTCCTATGCCAGGGGGTTCCGGATCGAAACCTACCGTAATTTCAAGGTGCTCCATGTCGTGGACCCCTGGCAGGGCTCATCCGGCATACACCTTGAGTACGTCCTGGCGGGAGACCCGGGATTCGTGCCGGATTCACTTGCAGGCCTTCCCTTCATTAAGACACCGGTATCCCGCGTGATCTGCATGTCGACCACCCACATTGCCATGATCCATGCCCTCGGCAGGACCGGCACCATCGTGGGGATCTCCGGGCCGGAATACATTTCGAATCCGGAACTCGGGCTGCGGATAAAGTCAGGGGAGGTAAAGGATGTCGGCGCCGACCAGTCACTCGACTACGAACGCATTGTCTCCCTCAGGCCGGACATGGTCATGGCCTATGGCATCACGGCAGAGGTCAGTGGCATGGTAAAACGGATGGGGGACCTGGGCATTCCCGTTATCCTGAACGGTGATTATCTTGAAAACGAACCGCTCGGAAAGACCGAATGGATAAAATTCATGGCCGCCTTTTACGGGATGGATCATATCGCGGACTCGATCTTTATGGGGATTGAAAAGGAATTCGAACGGTACAGGAGCCTTGCCGGAGATGCTCCCGGCAGGCCAAGGGTGATGACGGGCCTGCCATGGAAGGATGCCTGGTATGTTCCCGGCGGACGGTCTTTTGCAGCTGCCTTCATACGGGATGCTGGCGGGGAGTACATCTGGGAGGACATGGAAAGCCGGGAGGCTTTTCCGGTGGACCTGGAATCCGTCATTGCAAGAGGGACCGATGCAGACATCTGGATCAACAGCGGGAAGGCCCTTTCGCTTGAAGAAATACGCCGGACTGAATCCAGGCTGGTTCATTTGAAGCCCTACCGTGAAAGATCGGTTTACAATAATACGGCCCGGCTGAATCAGAATGGAGGCAATGATTTCTGGGAAACCGGTGTTATGGAACCCCATCTGATCCTGGCAGACCTGATACGGATCTTTCACCCCGGACTGCTGCCCGGGCATGAGTTGAGGTATTATGAACGGCTTCAATGATGACATGAAATTTTTTATCTTTACGGACCCATCAATACATTTCACATATGGCCAGCATCAAGGAACTCAAGGATGACATCAACTACCTGACCTATGACCTGATCACGGAATGTTTTACCTTCAAGATCTATCATCCGGAAAAGGGAAGTAAGGCGGACAAGGCCATAAGTGAAATCGTAAAGCTTCGCAATGAATTGATTTACAGGGTGAACCATCCTGAAGACAGGAAGGATTCCCGGAAATTAAGATCCCATTTCAACAAGCTCCGGGTGGATCTTGGAAAACTTGTGAAACTGGTGGAGGGTCTGGGCAACGATGGATAGGGGGAGGAATATCCTCCTTTTCGGGGGACTGCTATTTCTTTTTCTGGCCTGTTTCCTGGCAGACCTTTTCCTGGGTTCCGTGCACATTCCTGTAAAAGAGCTTCTGAGTATCCTGTTCACCGGGCAATCGGAATACCCGGAATGGGTAACCATTGTGAACGATTTCCGGATCCCCAGGGCCATTACCGCGGCTTTTGCGGGATTGTCCCTTTCCCTTGCAGGATTGCAGATGCAAACGGTGTTCCGCAATCCCCTGGCCGGACCCTATGTGCTCGGTATCAGCTCCGGGGCCAGTTTGGGTGTTGCCCTGCTGGTTATGGGAGCCTACCTTTTTTTCCCCCTAAGGGTATTCCATTTCCAGACCTGGGGGATCATCAGCGCTGCCTGGCTGGGCTCGGGAATGATCATGCTCCTGCTGCTGCTGGTTTCCCTGCGGATCAAAGACATTATGACCATCCTGATCCTCGGGATCCTTTTCGGGAGCATAACCATCGCCTTTGTCAGCATCCTCCAGTACTTTACACATGAGGCCCTGCTGAAGACCTTTATTGTCTGGACCCTTGGCAGCCTGGGGAACGTGACCCGCCAGCAACTGCCGGTACTGATGGGAAGCCTCACGGCAGGGGTACTCCTGACTGCTCTCAGTGTTAAAATCCTGAATGCCATGCTCCTGGGGGAGAACTATGCCAGGTCCATGGGGATCAATGTTGTGGCGGGACGGATCCTGCTGTTTGTGAGTACCAGCATACTGGCCGGCACGGTTACCGCCTTTTGCGGCCCCATCGGTTTCATCGGAATAGCCGTGCCCCATATTGCGCGGCTCCTCTGGAAGACTGCGGATCACCGTGTTCTGATCCCGGGGGTCATGCTGAGTGGCGGGATTATCCTGCTGGTCAGCGATATGATCTCCCAGCTTCCGGGATCGGAGAGATTGCTGCCCATTAATTCGGTAACGGCCCTGATAGGGATCCCCGTGGTCGTATGGATTGTTCTGAGGAATCAACGTTTTGCCAATCTGGGATGAACATGGGAAAGCATGGGGACAGCAATACACGGAAAATGACCGGGACCAGCCTGCTCCCGGGAAACGACAGGGAGGCCATTGTACGGCTGGAAGGATTGGTGATCGGGTACAGGAAAGGGCAAAAAAAGATGAGCCTTTGCAATCCACTGAATTGCAAGGCCCGGGCCGGGGAACTGGTTGTCCTGATGGGACGGAACGGCTGCGGGAAAAGCACCCTCCTGAGGACCATAGCCGGATTACAGGATCCGCTGGATGGTGAGGTACGCCTGGTAAACAGGTCGCTGGGGGATTATGATCGCAGGGAATTTTCCCGGACGCTGGGCTTTGTCTCCACCGAAGTCATCCGTGTACAGGGACTCAGGGTCCGTGACCTGGTGGCCATGGGAAGGTACCCCCATACCGGATGGTTCGGAAGGCTTTCGAAGGAAGATCATGCCAGGACCGGGCATGCCATGGACATAACTTCCCTTAATTCCCTGGCTGAACGGGACCTGGATGAACTGAGCGACGGGGAACGGCAACGTGCCATGATTGCCCGGACCCTGGCCCAGGATACCCGCGTCCTGATCCTTGACGAACCGACCGCGTTCCTGGACCTGACACACCGTTTTGAGATTATTTCCCTGCTTGGCGATCTGGCCAGGCATCATGGGAAAACCATCGTATACTCCTCCCACGACCTGCAGCTCAGCCTGCAGGAAGCCGATAAGATCTGGCTTATGGACGGGCAGGAACTGGCGGAGGGCGCTCCTGAGGATCTTGTGCTGAACGGCCAGCTGGGAAAGGGGCTTCTGGGAGGCGCCTCCGAAGGATTCAGGATCGATCCCCAAACGGGGAACCTGGCTGTCAGGAGGGATTTGAAGCATGGGGTCTCACTCAGCGCCCCGGATGAAGACCTGAGAATCTGGACATTAAGGTCCATTCAACGCATCGGTATAAGGGCTGAAGAAAATAAAAAGCTCCCCGTACACGTTCTGGTTGAGAGACGTGGAGGAGCAGTGAATTGGATCGTAGAAAAAAACGGGGAGAAGCTTGAGTTAAATAGTATATATGATTTATCTTTATATCTCCGAACCATCGTATAACCAAACCCAATCATTATGAGCAATTCGGTCAAAAAAGTCATTTCCTATTTTCTCATCGTCCTGGTGTTGGTTTTCACCATTATTGCATTGCTGGGCATATGGGATATCATCTCGCTTGAGGACATCATCAAGAAAATGTTTGTATCGCTGATGGTGGTGTTTGCCGCCGCAGCCGTCATCCTGTTTATTTTTTCCGTACTGATAAAGGACGATTCGCCCGGGGAGGCTACCTAGCCTTTACACCGGGGATACTTAAGGGATTAAACGGGGAGCGGTCTGCGGACCGCTCTTTTTTTTGCGCGCCCGGGGAGCCTGAGATTAATCCAGGTCACGAACAGCATCCTGGTAGTGCGATTGGTCGAGGTTCAGGGATGGTTGCCGCGTGGAATGACCGGTCCCGGGTCAGGTTTCGCTTTGTTTTTTAAGCCTGAGGTAAAGTCCGAGTTTAAATACATCCAGGAGCTTCAGACTTATTAGTCCCCGCCGGAGCAGCCATTCGGAGAGGGGCACAGATAGATACGATGCCATGCGCACAATGCCTTTTAATCCCGTGGATTCCAGCCTGCTCACCGTTTGCAGCAGGCTGATGGAACCGGTGAACCCGGGATCCCCGTTCAGCATGCCGGTGATGGAGACCAGGTTCTGTACCGCTTCCCGCGTCTTATCCAGGAAAGCCCCGTTCAATTCCAGTTCCCCGTGGACGACCGGATTGTCAATGTGTATGATTTCGTATCCTTTTTTCCCCAGCTCATGACCGAAGAGTGAATCTTCATGCCCGTACCCGCTGAGCCTTTCGTCGAAGGGGATTTCTTTCAGGACCTTCATGGGCAGGAGAAAATTATTGGTCATGAATGAGCGGTTGGGGTCCTTTCTGCGGACCTGGACCGGCTGGCTTTCCTTCCTGATGCCGTATTTCCAGTGCAAGCTCCTGCTGTGATCCGGGGGCTCCGCAAGGTATATCCTGCCTCCGCAGATCACGTGGTCGGGGAACCGGGCCAGGGCCTCTGCATAGTTTTCAAGGAATTGAGCGGAGGGCAGCACGGAGTCGCAATCCAGGAAAAGAAGGTATTTGTAGATGGCATGCCCGGTAAAGCGGTTCCGGATCCTCGAGCGCCCGATGTTTTCACCCAATTCGAAATACCGGACGCCCTTGTCCTTCAGTTCACGGTTCATTTCCCTGAATGCAGCATCGGACCCGTCATCGATCAGGATGATCTCGGACGGTATTCTCCCGGCCTGTGCGATCAGGGAATCTGCAAGCTTCCTGACATCAGCATTAAAAACGGGGATGCAGACCGAAATCATGGATCGTGGGTGGGATTAGTGAAACAAAGGTAGGATTTATGGGTAAAAAATCAGCCTCAAACATTATCTTTGCACAAATTTTAGGAAGGCCTTTTTTCAATGGATATTTACACAATTATAACGGATGCTGTCAGGGAATATTTGATTAAATCATATGGAATCGAACCCGAGCAGAAGAACCTTCAGGTACAGAAAACCCGCAGGGAGTTTGAGGGAGACATGACGCTGGTTGTATTCCCCCTGCTCGGCCTTACCAGGAAATCACCCGAGCAAACGGGACAGGAAATCGGCACCTACCTGGTCAAGAACCATCCTGAACTTGAATCCTTTAATGTGATCAAGGGTTTCCTCAACCTGGTTGTGAGTTCCCGATTCTGGACCCGGAAACTCCTGCAGATGAGCCGGGAAGAGAAATACGGGATCCTGCCTGCCGGTAAGAATGCCCTGCTATACATGATCGAGTTCTCTTCTCCGAATACCAATAAACCTCTTCACCTGGGACATATCCGGAACAATCTTATCGGCCATTCCATTTCGAAAATAATGGAGGCCAATGGGTACCGGGTCAGGAAAGTGAACCTGGTGAACGATCGGGGGATACACATCTGCAAATCAATGCTGGCCTGGCAGAAATGGGGTGAAGGCGCCACTCCGCAAAGTACAGGGAAAAAGGGAGACCACCTCGTGGGAGATTATTATGTAATGTTCGACCAGGCTTATAAGGAGCAGGTAAAGCAAATGGTCGGGGAGGGGGCACCCAGGGAAAAGGCGGAAAAAGAAGCCCCCCTGCTTCAGGAAGCCCAGGAAATGCTTCGGAAGTGGGAGGCCAGGGATCCTGCAATCACTGCGCTCTGGCAGCAGATGAACCACTGGGTTTACGATGGTTTCGACAGAACCTATGAACAGCTTGGGGTAAGCTTCGACCAGATCTATTATGAATCGGAGACCTACAAGCTGGGGCGGTCTATTGTTATGGAGGGACTCGAAAAAGGAATTCTTTACCGGAAGGAGGATGGATCCGTATGGGCCGACCTTGCGGACGAGGGACTTGACCAGAAGCTGTTGCTGCGGTCTGACGGAACGTCCGTCTACATGACCCAGGATCTGGGTACCGCCTGCCAGCGTTTCGAAGAATCTCATTTTGACACCCATATTTACGTTGTTGGGAACGAACAGGAATATCATTTTCAGGTACTTGCCCTGATCCTGAAAAAGCTTGGATACGAATGGGCCGAACGCCTTTATCACCTTTCCTACGGGATGGTAGAACTGCCGGATGGCAAAATGAAATCCCGCGAAGGTACGGTCGTTGATGCAGACGACCTGATGGACGAAATGTTCGAAACGGCCAGGGATATGTCAATCGAACTCGGGAAGCTTGAGGGGTTTCCGGAGGAAGAAAAAACCCGGATCTTCCGGATCATCGGGCTGGGTGCATTGAAATATTTCATCCTGAAGGTTGATCCGAAAAAGAATATGATTTTCGATCCGGTGGAATCCGTCGATTTCAATGGGAATACCGGTCCGTTCATCCAGTATACCCATGCCAGGATCCGCTCCGTTATGCGGAAGGCAGAGGAAGAGGGACTGGCCTCCGGGCTGCCCGATGGGACCGGGATAAATGCCAAGGAGAAAGGATTGATCCGGACGGTTTATTTTTACCCGGAAACAGTCCAGATGGCCGGGCAGGAAAGGAATCCTGCCCTGATCGCAAATTACTGCTATGAGCTGGCCAAAGAATTCAACCAGTTCTACCATGATTATTCAATCATGAGTGCGGAAACGGAGGAATTAAGAAAATCCAGGCTGATGATTTCAGAAGTGGTTGCCAGGACAATTGCTTCGGGTATGGAGCTGCTTGGCATCGAGGTGCCTGAACGAATGTAATGTGAAGTAATAAAAATGTTTGAGAATTTATCAGAACGGCTCGAACGATCCTTTAAACTGCTTAAAGGGCAGGGAAGGATCTCGGAGATAAACGTGGCAGAGACCCTCAAGGATGTGAGGAGGGCCCTGCTTGATGCCGACGTTCATTATAAGATCGCCAAGAGTTTTACGGATATCGTGATGGAGAAGGCGATGGGTGAAAAAATACTGAGTTCCATCAAGCCCAGTGAGATGATGGTGAAGATCGTCCACGACGAACTGGCAACCCTGATGGGCGGAAAGATGGAAGACATCAACCTGAAGGGCAATCCCACGGTGATCCTCATCGCCGGTTTGCAGGGTTCCGGAAAAACAACCTTTGCGGCCAAACTTGCCCATCATCTTAAAGGGAAAAAAGGGAAGAATCCGCTTTTAATCGCCGGCGACGTTTACCGGCCTGCCGCCATCGACCAGTTGAAAGTGCTGGGGGAACAGGTCAAGGTGCCGGTCTATACCGAAGAGGGGAACAAGGATCCCGTGAAAATTGCCAAAGCCGGAATAAAGCATGCAAAAACCATGGGCTTTAACGTGGTCATCGTGGATACAGCAGGACGACTGGCCATAGACCAGCAGATGATGGCAGAGATCGAGTCGGTCAAAAAGGCTGTCGAACCTCACGAAATCCTGTTTGTGGTCGACTCCATGACCGGCCAGGATGCCGTGAATACGGCCAGTGAATTTAATGAACGACTTGACTTTGACGGGGTTGTCCTCACCAAGCTGGACGGGGATACCCGGGGCGGTGCTGCCCTTTCGATACGCACGGTGGTAGATAAGCCCATTAAATTTGTCAGCGCCGGGGAAAAACCGGATTCCCTGGATGTCTTTCATCCCAGCCGTATGGCGGACAGGATCCTGGGAATGGGGGATATTGTTTCCCTGGTTGAAAAGGCGCAGGATCAGTTCGACCAGGAGGAGGCAAGGAAACTGCAGAAAAAGATTGCAAAAAACCAGTTTAATTTTGATGACTTCTTTTCCCAGATACAGCAGATCAAAAAAATGGGGAACCTGAAGGATCTCGCGGGCATGATCCCGGGGGTGGGCAAAGCCCTGAAGAACCTGGATATGGATGATGATGCATTCAAGGGGATAGAAGCCATCATTCATTCCATGACACCGGAGGAGCGCTCCAATCCCAGCATCCTGAACGGCAGCCGCAGGAAGCGCATTGCCAGCGGCAGCGGTACAACGATCCAGGAGGTAAACCGCCTTGTCAAACAATTCGACGAAACCAGGAGGATGATGAAGCAGATGTCGGGCAATAAAAAAATGGCCAGGATGATGGGCAATATGCCGCAGGGAGGTATGCGCTGACAGGAAAACATTGACACCAACCAATAAACACCTCTGAAATGGTATTAATCGACGGTAAAGAAACAGCCAGCAAGATCAAGCTTGAGATTGCAGAAGAAGTTAAAAAGATCACGGCATCCGGAGGGAAGCGGCCGCACCTGGCGGCGATCCTGGTGGGGACGGATGGCGCCAGCGAGACCTATGTGAATTACAAGGTCAAGGACTGTGAGCAGGTTGGCTTTGAATCCAGCCTGGTCCGTTTTGATGAGAAAATTTCCGAGCAGGAACTCCTCGACAAGGTGAATGAACTGAACCTTGACCCGGATATCGACGGATTCATAGTCCAGCTTCCTTTGCCGGATCACATTCCAGAAACCAGGGTCATTGAAGCCATTGACCCTTCCAAGGATGTGGACGGTTTTCACCCGGTGAATGCCGGACGCCTGCTGATCGGGATGCCCTGTTTCCAGTCAGCCACCCCGGCCGGGATCATTGAACTTATCAGGCGGTACAATATCGAAACCAGCGGCAGGCACTGTGTGGTCATCGGGCGCAGCAATATTGTCGGAAAACCCATAGCTGCCCTGCTGGCGCAGAAGCGGGATCCGGGCAACTGCACGGTTACCGTCTGCCACAGCCGGACTAAAAACATCAAGGAGCTTTGCCTTCAGGCTGACATCATCATCGCTGCCATGGGACAGCCCGGGTTCCTCACCGAAGACATGGTCCCCCACGGAGCCGTTGTCATCGATGTGGGCACAACCAGGGTTAAATCAGAGGAGACCAAGTCCGGATTCAGGCTGAAAGGGGATGTCGATTTCGAGGGGGTGGCACCCAAATGCAGCTACATTACCCCTGTACCGGGGGGAGTTGGACCCATGACCCGGGTATCCCTTTTGCTGAATACCTTGAAGGCTGCAAAAAAGGAGGTTTATTCCTAATTCTCAGAGCCCGAAATACAGGGGAATATAGCCACTCTCCTTGACGACCAACTGCCCCTGTATGCTGAGGAGCCATTGATATAAAGCGTAAGCCGTGGAAGACCGGTCCAGGTCCTCACGGATCACAGCATACACCTCCGTGGTATAGGTATATTCCTTTTCTTTCAGGGTGTTGTATTGGGGAACAACCCCGTTGACCGCAAGCAGTGTCAAACTATCGTTGGGTGCCATGAATTGCTCGAAAAAGTAAACGGTATAGCCCAGGCCGTCTTTATCGTGCGTGATCATGTTGATGGGCCCCATCATTCCGTAAAGTATCATATCGGGCAGATCCATCATGTCCAGGTCTTTCATTACAAGGGACAGCATGAGTTCCTGGCTGCCGGAATTCGGATTTCTCTGATAAGGATGAATTTCTGTATTCGTGCCGCCCACCTCGTTCCAGCTCAGGATATTTCCCGTGTAAATATCCTGTATTTCCTTAACGGTCAATGAATGAACCGGATTATTAACATTTGCAATAAAAACAAAAGCATCCAGGGCAATCGGGCTTTCCGTTAATCCGGCCCCCAGGCTGTCTGCCAGATAGATTTCATCCGGCGAGGCTGAGCGCGCAACAAGGATAATATCGGCTTTCCCGGTGATAAGATTGACATATGCCCCATGCGTGCCATTATGGATGATGCTGTCGCGGATAAATTCTGCGGTTTCGGGTTTTGTTTCCGATGAAGGCCAGATCCGGTAGGTCTCATCAAACCAGCTGGGCATCCATTCATATTCAACGCCCAGTATTTTACATGCGATCAGGGCCTGAAGAGGATGGGCGGATGTCGAACCATCCACCTTGGGGTAATTATCGATCTTAAAACTGTCAACACTGATGCCGCCCGGGCCGTTGTTTGGTGTGCGCTCACAATTTGAAAAAGACAGGACGATCAGGATGCCGGACAGACAGGCCATGGCTTGAGCAGAACGTAACAGGGGCTTCATTTTGGATGTGTTTTATTCCATAGATGAGATTCCGGCAGCAATAGTTGCTTCCAAATGTGTTACAGGGCATCCCAGTGTAAATAAAATACATATATTATCGCGGGTCCTTTAGGAATTCCCTTTCACAAAAACCTCCGGTTCCATGCCCTGGTTACCTCCCGGATGCATTTGAGATTCAAATAGATGCATTCTGCTATTCTCCGCCATTGCCAGCTTTCGGTAACCCAGGTTGGTTGCAAGGTAAATCCCGGGCATCCTGAGATTACCAAGAAACCGTATAAGTATGCTGGGAATGCTGTGAAAGGCAGTCTTGGCCTTTATTTTCCTGATTTGCAATTCCAGAGGCGTCATATTTTTTGGCTGGAACACAACGGTATGGTGGTCATAATATTCCCACTGCTCGTGCAGAAGCCTCCCTTCCCTTTTCAATGCCTGGTAAATGCGAGTGCCTGGATAGGGCGTTAAAACATTGATGGATGCAATGCTCAGGCGATTTGCTATTAAGAATTTCACTGTCTGTTCAAATGTTTCCTGGCGGTCCTCATCAAAGCCGAAAATCACCGAAGCCTGAACGATAATACCCATTTTAAGTATTTTCCTGATACTCCTGCTGGTTTCTTTCAGGCTGCCCAGTTTTTTATATTTCTTATAGTTGTTTTCGACCACGCTTTCCAGTCCAATGAACAGTCCCCTGCAACCGCTTCTCCTGGCCAGTTTCATAAGATCCGTATCATGCGCAAAGGAAATGGAAGATTGTCCGATCCATCTGATTTTTAGCGGGATCAACGCTTGGAAGAGCTCCCTGGAGTACCGGGGACTGCTCATTATATTATCATCAAGGAAAATATAATTCCGCCCCCCTGATGCTTCAATATCCCTCAGCACATTTTTGACGGGTATATGCTTGATCTTCTTACCGAAAATATCCGACACACAACAAAAATCACAATTATAAGGGCATCCCCGAGTGGTTTGCAGAGGGAACAGTTTATAAATCCTTTTTTCGGGCAGGGTGGAAAAATCCTTGGGAATGTACCGGTCTAAATCCGGATCGGGTTCATGATATGTCCGGTGCAGGTCATTGTTTTCAATATCCTCCAGTATATTTTTCCAGACTCCTTCGGCTTCCCCGATCACTACTGAATCTGCATGTTCAAGGGCTTCACCGGGCAGGAGTGAAGGGTGTATGCCCCCCATAACCACTATTTTACCGCGTTCTCTGAACGCATCGGCGATTCGGTATCCGCGGTAGGCATTTGAGGTCATGCAGCTGATACCGACGATGTCACATTCCTCATTCAGGTCCAATGGCATGAATTCCTCTTCGACGATCTTTACCTCATGCTCTTTCGGTGTGAGTCCCTTAAGAATATACAAGGCAAGTTGTGGGATCAGTATCCCCCGGTTGGTAAATTGGTGTGGATCCCTTACCGGGGAGATTAACAATATTTTCATGGCCTGTTCTTTATTTTATGATGGCGGGGAAATCCATGAAAAATTAATTGAAGGTAGGAAATATCTGAATAACTATGCTGCCGGGGCATATTTATAAACAGATCCTGTCCGGTCCTTACAAGGCACTGTTTGCCTGATATTCGATTCTGTTTTGGAGGGGATGGCCTTCAGGACGCCCATGTACATGAACAAAAAGGCCGCCAAGGTTTATTTTATGGCGGCCTTTTCCATTCCCGGAAAACCGGTCTTGCCGGAGCCATTTAACTGCCTAGGGTGATCCGGGGAGACCGGCGTGGCTTTCAGGCTCCGGGAAATTCCGTTTTTACTTTGCATATATGGGGATCATGCTCAACAGGCTGATCTCCGAAAGATCCTCGTAATCATACTGGTACAATCCATCGTTCCCGATCATGAAAAGGACATTGTCAAGGGGGATGACATCGAAGGCGTGGATTTCTTCGAAATGGGCCAGCTGGTTGGTTTTAAGCATATAGGGATCCTTTGCATCGTAAATTTTCAGTCCGTCATCCCCGTCACAGATAAACAGGGTTCCCTGGTCAATGCCCAATCCGTGGGGATTGTACATGGGATAGGATTTGATGAGTGTGGGATTGCTGAGCTGATGAATATCCACAATATCAAGCTGGTTCACATCGGTCTCACAGGTATTTCCGGTGCGCAGGGTAACGTAGGCATAATTCCCTTCCACCACCACCGGGTCACAGCTGGTAACATGCCAGTATGAGGAAACATATTCGGGCTGCACGGGATCTGCCAGGTCATAGATGTACATTCCGGTCGTGGACCCGATAAACAGGTGGTCACGGGCGATAAATACGGTTTCGATGTTCCAGCCAATGCTCTGGTTGCCAACCGAGAAGGGATTTAATTCATCGCTCACATCGAACATATGCAGGTCCATCTGGTCGATGGTATACAGGATGTCCCTGTAAATAATGAACCTTGCCATGGACCCCCCGGTACCGGTTGTTTGTCCCCCGCTATTCACCGCCGTGGATGGCCGGAACGATGTAGCATCCATGGCATAGAAGGTGGTTTCCCACATCCGGGTCGGCCAGAACTGCGGGGATTGTTCGATCTCTTCGGTTACCTCTTCGGTCACCCAGTCCACCACCACCCCCATGGAAGGATCCACTTCCCCGACACGCGATCCTGCTTCATAGGGAGGCAGATCCCAGGTGAACAGATCCTCAAAACGGGCCAGTTCGCGAATGTTATCAAGGTCCGAGATATCGATGGCCACCAGGTCTACGTAGGAATCTGCAAACAGGATATTGTTCTTGATGGCCATGTCGATGTTTCCGGGGACCTTGATAAAACTTGTAACCAGGGGATTGGAAGGGTCAGTGTTGTTGATCACATGGATGCCTTCCCTCACCTCGTTTACAAAAATATAATCACCGTACAGATAGATCTTGCCGGGATAATGAATCTCCCCGGGTGCAGTGTCTTTTACCGCAGTGCGAAGGTCCTCGTAAGACATGTATACGGGATTGTTCAGTTCATAGGTCTGGAGCAGGCGGTCCTGGCAGCTGCCCAACAGGATCAGGGTGATCATGGGCACCAGGAACACGGGTGCCGTATTTATTTTGTTTGTCATGGCGATTGGTTTTTAATTCACCTAATAGATGCAGGCCCTGTTCGGGGGGTTGCGTTCCGAAAGAATAATTGTATATTGAATTACCGGAAAACCATGGCTATTATGAGGAAAGCATCTCACATACCTTCGATGCCAACCCGGGCGTGAACTGGATGCTGAAAAAGCGAGGGAACCATGCCAGGATGATCCGGACCAGGGCCGCCTACGAGCGATATGGTTTTGAGACCTATCATTACTGGGAAGTCAAGGAAAAGGACATCCGTTTCTGGTTTATGAGGTGGAATCCCCGGAAGAAGGCCGGATAGGCACGCAACCAAAATTCCGCGGTATTCATCTATGCAGTGTACATCTACTGTTTAACTGCCGGAACAGATGAAATCAGCCAAGCATTTTCCACGCACCGGATACCGGGTTCTACTGTCAAACTTCCTGTCTGCCAGGCTACCTGAACGAAACCTTCTTACCATGATCCTGGGCCTCCTGTTTATTTTGGTTCCTCTTTTGGCCATGGGACAGAAGCATGAGATCGATGTGATATACCTTGTAAACGGAGAGGTTTACAGGGGGAATATCCAGGACCAGTTAAATCCTGAGATAATCCGGCTGGAGACTTTTTGCCTGAATACCATGCTGTTTCCGCTGAGCGAGATCAGCCGGATCGAGAAGGAAAAACTGGGTCCGGGTGAGTTCTGGATGCGTATGGAAGAATCGCCCAAAGGTTATTTTAACAGGACCGACCTGGGGGCCCTGATCGGTTCGGGCAACAATGAGAACAATACCATTTTCAGCATTCAGATGGTAAACGGGTACAGGTTTGGCGGAAAATATTTTCCGGGCATCGGGGCAGGCATAGAGTTTTATGAGCAGGCTGTCGTACCTGTCTTTGCAGATTTCAGCTACATCCTCTCAACC
>CAZVLG010000324.1:0-3988 GCA_964627835.1 uncultured Bacteroides sp.
ATGAAGCTGTATGCCCTTGCATACAAAACAAAGCTTGAAAAAGAAAAGAATTGAAATACCCCCGGACCTTCCGCCGCCAAACGGCTGCAATTAAAATAATCTGCCTATGGAACCCGAAAACGAATTTCTTCAGCTGGAAGATGAGATCATAAAGGTCCTCAAACAAATATACGATCCGGAGATCCCGGTGAATATTTATGACCTGGGACTCATATACGAGATCGATGCGGACGATGAAGGAAATGTCAGGATCCGTATGACCCTTACGGCACCCAACTGTCCCATCGCCGATGACATCCTGAGGGAGGTAAGGGATAAGGTCGAAGCCGTGGATGGGGTTAAAGAACTCGATCTGAAACTGACCTTCGACCCACCCTGGGACGAATCCAACCTGACCGACGAGGCCCGGCTTGAACTGGGACTCATGTAATCCCCCGCCGGACGGCCGAATTCAAACACCAATGGTCTTCAATCGCCTGCCTCTTGAACGATCCTGCCTCAAATAGCCTGCGCATAAAGGAAAAAGCCCTGGAACTGGGCTTCCTGGATTGCGGCATTGCCCCTGCTGATTTTCTTGAAGAGGATGCCGCCAGGCTGAGGAACTGGCTCGATAATGGGTTCCATGGTGAAATGGGATACATGGAAAACCATTTCGACAAACGTACGGATCCCCGCAGGCTCGTCGACGGGGCCCGCTCGGTGATCGTGGTCCTGCAAAATTACCATACTCAGGAAAAACAGAGCGACCCGGAAGCACCGGTCATTTCCAGGTATGCCTACGGGAAGGACTACCATAAGATCATCCGGAAGAAACTGAAAAAGCTTCTCTCCTGGATGCAGGAGGAGTTCGCGCCCGTTTCAGGACGGGTGTTCGTCGATTCCTCCCCGGTCATGGAGCGGGCATGGGGCCGTGTGGCGGGACTCGGATGGATCGGCAGGCATTCCCTCCTGCTGAACCGCAAATACGGGTCCTGGTTCTTCCTTGGGGAGATCATCTGCGATCTGGAATTGGAACCGGACCGGCCCATGAAGGATTACTGCGGCGAGTGCACCCGCTGCATCGATGCCTGTCCCACGCAAGCCATCCTGCCCGGCCGCACCCTCGATGCCTCCCGCTGCATTTCCTACCTGACCATCGAATACAAAAAACCGGCCCTGCCGGAGGAATTCAGGGGAAAAATGCAGAACCGGGCCTTCGGCTGCGACATCTGCCAGGATGTCTGTCCCTGGAACAACAATGCCCAGCCCCACCAGGAAGACTGGCTTCGGCCTTTGCCGGGCCTCCTGGAAATGTCCCCCAAGGAATGGATGGCCCTGGATGAGCAGAAATTCAACGGGATCTTCGAAGGATCCGCCCTCAAGCGTGCCGGCTTCACGGGCCTGCAACGTAATCTGCAATTCCTTGGCTGACACGGTATCCCCTGCTACCCCGAGTCAACGACCGTGACAACAATCCGCCGGGTGGAGCGCGGGCCGTCGAACTCGCAGAGAAAGATGTTCTGCCAGGTCGAAAGGCCGAGTTCCCCGTTGATGATCGGAATAGTCTCGGATGGACCGACGAGTCCGGCCTTCAGGTGGGCATCCCCGTTGTCGTCCTGGGCATCGTGCTCCCATACCCCGTGGGGGATAAGTTTCTTCAACAGGTTGACCACATCGTTCTGCACGGACTGGTCCCAGTTCTCCTGGATCATGATGGCAGCCGTTGCTCCCTGCACATAGACCGATACCATGCCGTTCTGTGCCCCGCTCTCCCTGACCGAAGCCTTTACCTGCGTGGTGATGTCGTACAGGCCGTTTTGGGCGTGAGTAGAGATCTCAATGGTTCGCTGCATAATTTATACACATTTTTATTGGCTTACGAAAAGGTTTACAGGTATGCGGTGTCTTTACCGCGCATCCTTGTACAACCTTTTGTTGGGTTTTGTTTCTCAATCCATTTGAGTTTTTCAGTTTTTGTACTTGCCTCCTGTCTTCGCAAGAATGGAGAACCTTGGGTTAATCTCGTAAAAACGATTCCGTCCGACTGCCTCAGATAGATGAATATATTCGCAACGGAGAAACATTTGAAGATACTTGTTGATCGCCTGCTTTTCGTCGATACTGAGCGGGTCAAGATACACAGGTGTATCGAAAAAGATGCTCCTCACACGTTCGGATTGCACTATTACCTGCTGAAACATGCCCCGGTAGCCAACAAAAATAAAGTACACGTTCGGCTCCTGCAGAACATCTCGTACCTTTTCAAATAATGTCCTCAATTGATGTGGACCTTTCTGTGCGAGTAACTCCAAATTATTGAAGTGAAAGGTCACTCCCACAACATTCTTTTGTTTCCGAGCTAATTGGACTAACAAGGAGAAGTATTGCCGTAAATGATGGTTGGTCAGATCACCAATTCTGATCGTCTTGTTTGAGGTTTTACCGATGTTTACACCAGTACCAAGCGCTTGGCCGCCTATTGAAAAACCGCCGTCTTGTGTGATGAAAACACCGCAGATGGCAGTGATCTCCTGCAAGAGCTCGTCCTTGGAAAACTTTTTTTCACCCAAGTCTAACCTTAGACGTGATGATAACGCACTCAGTAGATTCAAAAGAAAATCCCTCTCTCCCCAATTCTCCTGCAGTGAAATCTCCGTCGCGGGCGTAAGTAGCTTGTCCGCCGCCTCATTCTCCCATTGATGCCGATGGTAGTTGACAAAAGTGGTTTTGCCGATCACAGGTTCACCCTCGACTATAATGCGTCCGCCGCCTGGATTCCGAAAGAAATTGGTTAATACCGAAGCCGTCTCCGAACCCTTCTTTCTTGACACGTAGGCGTTGGTAACGGAAAGCCACGCTCCATCGCTCAATGATAGTGCTTTAGTGTCAAAGGGATTCGCGGAAAAACCGTAGCGTTCCCAGAGATTTTGTGTTAATTCCTGCATTACAACTCCAAGTGGTAAGCCTAAACGAATTTACCAAGGTTTACTAACATTAGCCCTGTAGTCAACCAATTTCTGTTTACCAAAGTTTACCATATTTATGTTCTTTACCCAACGGTTGGCATTACCTGCGCCGACTATATCGCACCAAACCATCTATATTTAATTAACGTGAGTTCGACATAATTTCAAAATGACAATGCCATTGATTGATTGATTATCTCCAGATTCAGGGAAGGCTTTTTCGGCAAATACGAGTATGCTATTAATCCGGATATCAGATTAATAATGAACCCTTCCTGACTTCTGTGGCGGGTGTGCTCGATCTGGCAAATGTTTTTCAGTTCATCACAAACAGTCTCAACTAATGCACGCTTGCGGAGGAGAATTTTATCAGAGATATGCATCAGGCTGTTTTTCATGTTCTTTCTCAGTTTTGTAATCAGGTGAATGCCATCTATGAAGAGTTTTTCAAAGAGAGTCTGGGAGATGTATCCCTTATCTCCGAATAGCTTCCCATAGATCTTGGCCAGCAGGTTGGTTCCGGACAAAGGATCTCTGTCACCAACATTCCCGGGAGTAAGGACAAAATCCAGGATCTCTCCCTGGTCGTTGACAATAAAATGCATCTTCAATCCAAAAAACCATCCGATGCTGCAGTGTCCTTTACGAGCAAGTCCTTTAAGGACTTTGTGGCTATGCTCACGCTTGATATGGCAGGCTCTGATCGGGGTAGAGTCAATAAAGGATATGCCAGTACAGTTACCCAAGCGCTGTGTCTTAAGGAATACAACCAGCGGCAAAAGAGCAGAATGTGATAGATCAACGAACCGGTTATAGGATACCAGGTGAGGAAACTCATCTCCCATATGTTCGCAGACATGATACAGGTAATAATGCTTAAAGTCCCTGTAGCGCATAAGATGAAAGAAGATATTGATCGTTATTACCTCGCTTTCGCTCATGCTACAAGGCTTAATCCTTTGCCTGGATCCGGTGGTTAATTGATGTGTTTGCAATTCTTTGATAAATGCTTTGTTAAAATCATCAACATGATAGAAAATTTC
>CAZVLG010000325.1:0-5340 GCA_964627835.1 uncultured Bacteroides sp.
AAAACTCCAGGAAGGCCTGTTGCCCTATACCATGACCCGTTACAGGAAGGCGACTGAGAAATGGGGCCTGGGCATTTTTACTGCCCTCTTTCTGGTGCTCTCGGCAAGCATTGTATACCTTCCATATTACGGAAGGAAAAACGGTTGGTAAGGTGGCTGTTTATCTGACAAAAAAGGCTCTATATGGAATGCTCGTTGCCTGGGGTGTGATCAGCATTGTTTTCATGCTTTTTCATGTATTGCCTGGTGATCCTGCAAGAATGATGGCAGGACAGCGGGCGGATGAAGCTACCCTGCAGGGCATACGTGAAGACCTGGGGCTTAACAGGCCGAAATATATTCAATACCTGGCCTATCTGAACGATCTTTCTCCCATTTCCCTGCATGACCCGGAAAACAGGGACAGCTATCTTTACCTGGATGAGGGGAAATACGGAAATGCAAGAATATTGATTCAGTTCAGCCCGCATCGTGCACTGGTACTTAAAACCCCTTATCTGGGCAGATCTTTTCAAAGCCGGGAAAAGGTTGGCAGGGTTTTGCTGCAGGCCCTTCCAAATACCTTTATCCTCGCTTTCTGTTCCATGTTCCTGGCCTTTGTCATTGGAACCCTTGCAGGTATCCTGGCCGCACTTGGCAAAGACGGGATCTACGACAGGCTTATCCTGGTGATCACTTCCCTCGGTATGTCGCTGCCATCCTTTTTTGCCGCTATATTGATCGGGTGGCTTTTTGCATACCGGCTTCAGGATTTCACTGGACTTAACCTTACGGGCAACCTGGTCGAAGTGGATGCCTTTGGAAATGGTATGCACCTTAGCCTTAAAAACCTGATCCTGCCTGCACTGACCCTGGGCATCAGGCCCCTCTCCGTAGTTGTGCAGCTCGCAAGGAGTTCCATGCTGGAGGTACTGTCACAGGATTATATCCGGACGGCAAGGGCAAAAGGTCTCTCCTATTACCGGATCATCCGGAAGCATGCATTGAAAAATTCGATGAACCCGGTAGTCACCGCAGCCAGTGGCTGGTTTGCATCACTGATGGCAGGGGTTATTTTTGTTGAATACATATTCGGCTGGAAAGGATTGGGTTATATCATTGTGGACGCCCTGAATAATTATGATTTTCCCCTGGTGCTGGGTTCCGTTATCCTGATCTCTCTTATTTTTGTGTTCATAAATATCCTGGTCGACCTGATTTATGCACTCCTCGACCCCAGGATACAATTTGCATGAGTGAATCGATTCGTAACCAACGTAATAAATACATTATGAGAAAATTGATCGTGGCAGGGAACTGGAAGATGAACAAAACCCTGCAGGAAGGAATCCAGCTGGCTAAAGCAGTAAATGATTTCTTCGATGAAAATCCAACGGAAGTTGAAGTTATTGTAGCTCCTCCTTTTATTCATCTTTCAGATGTATCAAGGTCCATCAGCAGGCTGGGCCTGAGTGCACAGAACTGTGCCTCAGAACCAGGCGGAGCCTATACCGGTGAGGTCTCAGCAGAGATGATCCGGTCAACCGGAGCACAATATGTCATCCTGGGGCATTCCGAAAGAAGGTCCTATTTCATGGAAGATGACCAGTTGTTGCAACGGAAGGTTAAACTGGCTCTTGAGGTGGGACTGAAACCCATTTTCTGTTGCGGGGAGGTCCTGGCTGAGCGAGAAGCCGGGAATCACTTCAATGTTGTTAAGAAACAGGTAGAAACTGCTTTATTTGAATTGTCGGGAGATGAGCTTAGCAGGGTAGTGATTGCCTATGAACCCGTCTGGGCCATTGGAACAGGGGTTACCGCAAGTCCCCTTCAAGCCCAGGAAATGCATGCCTTTATCAGGTCGCTCATAGGGGAGAAATTCGGTAAGGATGCTGCGGATGAACTGAGCATTCTGTATGGTGGAAGCTGCAAGCCCTCAAATGCGAGTGAATTATTTGCCAATCCGGATGTGGACGGGGGACTGATAGGCGGGGCATCTCTGGTAACCGAGGATTTCATTGCCATCGTGCAATCCTTTTGATCCAGTTGACCGGATTTGTTGAAATAAGCATTGAACTTTCCCCCGCCCATGAATCCTGGAGGGAATTAATTCTGGCCCTGCTCTCGGAATTCGGTTTCGATGGATTCGTTGAGGAGGAAGCGAGGATTCTTGCCTACGCACCGGCAGGGGATTTTTCACAAGAGGACTTTGAATCCTATTTAAGCAAGTCCGGGATAAGGGATAAAATCAAATCCTTACTCACTGTCCCCTTGCCCGATCGCAACTGGAATGCCGCCTGGGAGCAGGAATATGCCCCCGTACATATATCCGACCAGTGCATGGTCCGCGCCCCCTTTCACCAGCCTCCGGAAGACCTGCGGTATGATCTGGTGATCTCCCCGAAAATGTCCTTCGGTACGGCACATCATGAAACAACCCGTTTGATGATGCTGTCAATGATGGAGTACACCTGGATGGGTCAAAAGGTGCTTGACTTCGGATGCGGTACAGGAGTGCTGTCCATTTTTGCGGAGAAACTGGGAGCGCCTGTCATTATAGCCCTTGATCATGATACCTGGGCATACCGGAACAGCCTTGAAAACATCGAACTGAACGCCTGTAAAAACATCAGGGTCGTTCAGGGAGAGATAGGATCCCTAAACGAAGGATCCTTTACCACCATTCTCGGCAACATTAACCTGAACGTCCTGCTGGAGGAATTGAAAAACCTCAGTTCGCACCTGGCGGACCATGGTATGGCCATCCTAAGCGGGTTCTATGAAAGCGACCTGGAGATACTGAACATATCCGCCCTTGAATATGGACTGAAACTTGTCCGGAAGCGGTCAATGAATGAATGGACGGTTGCAGATTACAGAAAAGCTGATTAATTTGCAGTTAAATGCCATTCTAACAATCCAGCGATGATCCACCGTATCCTTCTCACAGTTCTCCTTCTCCCTGTTATCATGCAAAGTTCTGCCCAGGATGTGTTCAGGAGATTTTCATCGGATATTGAAAAATATCCGACGGAGCTAGTTAGTTTTATGGAACTTGATGCCGAAGGGCTTCTGCCCGAAGCCGTCCAATCGCTTGTCCAGAGATGGGGGGATGGAAGCATACCGGATACGAACAAAAAGGAAATCATCGTTATCTCCAATCGATTACTCGATAAAAACGCCAGGCCCCGTCCTCATTTCATGACCCTGGTCGAGATTCTGCATTTCTTCGGACAGGACCCCGAACAGGCCGATAATCAAAGGGTGTGGATTGAGTCCATGATGGACTTCAGCAGGGAGGGGGACCTTACATTACCCGTGATCCAGGGTTATTTGACCTTTACCCGCCAGCTATTGGCATCCGGAACCATCAGCCAGACAAATTCCACCCGCTGGGTATCCTCCAATCGCCAATTCAGGCTGGAGTATACGGATTCCGTCCGACTGTATACGGAAGGCAGGACCGACCTGACATGTTATGCGGTGAGAGACAGCATCATGATACTCGGTACGGAAGGTGTTTTCAATCCCCTGAGCTATCATTGGAGGGGCAGTGGTGGCAGGGTTAACTGGGAACGATCGGGATACCCGGGAGACCGGATCTATGCCGAATTTGCCAGTTACCGGATCAACCTGAGGCATTCAGAATTCCAGATCGATACCGCAAGTTATTATAACCTGGACTATTTCGATTTCCCGGTTCCTGGCCGGCTTGAACACAGGGCAGAAAGGGTTATTTCCGATTCAAAGGCCAATTATCCAAGGTTTACATCCTTCCTGCTGAATTATACCATTGACGATATCTACGAGAATGTGGACTATTCCGGGGGCATCAGCATGCTGGGAGCAAAGATGGTTGGTACGGGCAGTCTGTACAGAAAGGCAAGCATGAAATTCCTCCGCAGGGACACCCTGGTAATCGTAGTCCGCTCGGAAGCCTTCTATTTTGATCAGGATTTGCTAACAAGCATGAATTCAGAGATATCCCTCTACATAGAGATGGACTCCATCTATCATCCCAGTACCGGAATGGAATATGTTGTCAAGGACAACCGGATATCGTTCTTCAGGACCGGCAGTTTTCGATCCGAATCACCCTATTATAATTCCTACCATAATGTTGAAATGAATTTTGAACAGCTCTTTTGGAACCTTAATGATGACCTGATACTGTTCAAGATGAAGGAGGGATCGGCCACCGGCCTTGCCAATTTCCAGTCCGACAACCTTTTTGATGAGAGGACCTATTACCGGATTCAGGGAATCGATGAAGAGAACATTCTGGTTACCCTCAGGCGCTACTCGGAGCATGTCTTTGATATCACATTCCGGGCCGACGATTTTGCCAGGTACAGCAGGATCCGGTATAATCAGCTGCAGCAAATACTGATCCGTCTTGCAGTCATGGGGTTCATAAACTATGACCTGGAAAGGGAACTGATTACCCTTCGGCAGAAGCTGTATGACTGGATCTATGCAAGTGTGAATTCCATTGATTACGATGTGATCGACCTGCATTCGGAGACAGAATCACCACTGGAGAATGCAAGCCTTGATCTGACTAATAATGACCTGCATATCAATGGTTTGAGGGTCATCCGGTTGAGCAATGCCCAGGCTGTATATCTCTTCCCTGAAAACCAGACCATTACCATGAAAAGGAACCGGGATTTCCTGTTCAATGGTGTAATAAATGCCGGTTTATTCACTTTTTTCGGCAAGAACTTCTTATTCAACTATGATAATTTCAGGATCAACCTTAAGGACATCGATTCCCTGAGCCTCCAGGTGAAGGGTGACCAGGTGGATCCATACGGACAGGTAACCCTGCTCGCCGTCCAGAGCATCATACAGGACATGTCCGGGGAATTGCTGATTGACCACCCGGAGAACAAATCAGGACGTAAGAATTATACCAGTTATCCCATATTCAGGAGTCTGGAGAATTCGTTTATCTACTACGATGCCGCATCCATTCAGAACGGAGTATATACAAGGGATGACTTTTATTTTGAGGTCTATCCTTTCATTTTTGACAGCCTGGACAATTTTAGTAAAAGTGGACTGAACCTTAAGGGGAATCTTCATTCCGCAGATATTTTCCCGGATTTTGAACATAACATATATGTCCAGCCTGACAATTCACTTGGATTCAGCTATCGGACAGGATCCGAAGGATTTGAACTCTATCAGGGCAAAGGCCATTATAATAACCTGATCCGTTTGAGTAATGCGGGACTCAGGGGTACCGGTGAGTTTACCTACCTGACCTCAAGATCAAATGCAGAGGATATTGTTTTCCACCCCGATTCCCTGATGACCGATGCCCGCGATTTTACGATACAGAGGCAGGTATCCGGT
>CAZVLG010000326.1:0-7466 GCA_964627835.1 uncultured Bacteroides sp.
ATTGTCAATAATGCCCAGGCTTTCCAGCTTTGCAAGCACGGTTCCGATCATATCGTCGTGTTCTACCATGCCGTCGGCATAAGAATGAATTACACCCCTTGGGCCGTACTTTTTATGGAACTCTTCGTCCTTGGGATAATAATACGTTTCGGGTTCTTCCTCTGCATTCAGGTGGTAGAGGTTGCCGAAGAATTCATCAAAGCCGTGGTTGGTAGGAAGATGTTCGTCACGGTCACCCAGGTGGTTCTTGCCGAACTGGCCGGAAGTGTAACCCAGCGGTTTTAACAACTCGGCTATCGTGGGCTGCTCGTCCCTGATGCCCTGGGTTGAGCCGGGCATCCCGATGGTAAGCAGTCCCGTCCGGAACGGATGCTGTCCCAGGATAAAGGCGGCGCGCCCCGCCGTACAGGATTGCTGGGCATACCAGTCGGTAAACATGGCCCCTTTATCCGCCAGCCTGTCAATATTCGGCGTCCGGTAACCCATCATTCCATGATTGTATGCGCTGACATTTGCCTATCCGATATCATCTCCCCAGATGACGAGGATATTAGGTTTGTCCTGTGCATGGCCCGGCAGGACAAGCGCTATAAATAAAATCAGAATAAGGATCCTTTTCATGGTTTTCATTTTAATGTAAATAATACTATACAGCAGCTGGTAAAGATATCAAAATTGAGAACATATCGGCACAGAGGGATTGGACCAGCGTCACCCCGGCATTGCAGGATTCCTGTACATCCCCCATGATCCCGTTTCGGTTTTTATCTTTTCCATTACCTTTGATGATTGAATTTATTCTGCCAGGTTACACGCAACTATGAAAATCAGCGGATTCAGTATGGGCAAAAATGCGGGCAAACTTTACTACCCGATGAAGCAGGCCATCCTGTCAATCCTCCCCATTGTCGATGAATTTATTGTTGCCCTGGGGGATTCGGATCCGGATGATAATACCAGGGAGGAAATCCTTGAAATTAACTCAGATAAAATCAAAATCATTGATACTGTCTGGGATCTTGAAAAGTATCCGCGGGGAATGGAGCATGCGCACCAGACCGATATTGCAAAAAGTCATTGTTCGGGGGACTGGCTGTTTTACCTTCAGTCGGACGAGGTGGTCCACGAAAAGGATCTTCCGCATATTCAGCAAAAAGGCAATCAGTATGCCGATGATCCCCGCGTTGAGGGTTTCCTTTTTAAATACTACCACTTCTGGGGGGATTACCAACATTACCAGAATTCGCACTGCTGGTACCGGAAGGAAATCCGGATCATCCGGAACGATCCCGACATCCATTCCTGGGAGTCAGCCCAGTCTTTCCGCAGGATTTCTGATTTTAACGGCCTCGATTACAGGCGGCAGGAAAACACATTTAAACTCAAGGTCGTGGAGCTGGATGCCCATATTTATCATTACGGTTGGGTCAGGCCACCCGACCTGATGGCCAGCAAGATCAAGGCATTCAATGTCAACCACCGCGGCAGGGCAAAGGTGGCACAGATGACCCGTGACAACCAGTTCGCCGAAATTTACGATTACGGTCCCCTGAACCGTGTTCCGGCTTTCAAGGGTACGCACCCCTCGGTCATGAAGGAATGGATATCCATGTTCGACTGGCAGGATCAGCTGAGATACACCGGCAGGATCAGCCAAAACAGGCCGAGGTCAAAACATAATAAACTTAAATACCGCATCATCTCGTTTGTGGAAAAATATCTGCTGTTCGGTATCCGTCTCGGTGAGTTCAGGAATTATGTGCAGGTAAAATAGAACCGGCCGGATCGTCAAATCCTTCCCGCATCATGCCAATAATAATAATTCGTGTGGATTGGGCAATGGTGAGATTGCAGATCGCCTGCTCCCCGGTTGAATGTTTCGCATGAATGGATTAATTTTAATTTTCAATAATTAAATACCCTGATTATGAAAAAGATCCTGAGAGTTACCCTGTTCAGCCTCCTGATCCTGGTAATCATTGCCCTGGCAATCGTTCACATCATCTATACCACGTTTTCGCCGGGTGATAAGGATGTTCCGGTTAATGCATCCAACCTGGCCTATTTCCAGGAATCATACGGGGATTGCAGGCAATCGTTCCTGGCAGAGGCAGGCCTTGCGCCCGGACAATACGATCATGCGGAATTGTTTTCCGTCAGGGTACCCAGCCAGTCGGATCCGGATCTTTTTATAGATTTTCTCTACTTGCCACCCCTCCATGATAGCGGGAAGCTCCTTGTGCTGTCCTCGGGAGTACATGGGGTGGAAGGATTTACGGGCAGCGCCGTCCAGCAAATGTTCCTCAGGGAACTGCTTACACAGGAGGTATTAATGGAAACAGGGATACTTTTCATGCACTCGGTGAATCCATACGGGTTTAAACACCTGCGGAGGGTTACTGAAAATAATGTTGACCTGAACCGGGGATCCGGGACGGACCCTTCATTGTTTGAAACCAGCAATCCGGGTTACGGCGTCCTTAATGATATGCTGAATCCGCAGGGGAAGGTTTCCACCCTCAGCCTCAGGAACCAGTTCTTTTACCTGATAACCATCAGTAAAATGCTGAAGGAATCCATGGGCGTCCTGCGCCAGGTTCCGGTAATCCGAAATGCGCTTTTATCTGTTGAAGCTGGGAACGGACCGGGGATTAAAGCAGAGCATGTATCTGAAGGGCAAAAAGGCTGTACAGTCTGAACGTACGGAAAGGGCAGAGTTTGATGTCCCGGAACCCCCGTTTTAATTCTTTCCTTTCTCCGTCTTCGCGACCCTGACAAAAATCAGCCGGTGGCTAATATTTGCTATATTAGTTTTTACATTCACCAAAATATGGGAGGCAAACCATGAATCCTAAAACGCTTAACCAGGGGACCAGTAATTTTAAACGGAGATTACCGGGCATCGTCTCATTTGTATTTCTTTGCTCATTTTTGTTAAGTTCTGCGGCCTTTGCAGAGGACGAATCAGGGGAAACACTGTACAAGTATTTATCCTCGATCGCCAAAAGCGGAAACAACCGGTATATTGAACAGTTGAACAGCGAGCCCAGGAACCTTGACTGGAACGCTGCTGAAACACAGGAATTCAAGGGACACCTGCGATTCCTGACCTCGGTGGAAGAAGGGAGTCCTGACCAGACCAGGCTTTTCTTCATCCGAAGCACGGATGGCAATATCTTCATCCTCACCATACCTGATCGAAATGACCCGCTCTACCAGGATCTTGAGGACCTTATCGAGAGCAAGCATTTCTTCAGCGTAAAGGTCCTTGCATCCAAAATCGGCGAGGAGGAATACCGGTTTGTCCAGTTTACCGGTCCCCCGATACGCCCCCTGTTTGACAAGATCTTCAAGCTGATGATCATACTGATGCTCTTCCTGGTAATGGTGGGTATGGGACTCACCCTGACCGGCAAAGACTTTGCACTGGTGATCACAAAACCCAGGGGGATCATCATCGGGGAGATCCTCCAGTTCGGGATCATGCCCCTGGTTGCAGTAGCCTTTGGCTATTTGCTCGGATTCCATACAAACTACCCGTACATTTTTGTGGGAATGATCCTGATCACTGCCACACCCGGCGGCGTAACCTCAAATTTAATGACCCACTATGCCAAAGGGGACGTGGCGCTCTCGGTTTCGCTTACTTCCCTTTCCACGGTCCTTTCCATATTTTTTGTGCCGCTGCTCCTGAACGCTTACTGCTCAAACATCCCCGATGTTAAAGTTCCGACAAGCACGATCGCACTGACCATCATTGTACTGGTTATCATCCCGCTCGGCATCGGGATGCTGGTGAGGAAGCTCAACGAGGTCCTTGCAAAAAAGCTCATCCCCGTGTTCAACGTTCTGGGAATTCTTGCCCTGCTGTTCCTGATCGTTGCGGGCGTCCTAAATAACCTGGAGGGATTTGCAGACACCGAACGCCATGGCGTTCTGTTCTACACCATGGTCCTGCTGCTGACCTTTACGGGGATGATCGTCGGGGGACTGGTGCCCTTCCTTTTTAAAATATCCAATTTCCAGGTCAGGGCGATCTCGCTGGAAACCGGCCTTAGGAACGCATCGCTTGCCATGACCATTGCCCTGCTGATACAGGATGCCATGGGAGATTTTCACTCCTCCATGTTCTGGGTATCCGGGATGTTCGGGATAACCATGTACCTTGCCGGCGTAGCTGCGATCAAGGTATATCCGAAGATTTTCCCCGTTAAACCTGCAAGCTGAAACTAATCCGGACTGGCCATGAAAAGATCTGTACGTATCCATTCCACCGTGAAGGCAATCATGCTTTTTTTACTTTTTGGCGTTCCGGTTTTTCTGCAGGTTGAAGCACAGCCCGGGCAGAATCCCCTGAAAGGGGACCTTCGCGTACACGATCCCGTAATGATAAAGCAGGATGGCAGGTATTATATTTTCCATACAGGCATGGGAGTGTCGATCAAAACTTCCGAAGACCGGATCGAATGGAAACGCTCGGGGAGGGTTTTCTCCCAGGAAGATCTGCCGGCCTGGCACAGGGAGGATATCCCCGACCAGAACGGCCATCTCTGGGCTCCCGATATTCACTACAGGAATGGACAGTACCACCTGTATTACTCGGTTTCGGCATGGATGAATTTCAATTCAAGCATCGGTTATGCCACCAATACGACTTTGAACCCCGAAGACCCGGCCTATCAATGGATCGACCGCGGAAAGGTAATCTCCTATAAGAACGGCGGGGAAGGGGTGAACGTGATCGACCCGATGGTATTCATCGATGACGACGGCAGGATCTGGCTGTTCTACGGATCCTACCAGGTCGGATTGAGGATGACCGAACTGGATTCCGAAACGGGACATCTGCTGAGCGATCCTCCCGACCTGACCGTAATTACCCCGGCGCTGGGAGAAGGGGTTTTTATCATAGAAGGCGCCGATTACCATTATATTTTCGCCTCGAGGGGGATCTGTTGCAAGGGACTCGAAAGCAATTACCAGGTGGTCATGGGAAGGGCAAAGGATGTGCACGGGCCCTATCTTGCCAGAAACGGGGAAAGCTGGCTTGACAATGATTATACCCTGTTCCTGGAAGGGGACTACGAAGAACCCGGCAGGGGACATAACGGGTTCTTTTTCGAGAACGACACGACCTTCTGCGTTTACCATGCCTATACCCGGTCTGCCGGTGGCATGCCGATGCTTAACATCAGGCCTCTCTTTGTGGATGAAGAAGGCTGGCCAACCCTGGAAGCCACGGGAAAACTTTTCAAAATGAAAGTACCCCCTGCAGAGGAATGATGAAAGGCTGTTTTTCAGAGGCGCCCTGTCAATGCCGGGTACCAGTAAATTAATCCTCGAATATGAATAAGTTGTATTTTTTTATATTCTTTCTGATCCTGCCCGTCCAGTTTTCCTGCAAAAGGGAAAACCCGGCAGACCTCCCCTGGCACGGGATAGAACGTTCGGTTCGATATCATCCTGACGGAGAAGACTTTGTAATCATTAACGGAGAGCGTCGCTTTAACAGGGCACTGTATGGAACAAACACCGGTTTCAGGGTCGAGGCGGGAGACCTGCCCGAGTTTGCCCTGTACCTTCCGGGGATGGGCGGGAACCTTAAATTCGGCATCGGCAGAAAGGATTCCTCCCTCTGGCTGACCGCTGCCGGCAAGATCGAGGCAAGGTACCGGCCCGGATCCATGATCTACGATATCCGTGACCCCATCCTGGGAGATGGCAGCCTGGTGCTGCATCTTCTGGCCCTGAACGACCGGGAAGGAATGATCCTGAAGGTGAGTCCCACGGATGTACCCGAAGATATAACCCTGTTCTGGGCATACGGGGGAGCCACCGGCAAGAAGTTCTCGCGTGACGGGGATATCGGGGCCGACCCGGAATCCAGTTTCTACCTGCAACCTGAATACTGCGCGGACAATGAATTCGATGCCGGGGACAATACCTTCAGCCTGTATTTTGGATCGGGAAGGATCCGGACCGAAGCCGAACGGTACGAGAACCGGTACACACCTACTGCCGCTGAGATCCGTGAATCCATGCTGCGAAATAAAAAACGTGTTGTGGGACTGGTACCTCCCGAAACGGAGATCCGGGTTTCCGATGCCCACAGCCAGGAATCTCCGGCAATGCTTTTTCATTCTGAACGAAAAACCGACGGTCTGCTTTCCGGTAAGACGGAGATGAAGGGGGCGGGGGACCTGTATTTCATCCTTTCAGTGCCCGAAAACGAAACGGGTAAAGGGGCCTGGACAAAACCCGACTACGAAAACGCCCCGGAAATCTTTGACCGGGCTGAAAAAGCACGGAGTAGGCTCGCCGGCCAGATTCGCGTGCAAACCCCGGATCCTTATATCAATACCTTTGGGGGCGCCCTCAGTATGACTGCAGATGCCATCTGGGAAACGCCCTCCTACCTCCACGGTGCCGTAGCCTGGAGGATGAGGCTTCCTGGCTGGAGGGGGGCTTATGCAGGGGACTGGCTCGGATGGCACGAACGGGCACGGATACATTTCAGGGGATATTCCATGGCACAATATACCTCCCCGGGCAGGGGACCCAATGTCCCCGATCCGAAAACCAACCTGGCCAGGCAGGAAGAAAAAGCTGGCAATTCGCTTTTTACCAGCGGATATATCAGCCGCCGCCCGGAAAGGATCAGTCCCCCCCACCACTACGACATGAACCTCGTGTTCATCGATCAGCTCCTCTGGCATTTCAACTGGACCGGCGACCTGGATTATGCCCACGAAGCCTGGCCCGTGATCAGACGCCACCTGGCCTGGGAAAAACGGTGTTTCGATGCGGACGGAGACGGCCTGTACAATGCCTATTGCTGCATCTGGGCAAGCGATGCCCTCCAGTACAGCGGGGGCGGGGTAACGCATTCTTCCGCCTATAATTATCGCGGGAATCTCCTGGCAGGAAGGCTGGCGGAAATGATCGGGGAGGACCCGGCACCCTATCTTCAGGAAGCCGAGAAAATCCGCCGTGCTGTTGAACAAAAACTTTGGATGCCCGAGCTGGGCTGGTATGCGGAGTACAGGGACCTGCTTGGCCTTCAGGGGATTCATCCCTCGGCAGCCCTGTGGACCATCTACCATGCCCTGGATGCAGGATTGCCCGATCCTTTCCAGGCCTACCAGTGCCTTCGTTACATCGATACAGAGATCCCGCATATCCCAATAATCGCCGAAGGCCTGCCCCCTGGAAAATTCCATACCCTTGCGACCAGCAACTGGATGCCATATACATGGTCAATAAACAATGTTTCCCTGGCGGAAAATCTCCACACCAGCCTGGCTTACTGGCAGGGAGGCCGGCCAGAGGAGGCATTCACCCTGTGGAAAAGCCAGGTCCTGGAAAGCATGTACCTTGGTGCAAGTCCGGGCAACTTCCAGCAGCTTTCATTCTATGATGCCTTCCGGGGAGAGTTGTACAGGGATTTCGCCGATCCCGTCGGTATG
>CAZVLG010000327.1:0-16726 GCA_964627835.1 uncultured Bacteroides sp.
TCCTCTGTAAAATCACTGCTGTAACAATGTTACAGTATATCAATTATAAGAACGAAAAACCGTTGAACCATTTAAAATATGCGTTGGCTTCTTAATAGCACAACGGGTTAACTATTTGAAATTATGTCGAACTCACGTTAAATTAAACCGTAAATTTTATCTTGCAGGCTCAAAACTGAGTTGATCCGATGAACAAAGATTTATTTACCCGGAAAGACCTGGAACAGATCCACGAAAGGGGCATTTCCCGGAAAACCATTGAAATCCAGCTTGATAACTTCCGCAAGGGGTTTCCCCCCATATCCCTGGTCGCCCCCGCCACTGCGACAGACGGGATACTGCCCCTGTCAGGCAAACAGGTTGAAGATTATGCAAAGCAATATGAGGAACGGCAGGGAAGCCTCCGGATCGTTAAATTCACCCCGGCATCCGGGGCTGCATCCCGGATGTTCAAAAGCCTCTTTGAATACCTGAATAAAGAAGGAGCAGACCCGGGAAAAAATATAAGCGATCCGGCGGTCGCAGAGATTATCCGCGGACTCGATAAACTTGCCCTGACCGGAGACCTGGAGGATGCACTCAGGCGGAAAGGGGAAGGCCTCAATTCCATGGTCACATCCGGAGATATCCGTGAGATCATCCGGTCGATCCTTGATGAGGACGGGCTGAATTACGGGCAACTGCCCAAGGGACTGATAAAGTTTCACAAATACCCGCAAGAATGCAGGACCCCGGTTGAAGAACATATGATGGAAGGAGCGGAGTATTGCATGGGCATGGGAGATGCAGTAAACCTGCATTTTACGGTCTCCGAGGAACATCTTCCGTTCTTTAAGCAATTGATTGATACGAAAAAGCCCGTATTCGAGAAAAGATACGGGGTCCGCCTTGAAACAGACTTTTCCCTGCAGCACCCCTGCACCGATATTATTGCCGTGGATCCCGACAACCGCCCTTTCCGGGAAAAAGACGGGAGCATATTGTTCAGGCCCGGCGGACACGGTGCATTGCTTGCAAACCTGGACCGGCTGGATGCGGATCTTATTTTCATCAAGAATATTGACAATGTATGCCCGGACCGCATGAAACCGCCAACCTACCTGTATAAAAAAGCACTCGCAGGCATATTGATCGAATCCAGGGAGAAGGCATTTCAGTATCTCCGCCTGCTGGACAGTGGCGACCATTCCATGCTCGGGGAGATTGAACGTTTCCTCGGGGAAACGCTTAATTTCCGGTTTCCGCCCGGGGATAAGGCATTACAGGCAAGGGAGAAGGCGGAACTTTTTAAAAAGAAGCTTAACCGTCCGATGCGGGTATGCGGTATGGTAAGGAATGAAGGGGAACCGGGAGGGGGACCTTTCTGGTGCCGGAACCGGGACGGGTCTGTCTCACTCCAGATCGTGGAATCCACGCAGATTGATTTCCGGGATCCCGCACAGGCAGAGATTGCTGCAAATGCGACCCATTTCAACCCGGTCGACCTGGTCTGTGCCACACGGGATTATTCGGGAAGAGCGTTTGATCTGAGTGGATTTACCGACCCGGAGACCGGATTGATATCGGAAAAATCAAGCGACGGAAGAAAACTGAAGGCCCAGGAACTGCCGGGTCTCTGGAACGGTTCCATGTCGGACTGGAATACCCTGTTTGTGGAGGTGCCGATCGAGACATTTAATCCGGTGAAAACCATCAACGACCTGCTTCGGCCGGAGCATCTGGCTTAATCCAGCAGGACACCGGCCCGGCTCAGGAGTGTCCATCCCGAGGCCCAGTTGTAGGTCCCGAATGCCCCCTGGTAATTCACCGCTTCGAACCACCTGTCCGGATAGGGTGCCAGTCCCGTGAAAATATAATCACTGGCGACAAGGCGGTAGGTTCCCCCGGAATAAATCATCCCCGGATTTTCAACTTTATTACCGGCAAGCGGAAAATAAGCACGGACATTCTGGTTTTGATCGTTAAGATTTTCTCCGGGATTGGGACTGGATACATGGAAAATAGAATCGGAGACATTGCCTGCCACATCGTAAAAAACATTGCCCTGCAACTGGAGCGTTCCGTCCTCAAATTGCTCGTAGCTGTCCTCCAGGCCCGGCTTGAACTCGATCTCCAAACCCCTTTGCTGGTTGAGCAGGACGGAATTGGCCAGGGTTCCTGCCGCGTTCCGGCTGAAGGAGATACCGGTCCTGCCATTGCCCATGCCGCTGCCGACCAGGGTCAGGTTATGAAGAAGCGGGGAGGATAACGGCCGCCCGTTCTCCGGAGAAATGCCGCCATTGGCTTCAAGCAAAAGATCACCACCCAGCGGCTCCTGCAAGGCAACCCAGAATTGCCCTTTCCCCCGGTAGCCTTCGTCATAATCGAATGCATCATCTTCACAGAAGGCGGCCAGCAGGTACCGGCAGTTCACCGTGCCGCCGAAGAACTCGAAACCATCATCGGCATTTGAGATCACTTCCACATGATCGATGACCGTGCCGCTGCCGACACCTCCCAGGGTCAGCCCGTTGATCTCGTTTCCCTCACCGAGCTTGGTTCCTGCATGCCGGATCGACACATATTGAAGTACCCCTGAATTGTCCACATCGATATTGCCCCCGTAAGTACCCCGGGGTTCACTGATCGGTATGCCTTCGATATGATTTTCATTGTACTGGTTATTCAGGCTTGCGGAACCCAGGATGATCACTCCCCCCCAGAGGCCTTTTGACTCGAGCGGCACGGAGCCATTCAGATCATCCCCTTCACATGTGAAAATAATGGATTCGGCAGAGGTTCCCTCCGCCATGATACGGCCTCCACGTGCCACGACCAGGGCCGAGGCAGCCGATCCCTGCCCTGTTTTTGCCCGGATCACCGTACCCGCTTCGATGGTCAGGGTTTGCCCGTCGTTTACAAATACCAGTCCTTCAATCAGGTAGCTTTTATTTTTGGTCCAGGTCACCGTGCCCGTTCCCGCACCATTATCCCGGATGCTTTCTGTTTCATCGACGGTGTAATCGCTTTTCCGGCAGCCGCTGGATAACATCAGGCAGATTACGAATATCAGAAACCCGCTTAATCCACGATGGCTTGAATAATATTTTGAAATCACCTTGTTCATATTTTTATAATACCACTTCAAGATTAAGGAAGATGTAGGTCATATTGTCCATATTGGCTGCGTATGGGACCCAGTCCTGGTAATTCAGGGCGATCTTTACATGCTTTATGGGTTGGAACTGAACGCCTGCGATGATAGCGGATCCGTCATCCTGGAGGTTCCACGGTTTGCTGTATTCGGGCGGCTGGTTTGATGAGAGCCAGTCGTACCTGCCGAAAATTTCGAATTTTTTTGTGAGATCGCAGGACAGATATGCGGATACTGCCGTCTGGTTATAATCCTGCTGGAAGTCCCTGTTGCCCTTCCGGTTGTATTCCGCACCGGCCGTGATCCTTTCATACCGGTAGCCGGCAAAGGTTGAAAGGGTGGATTGCCAGGTGGACTGGTTAATGAAGTCATAGTAGACCCTGAGCAGGACCCTGGATATTGGGTAATAGGAGATCCCGAAGCTTGCCTTGAAGGCGTTGTCGCGCTGCAGGTTCCTGTAACCTTCCCCGTTCATAAGGCTGGCGTCCAATTCCACCTGATCCAGGGCGCGAAACACCACGGTAGTTCCAAGGTCTGCCCTTGGGCCGAAATCGTGCTCATCCTGGATGGATTTGTATATGTAACGGTGCTTCCAGTATTTTTCCTGCCTTCCGAAATGTTCCGTGTCGATGATCCCGGCCTTAAGGGTCCATTTGTCCTTTTCCCAGTAAAGGGCAGCGGTCTTGAAATACGCATACCTTCGGATCCTTGAATATTCGGAAAGATCGTCCGCGCTGCCGATATCCAGTTTCAGTTCCGTGGAAAAATACGGATCGAATTTGTATTTATACCCGATATAAGCACGCCGGACCTCAAAAGCTTTCGACGGATCGGCATCCGTCAGCCCGGAGTATACATTGGCAAAAATCCGGAGTATCGGTGAACCCTGGGGGTATTCCGGGGCAGTGGTATTTTCCTGGGCCCGGAGAGAAACCGTAAAACTCATCAAATGACAGAAAATCAGCAGAATAAGAGTATTTTTCATGGCTGGGCTAATTTCTTCAATGATAATAAATATTTACATTAAGTTAATAGTAGGCAAAACAAGATAAGGTTAAGATTAAGATAATATAATAATAATGATATGATCATCCTTTCCTGGCAGGCGGGTTACAGTATAATAATAATTTTACGGCAACATAAATAAACAGGAAATGAAAAGAATTCTTTTTGCTTTAATAATGGCCGCCATTTCAATGGGGATATTTGCCAAGGAACCTTCTTTGGATTCCGACAATACCAATCGACTGAGCATTGAAGGAATGGTTAGTGATAAGTTATCCGGAGAATTTCTTACCAGGGTAAAGGTAAGGCTTGAGGGATCTGACATCGTGGAGTACACGGATTTTAATGGAAAATTCCGGATCGATTACCTGAAACCGGGGAAATACACCGTACTCGTGGAGTATATCTCTTATGATATCAGGAAACTTGAGACGGTTTCCCTCGACAGGAATGCATCCGGCCAGGATCTGAGTATCCAGCTTCAGCCCAGCACGGTAAAGGTCAGTGCAAACGCTAATTAGTCTGACAGAAATCCAAAATACCGGTACGAAGAAAACCTGGCTTGTCGCCGGGTTTTTTATTATGGCTCAATCTGTTTTGCAGGAAGTCACAGAAATGATAATTTTATATAATGTCTGAATTCAAACCCGGCCAAGATGGAATTTAACCCAGGTACGTATAAGATCCTGATTGTGGACGATGAGCCCGACATCCTCGAATTCATTGGCTATAACCTCAAGAAGGAAGGCTATGTTATACACACGGCTTCTACAGGAAAGGATGGCATAGATTCAGCGCGCAAACACCAGCCTGACCTTATCCTGCTTGACATTATGCTTCCGGAAATGGATGGCATAGAGGTTTGCGAGGAGATCCGGAAAATTCCAAGCCTGAGCAGAACGACCATAGCGTTCCTGACCGCTCGGGGTGAAGATTACTCGCAGATAGCCGGGTTTGAAGCAGGGGGAGATGATTACATTACCAAGCCTGTAAAAATGAAGGTTCTTACCAGCCGCATCAGGGCACTCCTTAAACGAAGCCAGGTTTATCTCAAGTACGAGAAAACCCTTGTCAGCACTATAAAGAGAGACATTGTACTGGACCGTGAGCGGTTTATCGTCCTTAAGAAAGGGGAGGAACTGGTCCTGCCGAAGAAAGAATTTGAATTGCTGAACCTGTTGATCTCAAAGCCAGGCAAGGTGTTTACAAGGGAAGAGATCTTTCATGAGGTATGGGGGGATAAGATCATCGTGGGCGACCGGACCATCGATGTGCACATCCGGAAACTGCGTGAAAAGATCGGGGATGAGTTTATACAGACGGTAAAGGGAGTGGGTTATAAATTCGTTACATGAGCAGGTCCCGGCTTTCCTTCTTTATTTCTTAACCAGGAGGCCCTCCACGCTTGTATTGTGAATGACGAAGTCCCGCTGGGCCTTCAGCAGGTTCACCGTATACAGGAGCAGGTTCTTCGTTTCGGTAAGGGTATTCAGCACCAGCTCGCTGTTCCTCGTCCCGGTTTCGTGATTCTTGATCCTTTTTAATTGCCTTTTTTTAAGCTTAACAATGTCTTCCAGCAGGCTTTGCTGTTTTTTCAGCAGCTCGTTCATGGTGCTGAAATCCGAGTTCTTGATGGACTGTATGATCTTCGAGAAGAAGTTATTGATATCCTCCGAAAGGTCCCTCAGATCATGCTGCTGTTCCTTGATCAGGGGAGGGTGGTTATTGTCAATGTAGGTGAAAACAGGTTCTGCGATGAAGGTCAGGCAATGGGCCGTTTCCCGGAGGTAGTCCAATACCTGGACATAGAAATGCCCGGATTCAAAGTCATCTTCATGAAGTTTGCTTATGGTCTGGTAGAGGTTGTTCTTCAGGAGCTTGGTTTCATTATTCAGTTCCTTGATTTCCTTGATGTTCCGCTTAATTGATTTCCGCTTCAGGTTAACAAGGCCGGTAATCGTATTGGAATAAAGGATGGATATGGTGGAGAGGGTTTTATAAATGCTTTTCGTGCAGCTCAGCAATATATTAGGACCGTTTACTTCTCCCTTAAATTCAACCAAATCAACTTTCTTTTTCTTGTCGGCACCCCGTTTCCGGTGAAGGCGGAATGATCTGAACAGGATGAAAATGGCCAGGGCGACCAGAGCAAGGATAGCGAGAACCCCGCCCCATTTGATCAGGTAGGCGATTATAAATGCTGAAGTGAATGCACAAAAAGCAGTGAAGAACCATCCGCCTATAACCGTAACAACACCCGATACCCTGTACACAGCACTTTCTCTTCCCCATGCCCCGTCTGCAAGGGATGCTCCCATTGCGACCATAAAGGTCACATAGGTTGTGGAGAGGGGTAATTTGAATGAAGTGCCCAGGGAAATCAGGGCACTGGCGGCAACCAGCGTTACAGAGGCTCTGACCAGGTCAAATGATGCATCCTTATCGGATTTGTTTTCCTGGAATTGACTCCGATCAAATCGTCGACTCAGGAAGCGCTGGAACCGTGCAGGAATGAACCGGTCGAAAAAACTCGCAATTCCTATGCTTACCCGGACAATGCCCCTTGCCACGCCGGAAGATTCAAAGCGCTCATATCCTTCTTCCTGGCGACCCAGATCCAGTGTGGTTGCCGTGACAGACCTGGCCTTTTTGGATGTCCATAAGGCCACGGCCATTATAATACCAGCGATTAAAAGAAAAGAAGTTGGTGTTTTTACCGGATGCGAGAGTGCAGTCATAAGATAGTCCGAGGAGTCTGGTAAACCACTCGCCAGAAAAGCCCTGAAGGATTCCAGTCCCGCCAGTGGCACCCCGATAAAATTTACCAGGTCATTGCCGGCGAATGCCATGGCCAGTGCAAAGGTGCCGACCAGTACGATCAGTTTCAGGATGTTCAATCGAAAGATCCATAACAGGAGTTGCAGGAGGATTGTCCAGCCTGCAAAACTCAAACCGAGGATTAGCCACGTGTTTTCCTTGATCCAGGTAACTGTCTGATCTGACATGAAGGAGGCTCCTTTGGCTCCCTTTATCAAAATAAAAAAAGTGATGGCTGAAATGGCAATTCCTCCCCAGAGTGCTCCGAAGTACTTAATATTTTTTTCGAAATTGAATGAAAAAACCACCCTCACAATGTATTGGATCACCATACCGACCGTAAATGCAATTGCGACGGATAACAGTATGCCAGTAATGATAAGCAATGCAGAACTGGTATTTATATAACTGCTCATGTTGGAGAAAGAGGAATCGGCGGATGAGATTTTCATAATGGAGACGGCGACAGCGGCGCCAAGCAACTCAAATACGATCGAAACCGTGGTTGATGTAGGAAGTGCGAATGTATTGAAAAGGTCGAGCAGTATAATATCGGTTAGCATGACTGCCAGGAAAATGATCATGATCTCGTTCAGCAAGAAATGTTCCGGATGAAAGATACCCTTCCTGGCAACCTCCATCATGCCGCTTGAAAATGTGGCACCGAAAAGAATACCCAGAGCGGCAATTGCCATGATGATTTTAAAGGGAGCTGTTTTTGAACCAATGGCCGAGTTTAGAAAATTAACGGCATCGTTGCTGACACCTATGACCAGATCTGAGACCGCCAGAAGGATGAGGATTCCTACAACCAGCAGATAGAATGATTCCATTTAGGCAGGAGACTTAAATTTTGATTGCAAAGGTAGCTTATCGGGTGACATTAACTTAAAATCCATGTTAAATTTATATTAAGTCAGCTAATTGTCGAAACCAAAAAAGCCAATTGTTTATTCTTTGTTGATAAATGGCAATTATGCCGGAATGAACCATTCTGAGGTGCATTGATAAGAGTGCAGGGTACAAAAAGAAAAGGGCCGTTCCCGCAGGATAGGCCCGTTATTTCTTATTTCCGATGCCATCTATGGCCTCTGCCTTGCCCTGACAGTTGTGGATTCATTTATCCAGCACCCCACCTTGTAGGGCTGACCGTTCTCGAATCCATAAAAGAAGGCATCCTCCACATTCGGGAAGTACTGGGTGTATTTATTGATAAGCTCTGAGGCCTCTTCGCTAACGGAAGGATCAACCGATTTTGCCTTGATAAATTTATCTACCGCAACCCAGAAAATGGTGCTTTTCTCAAATTCATTTTCACCGCATCGGTTGCTGCTAAAAGCGTAAAGGTTACCGATCAGGATGTAGGGATATCCCCAGCCCGGATTGTTCTCGGCTGCACTCCTTGCCAGCGCGCGGGCCTGGCTGAAATCCTCGTACTTTGAGTACAGGATGAGCCCGAGTTCATACTGATATTTTGCCTTGGAAACCGGATTGCTTTCACGCTCGATGGCCTGTTCGTAATAGGAAACCGATTTATCGAATTCCTCATTTTTATAGAAAAGCCTTGCCAGGTTATAGGCGGCCAGGGCTGAGGGATCAAGCCTGTAAAGATTTTCCGAGGAACTGGCAAACAACTTGCTGTCCTCGCAATTCTGGTCTGAAAGGAGTGCTGTGAGTTTTTTCAGGAATTCAAGATCTTCAGGGGTCTGCTCGAACTTCGGAGCGAATATTTCCACCAGGGTATTGCAATCCGCTGCTCCGCTCTGGGCAAAGATGGCCTCGATGTTTTCCAGGGCCATCTCCTCCTGCCCCTTGGTTCTCCCGGCTTTTATCCGGGTTTCAAGAATACCGGTGATGGCAAGGTAGTCATCGATCAATTCCCGCCCTTCGATGACACCCGATTTGAACCGGGCATTTGAAAGTTGCATGAGGGTCACGAGCACCGCCGGTTCGGAGTTCACTTTGCTTAAATCAACAGATTGTTTCAGGAGATCATAGGATTCATTGTTCTTTTCCCGGTTGTACCTGAACAGGTCAAGTCCCTTCCTCCCGAGATAAAGTCCCTCCTGACCAAAATACTCAATCCGCCTGTCGTAAATGAGCATCAGGGTATCCAGCGCATGGGCTCCGGCTTCGGGAGTTTTGGCGTTTTCGATCTTGTCCCGGTAGATTTTCACCCCGTACAGATAAATGTTTTTACTTGATTCAGGACAATCGGCAAATACCTTCTGCCAGGAGGGAAGGGCATAACCATACAGGTCGATCTTCATAAACTCGCTCATGGTTGACAGATTGTTCGCGCATTCCATCCTTGATGCACTGTCGGGTCCAAATTTGGGATTCTCGTGTATGTTTACCGTCTGAGCCGAAACAGCAATTATTCCAAGAAAGAAAGCCAACAGGGAGAACAGCAAAAATTTCTTCATGATCTATACTCTTATTCGGATAATAAGGAAAAATTTATCTCGCGAAAATAATAAAATATACGGTTGCTCATAAACGCTAGGGCAAAAATCATCCCATTTTTAAGATTATGCAAAAAAATATCACGGACCAGGTTTTAGGTTGGATGTAAGGAAGTGTGGATTAAATTTCAATTGTGAATTTAATTTTTTATTTTTATAGAGTTCACAGAAGAGGGATAGGGGCACTTTAGGTGCATTTGATAATAATGAACTAAATTTCAGAACCTATGAAAACTGTTAAAACCATTGTTATCGTCCTTATTATTCTGATACTGATCCCTGTTTCAAGCTGGATTGTATGGTCGTTCAAGCCCAGCAAACCCCTGAATATTCTTGTGATGAATAAAACAGTGCTTGGATTTGATAAAAAAGAGCACCGTGCGATATTCTGGGTATTGCTCAATGAAAAATTCGTCAAAAAAGACAACGGGAAAGCTTACCGGATGGAAAAGGATTATTATGGTTTTCATCCCGTTAAGCCTCTGAAATCAAGGAAATATGAGGTTCGGAGAATAAAACTGGATCAGGTTGAACAACTGACTTCTGATTATGATGTTGCCTATTATTCGGATACCTATGGAGTGTTTTTCAACGAATGGTACCGCAGAGAATCCAGCCAGGGGAAAGGAACCCTGATTGAAGGCGGGCTCAATAATTCCGATTACGTATTTCTGAAGGAGATGATTGACAACAACAAAATGGTCATTGCGGAATACAATTTTTTTGCACCGCCTACAATCGGCCTGGTCAGGAAGAAGGCAGAAGATTTACTTGGTCTGCAGTGGTCCACATGGACGGGTACCTCCATTAAGAATCTGGACCCTGAAAAAAGCAAGGATCTTCCCGATTGGGTGGTCGCAATTTATAAGAAAAGACATAATGGAGAATGGCCGTTTACCGGAGAGGGAATTATCCTGGTAAATGAACTCGGACAGCAGGTGGTGGTTCTGGAAGCAGGAAAACATCTGGAGATGGTCGTCCCGGAGATCCAGACAACCGAATTCGGGCTTGAACAATACGATCTGCCCGAAACGGTCCACTACCCGGAATGGTTTGATATTGTGGACCCCATGGCCAATAATACGGTGGCCGAATACAAGATCCACATTACCATCGAGGGCAAGGCCCTGCTCGATGAGTATGAACTTCCCTCCAGGTTTCCTGCCGTCATACAGTCCTCTGGCAGCAATCCATTCCTTTACCTTGCAGGAAATTACTCGGACTATCCGGTACGTATATGGAATGCAAAATTGCAGGGTATCCGGACCTTTGAAAATATATTCTACAGCAGCAAGGAACACAATTCCTCAAAGTTTTACTGGACTTTTTATGTACCGCTTATTTCGCAGGCTTTGACGGATTATCAGGCCGGATTAAAGGAGGAGGAATAGGGTTGTTGTAGATCTGGTCAGTACAAGCAAGAGGAGGCCCTGCAGGGGCCTTTTTTTATATGCCATGATTAGCATTGGAATAGTACAGCAGGATATTATCTGGGAAGACGTGGAGGCCAATCTCAACTCTATCTCCGGAATACTGGAAAATGCCGGCGAGTCTTTGGATCTGATCCTTTTGCCAGAATTATTCACGACAGGATTTACCATGCGCACCGGTAACCTGGCCGAGCCTATGGAAGGGAAGACCATGACCTGGATGGCTTCAAATGCCGGACGGTTTAAATGCCACATTGCCGGCAGCATCATCATCGAGGAGGATGGAGAATACCATAACCGTATGATCTGGATGCAACCTGACAGGAATTACCGTTTCTACGATAAGCGCCACCTTTTCAGGATGAGCGGGGAACATGAAAGCTATTCCGCAGGCAGGGAGCCGCTTATCCTGGATCTCAAGGGATTCAGGTTCCGCCCCCTGATTTGCTATGACCTGCGGTTTCCGGTATGGAGCCGGAACCGGCAAGATTATGATGTTCTGATATACATTGCCAACTGGCCGGCAGCCAGGAGGGATGTGTGGAGGACCTTATTAAAGGCCAGGGCCATTGAAAACCAGTCCTACGTCATCGGAGTTAACCGGGTGGGGAAGGATGGTACGGGCATCCATTACCACGGAGATACACTGGTTTTCGACGCCAGGGGGCAGGTTCTTGTCTCCCTGCCTCCCGGGAAACCGATGTTTCAGACGGTCTGGCTCTCTCTTGAGGATTTACAGGAGTTTCGTGCGAAATTCCCCGCCTGGCAGGATGCCGATCCCTTTACCCTGGGTAGTTAACAGGAACCGCCATGGCAGTCGGGATCCGAACAGTCTTTACAGCTGTCGGGGGAGTGCACATGACCGTGCTCAATTTCATCCTGGGTAGCTTCCCTGATCTCTACGATGGTACCATTGAAATGCAGGTCATTACCGGCAAGGGGATGATTGAAATCCATGGTTACGAATTCCTCATCGTAGCTTACTATTTTACCATTCAGCCTGTTGCCTGACTGGTCAAGCATGGGTATCATATTGCCTTCCTTGAGCAGATCCCGGTCTATATTGCCATCAACCTCAAATGCTTTAAGGGGAACATCCACAATGGCTTCATCTTTCACAGGGCCATAGGCATCGTGGGCGAACAATTCAAAATCAAATGTGTCATTGATCTTTAATCCATCCAGGTTTTCTTCAAACTTTGGAAGCAGGTTCCCGACGCCGAAAAGGAACATCAATGGAGAATCTGCACCCACCGTTTCAATCGTTTTTCCGTCCACTTTCAGCTCATAGGAAAGGCTGACGACCCTATTTTTTTCTACAATCATGGTAGTAATAGGTGATGTAATAGGATTTTATAAATAAAGGACAAAGAAACTCCATCGCGGAGGAATATCAAAGCTGGAATATGTTAAATTAATTATAAATAAGCATCAGAATGTGAAACCGATACGAATGATCGGATTTGCATAGATGGAATTATAGGATTCATTGAGATTCCATAAAACAGTGATCAGGAAACCGGAACGCCTGCCGATTGGCTGGTAGAGACCGCCTCCGACCAGTACGGAATGGAGATTGAACCTTCCGCTGGGAGAGGGATTGCTGAGGTCGAAGTACTGGCTTTCAAGGCTCAGGATCTCGTATTCGCCCTGGAGGAACAATCCCGTATTCAATCCCCCCAGACCAATCGCTTCGCCAATACTCTGGATGACCATGAAGCGGCTGAAAACCGAACCCCCGAAAATGTGGGTGTCATACGGCACATATCCGGGGTAATTGCTTTTATAATATTCATACCTGAGCCCGAGTCCCCCGGAAAGCCTCGGTGTAATATGCACACCGGCAAGCGGAGAAACAATGATACTGGTGGTACTTCCGAAGGAAAGGCCAAAATTACCTCCGAAGAACAATCTATCCTTCAGGTTGGGTGGATCTTCCCAGCGTGCCCCGGCATCCGGAATCATAAGGCAGGCCAGTAAACTGCCTAACAGGATCTTCTGAATTATTACGCGCATTTTGCTACGGTCAGGCTGGTTCAAAAGTATATAAATTTCCTGAATCGGTGATTTTTGCTATTTTAATCTTTTTATTAACTCATCTATCATGAACATTATTGTGACCGGTGCAAGCGTGGGGATAGGGTATGAGCTGGCCAGGAAATTTGCCGGCATGAAAGAAAATACAGTTCTTGTATTGTCACGGAACGAGAAAAGGCTGAGGAACCTGGAACAGGCGTGCCTGAAGGAATGCCCGGACTCCAATCTTATTGTGGTTCCATATGATCTGGAGAAGCTTGAGGGGATTGAGGGAGAACTCAGGGAGCGCATAGGGGAGCATTTCAGCTCGCTCGATGTGCTGGTTAATAATGCGGGACTCCTGATCAAAAAACCGCTCATGGAGATGGACCCTGTGGATGCAATCCGGATGATGACCGTAAATTTCATCGCTCCGATGATCCTGGTCCGTTCCCTTATGCCGCTCCTGGAGAAAGCCGTCGGGGCTCATGTTGTGAATATAGGGAGCATGGCGGGTATGCAGGGCGCGAAAAAGTTCAGGGGACTTTCCGCTTACAGCGCTTCCAAAGCTGCCGTTCACATACTTACGGAATGCCTTGCCACTGAGTTCAAGAAGAGTTCGGTACGATTCAACGCGCTTGCGCTGGGATCCGTACAGACCGAAATGCTGGGCGTGGCTTTTCCTGGCCTTGAAGCTCCCCTCAAGGCCTCGGAAATGGCCGGATTCATAATGGATTTTGCGCTCAGGGGACAGCTTTATTTTAATGGAAAGACCCTGCCCGTCTCCATTTCCACTCCTTAGTCCCCAGGCAGAATGGATTTTACCATGTTTTCTTCGGTGTATTCCTTGGCTTCGAGTTCGCCCTTAAGGACACGCAAGCCATTCATGGCCAGGGCATGCATTTCATCTTCGCCGGGATAGATGATCACGGGAGCTATGAACGACACCATTTTTTTGATATACTCCACCACCATGGGATTGTTGGCTATTCCCCCGGTAAGGATGATGCCGTCAACATCGCCGTTCAGGACGGTTGCCATGGCCCCGATCTCCTTCGCTACCTGATAGGACATGGCATCCTGTATCAGTTTGGCTTTTTCATCCCCACCGTCCGCCATCAACTCGATCTGGTATGCATTGTTTGTATCAAAGTAGGCCACATAGCCTCCTTCACCCGTGATCATTTTTTTTACCTGTTCATAGGTAATTCCCTCATCGAAGCATAAGCGGGCCAGGGCGCCAACAGGCAGTGTCCCGGACCGTTCAGGAGAGAAAGGGCCCTCCCCGTCGAGGCCCTGGTTCACATCGATAACCCTGCCTTCCCTGTGTGCACCAACGGTTATGCCACCGCCAAGATGAGCGATGATCAGGTTCATGTCCTCGTACTTTTTATTCAGGAGCCGAGCGTAGGATCGGGCAGTTGCCTTCTGGTTCAGGGCATGAAAAATGGAGAGCCGTTTGAATCTGGGGTGTCCTGAAATCCTGGCCACATCCTCAAGCTCATCCACCACTACCGGATCAGCAATAAAAGCCGTTGCGTTGGGTAGTGCATGGGCAATGTCGTCTGCTATGAGTCCCCCGAGATTACTCGCATGCTCTCCGAGTACACCGGTCATGAGATCCTTCTTCATCTCCTTATTGATCCTGTAAATACCTGATTTAATTGGCTTTATCAATCCACCCCGTCCCACAACGGCTTCAATTTTATCCAGTTCGATATGGGCATTTTTCAACTCCTCGATGATGATGTCCTTTCGATAGGTGAACTGGTCCGATACCTTGCCGAATTTAGCAAGCTCCTCACAGTCATGCGGGATGCTTTTCAGGAAGATAACCTTGGTATTCACATAGATGGCCACCTTCGTGGAGGTGGACCCGGGGTTTATGGCAAGAATGTGATGAAGGGACATGGTAGCTTAGGATTTTAGTCGAAATTAGCAGAAAAATTTAATAATTCCTTTACGCTGAAATATGGTATAAAGCAGGTTAGTCCAGTGCAGAGGCCAGGGCGATCGACATTAATTTACTTTGATCCGAATCGGCCCGGCTGGTAAGTACAATCGGTACCAGGGCCCCCATCACAACCGCTGCGGATGTACTGTTACCGAGGAATATCAGGGATTTATACAGAATATTCCCACTGTTCAGGTCCGGCGTCAGCAGGATATCCGCATCACCGGCAACCTGGCTTTTAATTCCCTTATGCCTTGCCGCTTCCACTGAAACAGCGATATCAAGGGCAAGGGGACCATCGATGAGGCAACCTTTGATCTTACCTGAAGCGTTCATTTTCATGATCTCCCGGGCATCGGTGGTGGATCGGATCTTGGGGTTCACGGATTCTATGGGACCCAGCACGGCCACTTTGGGATTACCTATCCCGAGCCGGTGGAATATTTCAACAGCATTGTTGATAATGCATATTTTGTCTTCCACCCCCGGTTCCACATTCATTGCGGCATCGGTTATGGCCAGCAATTTGTGATAGGATGGTATTTCAAACAGGGCGGCATGGCTCAGCACATTGTTTTTCCGGAGTCCCCTGTCCCTGTCCAGGATCGCTTTCAGGAGCGGTGCAGTGGAAACCAGGCCTTTCATGAGGATCTCTGCTTCACCGCTTCTGATCAGATCGACGGCAAGTGTGCAGGCCCTGCCGGCATCCTTTTCTTCAATCAGCGGAATATCTTCCAGATCCAGACGGTGTTCCCGGCAAAGGCGTAAGATCCTGGCAGTATCGCCAACCAGGACAGGTTTGATAATTTGTTCATCCCTCGCACGGACAACGGCCTGGAGGACATTCGGGTCTTCAGCAGCTGCAACGACGAGCCTTCTGGGATTTCGCTTCCTGGCTTTCTCCAGGATCTCTGAAAGTCTGGTTAACCGCATGGAAGGGATTACTTGAGTTCTTTAATTATCCGGGCCGTATCTTCCGCGATGATCAATTCTTCGTTCGTGGGGACCACCATGACCGTTACTTTGGAACCATTCTTGCTTATGATGCCTTCCTTGCCCCTGACCCCGCCATTCTTTTCCCCATCAAACTCGAGTCCCATGTATTCCATTCCCCGGCAGATTTCCTCCCTGCTTCTTGTGGCATTCTCACCTATGCCGCCTGTAAACACAATAGCATCCACACCTCCCATGGCTGCTGTATAGGCTCCGATGTATTTTTTAACCCGGTAATGGTACATTTTCAGTCCCAGCAGGGCTCGCTCGTTCTTTCGTTCAAATGCTTCTATCTCAATCTCCCTCATATCCGATGAAACGCCTGTTATGCCAAGCATCCCACTGTGCTTGTTGATAAGGGTAGTGGTTGCGTTCAGTCCGATCTCTTCTTTTTGCATGATGTAGATCAGTACTCCGAGGTCAAGGTCGCCGGTACGGGTTCCCATGATCAGTCCCTCCACGGGGGTCAGACCCATACTGGTATCAACGGATTTGCCGCCCTGTATCGCGGTCATCGAAGCTCCGTTGCCCAGGTGGCAGGTGATCATCCTCAGATCCCCGGGCTTCTTTTTCAGTATCTCACAGGCCCTTTTCGAGACATAGCGGTGGCTGGATCCGTGAAATCCATACCTGCGCAGGCCGTATTTCGAATACAGCGAATAGGGGATGGCATACATATAGGCGTAGTCAGGCATGGTATGGTGAAAAGCTGTATCAAAGGTAGCGACCTGCGGGACCCCTGGAAGCAGTTCTTTTATGGCATAGATGCCCTTCAGGTTCGGGGGATTATGCAGGGGGGCAAGGTCAATGCAATCCTCCACACCCTTGATCACCTCATCGGTGATCAGCATGGATGCCTGGAATTTCTCGCCCCCGTGAACTACCCTGTGCCCGACGGCATCGATTTCATCAA
>CAZVLG010000328.1:0-2992 GCA_964627835.1 uncultured Bacteroides sp.
AAAATTAAAGAATTAAAGAATTCCCTTTCAGAGATCAGGGAGACTGCAGAAGTCCTTGAACGTAAACTGGAAAAATATACTACTGAAAAGGACCCTGAGAAACGGGAAGCAATGAAAAAATTAATTGAATCTGCAATTAACCTGTTGCAATTTGAATTTAAGAGGACCCTGTTGCTTGGGACCGGGGAATTAAAAGACTACTTCACAGAATTATAATTTCCCCACCACCGGGATTTAATCCCGGATCAAGACTTCTTCCCTTTGTCCCCGGTTTGGAACTAACCCTCCCATTACAGTAAATATAACCCATATCTGCAAGCTTCAATCCTTAAACCCGGGCGTGAAACCCTGACAACATGTAAATTTCCCCTGGAAGTCAAATCAAGGCTTTGATTTGATAATCCTATCCCTTAATTTTAAGGAAAGGAAATTTCAGGCATTGCATTCGTGAGACTTATCAGATCCAGCTTCCGGTCCCCGCGAAAGCAATCGTTTCTGTCAATGATCCACCGAGCAATCTGATTTATTATGAAAATTAATCGTATCGCCCCCCTCCACTATTGTGCTGCCTTCCTACTCTTTACCAATATTTTACCCATGCATATGAAAGCCGGTGACAACTATTTTTCCCGGTATGTGATCCCCATATTAAATAAATCAAAATAAAAATCCGATGAAAAAATCAGTATTTGTGCTTTTTCTGGGTTTTTCCCTGTCCTTACATGCACAGGAAAAAATGCCGGATGTTTACGCGGTAAGCTCTCAATTCGAAAGGATTGAGATCATCCGGATGAAAAGCGGTACCGATCTGCTGGAAGGTCTGAACAAATTCCTGAAAGAAAAAAATGTAAGTAATGCAGTTATTCTGGCCGGAATTGGATCGGTGACCGACTATCATTACCATGTTGTCAGTGATAAGAATTTGCCGCCGGCCCAGGAATATCCGAAAGCCTCTGTCGCCATGGATCTGATTGCTGTGCAGGGTTACATCTTCAGCGGCAGGGTTCATGCACACATCACCTTAGCTGATGAGAACAGTGTCGTGGGAGGGCATCTGGAACCCGGTACCAAAGCGCTGACCTTTTTCATCCTGACTATCGGGGTCTTACCGGATGACCTGGTCATTGATTATTTTGACAGGTATGAATACTAGGAGTTGCTGTATTCCGGTTTAATGTATTTTCAACCATTCATCCGGAACCGGGATAATGCAAAGGTTCATGGAACGGCCGTTTCCCGACAGCATGGCCGACTGGATAAGTATCCGGTTTCCATCGGGACTGAATGTGGGATGCGGGTGGTCGGCGGCGGTCCGTTTGTGACCGGCCGAAAGCAGCATCATTTCATGCGTACGCCGGTCAATCAGGTAGATTTCCCTGGCAAAATTATCCCCGGCTGCAAAACGTCCGTCAGGCGACCCGGTAACATGCCAGAACCCGCTTCCGTAAGGTATTTGTCCGGCAATGGTCATTTCACGCGTCCGGATATTGACAATGCCCAGTCCCGTAGGTTTTTCCCGTGTGCCGCAGGGGCCCCATTCGGGTTCCTGGCCGGGATTGAACCTGTCCGATACCAGGTTCCGCAAACTGTCGGCGGCTGATGAAACAGGGATTTTGCGGTGCCCGAGAATGGCAATGGCAACTTCATCCCGGGAGATAACGGCTTCATGGGTCACCCACTCATAGGGTGATTCGGGATAAAGCGGCCGGAGCCCGGTCCCGTCGGAATTTACAATCCAGGTCCGCTGAGGAGATTTCCCCCCTGTCTCCCAGCAGAAAACTATCTCACCGGGCACCCATGGATTGCTTTGTATATGCCCAACCTGAAACGGAAGGGAGAGAACGTATTTGACCTCACCCGTCATAATGTTCATTCCGGCAATGCCGGAAGGGCCGGCCCCCATGTTCCGGGGACCAAATGATCCCTCTATCTTTGTTCCCTCGGGCAGATGTTTTGCAGCTTCCGTGCGGCCCACCCGGAACCAGACCCATTGTTCATCCGCATCCAGGGTCATATCCCCCCTAGCCTGCATTGATCCGGGAATGGTCCCGCATATGCGCTGGTAGGCAGATTCCCCCTGCAGGGTACCTGCCTTGCTGTCGGCGAACAGTTTTTCCAGGTCAACTTCGACAACCTGCACAGCATCCTTGTCCGAGCCTGTCCCGGACCCCCTTGCAAAATACAGCTTCATTGATTTCCGCGCCACGTTCAATGAGCCCCTGTAGCCGCCTTCGGTTACCTGCACCATTTCACCGGTTTGCTCGTTGACCGCCATGGCTTCGCGCCGGACCCGCCTGGACCTGAAGATAATCCACTGCCCGTCCGATGTCCACTGGTTATGGGTTTGGTAGATCTTGGAGTCTCCTGCCGGGGTGCTGGTTAAAAAGATAAGTTCCGCGCCGGTAATGGTATCGACCACAACTTTCCGCTCCGAGGGGAAACGCGTACCGATCTGTGCCCTTGAAAAGGTACAGGCTACCACACCGGTAATCAGGATTACAAGGACGGCTGAAAGCTTGATTTTCATATGCATGTATTTTAGGGTTCCGAATATCATCACCTCTGGTTGCATCACGATGGCCCGGGACATCCCGTCACCAGGCTGTACCGGCATTTGTCAGGACTCGTATAATCATGCCTGTCCCCGATCCGCACCGGAAAGCCCTTCCCCCGTGATCAAGGTATGAAATTATGACAATTTTATGACTTGGTCCCCCGCATCAACCTTATCTTTTGGAAAACTCTCAGAAAATCGCTTTAGATACTATCCTGGTTATGAATAAATTCAGCATCCAGGTATGCCTTCATCCTGTCATAAAACTCATCTTCAAAAGAATTCACGCTTATGCCAAAATTTTCCCGTAGGGCCGTATCGAACGGATCCCCGTCCCTGACACCATAGAATACCCCGAGCACATCCTGGAGTGATTTATCGAGACCGCCGGGATCCAGGAAATATTTCATTACCAGGTGAAAAACCTTGTTATATCCC
>CAZVLG010000329.1:0-18359 GCA_964627835.1 uncultured Bacteroides sp.
CGGTCGTAAAAATGCTGCCTGTCGGCGGCAAGAACAACAAACTCCTTCGGTCCCAGTGCAGTTTCTTCAGGAAATGTGTATTCAATGCCGTCGATGAACCGGAGTCCCCCGAGATCGAGTGTGGAGTTTCCGGTGTTCTTAAGCTCGATGAATTCAAAATTCCTTCCGTTGATGGCATCCTGGTCCAATGGATGATAATTGATCTCAGTTACCTTTAGATCCTTGAAATCATCCGGGATGGTGAAAAACTTCTCGTTCAGGGCGCTCCATTCGCCGTCGGCAAATGCACGGGCCCGTATACGGCCGGACTGGTCCAAGGTGATGGGTCCGGAATACATGATGGCATCCTCTGAAACCGGAGCGGGTTCCTGGTCGGTGGAACTGAGTTCTGCGGAGACGATGAAATCGGAACTTGTCAGGTTGGTATTGAAACCCTGGATGGCAAGCAGGTTATCGCCCGCTGTCAGGAACTGGATATAGGCTGAAATATTGAATATTTCGGCCGTACCGGCTTCGTGCGAACCCGAGGAAACAGAATTCCAGGCCGGGGAGGCCGGGGCATTGGCTTCGGCAACCTTGTTCCCGTTCAGGTATGCCACGAATCCGTCGTCATATTGGACACTTAGCAATAGGGTTTTGAGATCGGCCAGGTCACCCGCACTGACTGTAAAGGGGATCCTGATGTAGCAGCTTGTATTCGGATTTACCCCTCCGCTTCGCATATCCGCGGACACGTCCAGGGTGATGAGGTTCTCGTAGCCCGTTCCGCCTTCGTATCCCACGCCTCCGGGTCCGCCCTGGCATAACTGCCAGTTCGAATCGTCGAACCCCGGGTCGCTTTTCCAGGTGCTCCCGATATCCGATTTTGGCACGAGTGCCCGTTTTTCTGCGCCGAATGGGACCAGGATGGTGGTTTCGGCATCACCCGATTCCGTCCAGCCGGCCGGGTCGCTGCCGTTATCCGTGTAGTATATGATCCCCTGGTCAGCGGACATCGTCAGGACATCGCCGGCTGTAATGATGCTCTGGGTAAGGTCCTGGTCATTTATCCGCATGACCGGGGCCTCGGTTTCGGGGAAAAGTCCCCCGGACCTTAGCTGGTCCAGGAATATTTCGGTCCGCTCAGGGAAATAGGTGTTCAGCATATAGTCCTTTTCCAGCAGCCAGTGGGTTTGCTTTGAATAAAGATCGAAGGGCCCGGCGGTCTGGTACTGATGCACATCGCGGCGGTAATCGCCCCATCTTGCTGCTTCTGCATCCAGCGCCTCCCCCACTACATTCATGCGGTCCATGTACCGCTGCGCGGTCTGGGCCGGTGCCAGCAGTCCCACATCGTAGCAATGCTTCTGTACACGGTTGGCAAAAAGCCTTTTAAAATCCTCGTTCAGGGCCAGTTGCTGAAAAACCCTCGAGGGACAGTTATCGTTGTTCATACCGATTACATTTATGCCGGTAGTTTTGATCATATGCTCTGCATCCCAGCATAAGAACCTGAATCCCCTGTCCGGATCCACACGGTTCCGGATAGCCGCCCAGTTATGATGATCCCAGTCCGTGTTGCCGCCGTAAAAATTGACCATTATGTAATCGGCCAGGTTCACCACGTCCACCATGCTCTCGTACTCGCCGCTCTGGGTTCCGTCCGGGTTGTTGCCCTGGATTCGTTGGTATGCATCGTTTGATTCAAGTCCCGCATTCGCCATCGCCATCATATTGTTCCAGGCAGTGATCTCCCCGTCCGAAATTTCCGTGTAATCCTTGATCACATCGTAATCCTCTTCTTTGCCACCCAGGTAGGATACGCCGAATTCCGCATCAAGCCGTTCGGAAGGAGCATAGACGCCCCAGTAGATGCCGTTAATGTAAAGGTGGGCGTATATCGAGCGGCTCGAAGGATGCCCCATGGCCCGTTGCGAGTCCTTGGTCCACGCATCCCGGATATAATCTGCCTTTACTCTTTCTCCGTGGCTGTGGTGCACCCATGAAAGACCGAACCCGGCCCTCAGGATCAGGTTATTGAAACTCTGGGCCGCATCCTCGTCCCGGAAGATGGGAAAGTTCAGCCGGGATGCACCGTATTCGCCCCTGAATACAAGCAGGAATGAATGTTTCGGACATTTTTCCGGCCTGCGGGAATGGCCGCCCTGCAGCCGGACCCCGCAATCCACCTGGATCGACAGGGAATCCGTAGGATCAAAGTACTCAAAGGAAACCGGTCGCTCCCATCCCCTGCCTTCCACGTAATCCGCACCTCCCGGTGCCCCGGTGTAAATATAGATACCCCCTGTTTCCTCGTCGAGTTCCAGGGAAAAGAAATTATCCTTATTGGATACCAGGGATATGGTAGGCAGGGCTGCGAGTGCATCCTTTGCTTTCTGTGCAAAAGCCGGATCTGCCATCATTTCAGGATCCATTTCGTAATCCGCAATGGCGGTTCCGGAAATGGCCGTATACGGACCCCACTCGGAAGGGTATCCGGGTGGATTGTTCGGCTGATGAATCACATCACACGGGAAAATATAGGTTTGCGTCGCCACCCTCCCGGGTATCCCGTTACCGGTAACGGAAACGGCCCTGATGACGGAAGTCGTCCCGATATGTATCGGCGAGGTGTAGAGGGTGCCGTATTGATCGTCGGGTGTACTGCCGTCTGTAGTATAATAAATGTCCGCATCGTGAATGCCTGTGGAAAGCTGCAGGTCGAAGGGACTCTCAAAAAGTCCGTGCTGCACATCAAATGCCGGTGCAGGCAAAAGGCTGCCTTCTTCCAGGTTCTCGGTTCCCGGGGTAGGAACCCGGAATTCCACGAAATCCTGACCGAGCAAGCCGTAGGAAAAGTCAGTCTGTTGTTCGGGGTACCGGGGACTGAACTCGTTTATGACTGCTCCCCCGGGATTGAGAAAAGCCAGGTAATCCCCGGACCCCTCCAGCCTGAAATTAGTATGGAGTTCCTGCCCGGATACAATCCTGTTCTTGCCCGAGGCGAACACCAGCAGGTATTCACCCGGACCTATTAGTCCAGAAGGAAATTCCCACTTCCGGGGAATTTCCTGGTCATCGGTCAGGGACCATCCATTCAGGTCAATGGCTCCTGCTGTTGGATTATAAATCTCGATCCAGTCAGAGTACTCCTCATCCTCATCCGTCAGGGTGGACCGGTTCAGAGCCATGAACTCGTTTATCCTGAGAGTGTCAGCCTGCGCCAGAAGGCCGGTTGTAATTAGGATCATAAAAACACTCACGCACAAGGATTTCCTGCTAAACTTGCCTTCGTTGTCTGACATTTGCTTGAAAAGGATTTAAAGAAAATATAATAATATTATTGTAAGACTGTAATTACTTACAAGGGGTTGCTTCCGCACCTTTCAAGAGGAGGGCAGGGATGATTACTGATTGATCCCTTCAATCCTCAACACAGCGGGGTCCACTTCCTCTCCCATTGATATCTTCTGCCTGATCCCCTCTTCATCTTCCCCGCGGATCAGGATATCACTGCTTGCAGATCCACGCAGCTGCAAGAGGGTTGGATCGTTGCCGCTGATGGAAGCGGCTTCCATTCCCGCCACATTGACCATATTCAGGGTCGGGTGGCCCTCGGTCTGCACCGTAATGTTATCCAGTACAAGTGCTCTGGCATTGAAACAGTGTATTCCCTGTTTGGCGCTGAAAACGGAATTTTCTATCCGGATGTTGTTAACCGGCATTTCCGGGAGCCCGATGATGTTGACTGCGCGCTCCGCACCAACACAATAAATATTACTCATAACGATATTCCTGAATTCCGGGGTTTCTTCCGTGACTTCCGGTACGACGGGGACGGATTCACTGCCGGGATCGCCTGTCATTTCCGTAGGTGCAAGTCCCTGGTAAAAAAGATTAAAGATCACCGCGTCTCTTGCAATGTCGATCATCCGGATGTTTTCAATATGGATGTTTTCCACGACCCCTCCCCTTCCGCGGGTACTTTTAAACCGAAGGCCTACATCTGTCCCGATAAATGTGCAATTGCTGACCCATATATCCTTAACCCCGCCGGACATTTCACTCCCGACCACGAATCCCCCGTGACCGTGATGAACAACGCAGTTATCAACGTTAACATTCCGGGTGGGTTTCCCTCTTTCCCTTCCTTCCTTGTCTTTACCGGATTTCAGGCAGATTGCATCGTCGCCTACATCAAAACTCGAGTTGCTTATAATGACGTTTACGCATGATTCCACATCAATGCCATCACCATTCTGGGCGTACCAGGGATTCTTAACCGTAATGGCATCGACCGTCAGGTCCTCGCACATCATGGGATGAATGCACCAGCCGGGTGAGTTCTCAAAAACCGGGCCATCGAGGAGGATCGTTTTACATTCGACCAGCTGTACAAGGGGTGGTCTGAAAAAAGCTTTGGCCTTTTGCCTTTCCTCTTCCGGCATGTCGGGTGAGCGGTAGTGTCCGGGATCAACATGGGCATCATAGGTAGCCTGGTTCGGGAACCACATGCTGCCAGCCTCATCAACTACACCCCCGGAACGTACCAGCTCCCTCCACTGGGATGCGGTCATTTTCATCTTTTTCACCGGCCTCCAGGCATCCCCGGATCCATCGAATACCCCTTTCCCGGTAATGGCGATATTTTCCAGTCCTTTCCCATAAAGCAAAGGCATGGCCCTGTAATCCTGCCTGCCCTCGAAATAGGTAGTAATAAAGGGATACTGGTCAAAGTCCCTGCTGAAGACGACCAGGGCCCCCTGTTCGATGTGCAGGTTGACATTATCCTGCAACTGAATTGGCCCGGTAAGCCAGATTCCTGCCGGGATGGTCACTTTCCCGCCTCCCTTCTCGCTGCAGGACAATATTGCCTGGTTGATCGCTTCCGTGTTAAGGTGGATGCCGTCGCTCACTGCCCCGAATTCGGTGATCGTGATTTCCCTTTCCGGGAAGACGGGCTGTTTCACCTCAAACTGATCATGTGCAACACGTACGGCCGGCATCTGTTTGCAGGCCTGCCCGAACAGGAGGCCGAACGGGATGGCCAGGATAAAGATTCTTCTCAGGTTCATGTGAATTACGTTTTATATAAAATGATTAATTATTCGTGCTTATAAATCTGATTTGCTACCTGCCCAATTCAATTGCCGTCATTATAAAGGGGGCCAGTCCCTTGGGATCATTATCCCTGGTACCTTCCCCGATGTAATATTCATAACTCCCGTCACGATAAGGGTTACCTCCCAGTCCCGCGCCATGGCAGGTATGTTTCAGGGTCGGAAGTCCATCTTCATCGGTAATCACGCAATAGGCAAGGATGCTTTCAAAGCAATCTTCTGCTATTTCGTGGAATTCAGGGGGCAGAAATCCCAATCGCGCTCCTTTGGCAAAGGCATAGGTAAACATGATCGAACCGCTGGTTTCCAGGTAATTGCCTTCCCTTCCGCCCTGGTCCAGTACCTGGTACCAGAGGCCTTCCTGTTTATCCCTGAAGGTTAACAGCGCATTTGACAGGTTCTGTAAAATCTCCTTAATTTCGGCGTAGCCGGGATGATCTTCAGGCATGTACTCCAGCACATCCACCAGTGCCATCATGTACCAGCCGACGGCCCTGCCCCAGAAATGAGGGGAAAGTCCGGTTTCCGGATCCGACCATTTCTGCTCCCTGCTCTCGTCCCATCCATGGTACAGAAGACCGGTAGAGGGATCAAGGGTTTTCGAATGGATAAGGGTGACCTGGTGAACAACGGTATCGAACCAGGAAGGCTGGTTAAATTCCGCAGCATACCGGGCCATGAACGGGGATGACATGTAGATCCCGTCCAGCCACATCTGCCAGGGGTAGACCTTCTTGTGCCAGAATCCCCCGGTGTGGGTCCGCGGCTGACCGGCCAGCTGCTGCATGAAAGGCTCTATGGCCGCCCGGTATTTCTCATCGCCCGTATAGCGGTACATGGTAAAAAGACCCTTCGCCGGATTGATTCGGTCCAGGTTGTATTCCGATATTGCATACATCTTCACCGTTCCGTCCTCCTGTACGAAATAATTCATGTAATCGGCCAGGTAATCCGCATATTTTTGATCCAGGGTATCGAGCCTGGCAATGGCCTGTCCCAGCATGGCCCAGTCGTACGACCAACTGATCCGGGGAGGATCCAGGTAGTTTACCAGGCTGTCGTAACGTGTCATAACGGCATCTGCCATGCGGACCGACCACAGCCCGGCAGAACCGTCAACCTGGGTATTCTGCCTGCAGGAGAACTGGGTCGTTAAAAGCAGCAGAACCGGGATCAGTAAAAGATATTTTTTCATGTCAATTGAGTTTCTCGTAAATGAATTAAGGATTCAGGCTCACTGCGGGGGGATTATCCAGGCGCTTCAGCGTTTCTTCAAGATACCGAACAAATTCTTCCTCGCCTGTAATACCTCCCGGCTCCTTTTCCCAGGCTGCCAGGAAGTAATAGGTCAATGTCTTTCCGTATGGTTTCAGGACCACCACATTGCTGTGGGCATCTTCAGTGATCTCAAGCTGGTCGCCGGAGCGGAACAGGACCGCCAGTCCCAGGTTATCATTGGCAAGACTCTGCTTCCCATAGCTGGCAATGTATGTCCAGCCTTCTTTTTCAGCATCGGGCACCAGGAACCTGGCATTCTTATCCTTAATGATCCCGGTACAGAGGTTCTCAAGTTCTTCGGAAGTATTGATCGTATGCTTTGTGAGGCGGCTTCCTGCTGTAATGGAAAGCGAAGAACTTGCATCCGTTTTCACGGAACCTGCCATCCATCCGTAATAATCGGTTTCAATTTCGGAGTACAGGGGACCGTTTGCTGCGATCCTGCAGATTATGCTATCGGTCTCCGCAATCCGGTTGGCTTTGTCCCCGGCCCAGATTCCCACGGATCCCAGTCCCAGCGATTCTCCGACCTTCAAGACATCCATTCCCCAGTCCCCGAGCTCATGGTACGATTCATAACCATCCTGTCCCACATCCTGCAGTACCATTTCTTCCGTCATTTTACCGAATACGTCAACGGCATTGCGCCAGTCCAGGTAAAAACGGTATCCCACCTTATCGGACTCCCACCCGGGTCCCTCATACCGTATATATAAAGAATGATCCCTATGTTCGTCCGGGACCCTCAGGTAATTGATATTCTCAAAAGCCCCCCCAATGTACACCCTGTCTTTCCATTCACCGCCTGTTTTGACCGACAGTTCCGCCTGGGTCCTGGGACTGAAAAGTGATGCCGACTCACCGGCCACGGCCGTGATCTTCTTCTGTTCCCCCGGCTCCAGGTCCACCAGGATCATTAATTTCTCGGGGCGGCCGTCCCCGTCATCATCGACCATCTGGTAAGGACGGATTTTATCCGAACTCAATACCATCTTTTCGAACAGGGAATCGGGAATCGAAATTTCCCCGGATCCAAGATCGATCTCGGCAAGATGGTCGGTAAATGCCAGGTCCGATTCATTACTGACCATTACCTGGAAAAGGTGCTCCTCCGGCTGGCTGCAGCAACCATTAATCAGTAAGGAGAATACGACTAAAAGAGGAGCGGAAATCAGCATAATCTTTTTCATGTTACTATTATTTAAGTGATTAATATTACCGGCTTATCCTGAACCAGTCGAAATCGGCCCAACCCGTATCATTTGTCCGGACATTCCCCAGTGCAAACAGGCCTACCTTGGCACCGATCCACCGGCCGGGAACCGCAGGGAAATTTCCCCCAACATCTACGAAGTTCTCTCCATCCCCGCTGATACTGAATCTGCAAACAGCAGAATCCGATACATGTAGCCTTAAATATACATTATTTTTTTCCAGGGCAACAGGATCGCTCTTCTGCCATTGCCCTCCCATATGTGCATTCCGGTGCATAATCAGGGAATAATGTATCGCTCCTTCGACCTGCTCAAGGACCAGGGCCGAATAACTCATTCCCATCACCAGCAGACCGGTCATGTCTCCTTCCTGATGTGGATTGAATTCCAGGCTGGCGGTTACCGTAAATTCGTTCGCCGGAAATTTCTGAAGGTACAGGTTCGGGATCTCCCAGAGGTTCGTCCCGGCATTCCCGGAATAATTACAGTACAGCCTCATATATCCCCCGCTTCCGGAGAGGAACATCCATTCGGGACGCGGATTTGCATGCCATTGCCATTGAAGTCCGGCGAGGGGTGAATCGAATTCATCCGAAGCCTGGATCCGGGCCGGTTGTCCTGAATAGGCTGTGGAAGGTTTGCGCCAGGATTCAACCGGTTCACCCGTGCCGTCGCCGTCCGCATCGATTCCGATGACCGGCCAGTTATCCTTCCATTCCATGGGCTGCAGGTGAACGATCCTGCCGTAGGCTTCACGGTCCTGGAAATGCAGGAACCAGGATTCCCCGTTTCCCAGTTCGACCCAGGCCCCCTGGTGCGGACCATTGATTTTCGTACTTCCCGTATGCAGAACCACCCGGTCCTCGTAGGGTCCATAAATATTCCTTGATCGCAATACGGTTTGCCAGCCCTGGGAAACACCCCCGGCCGGGGCGAATATGTAATAATATCCGTTGCGCTTGTACAATTTTGGTCCCTCGATGGTCGGATGATCCTCATGCCCGTCGAACACCAGCACCCCATCATCCAGGAACCGGGTGCCCTTTGCATTCATCCGGTGAATGACCAGGATGCTCTTTCTCCCCGAGCGGCTGCCCGCATAGGCCCTTACCAGGTATGCTTTCCCATCATCGTCCCAGAAAGGGCAGGGATCGATCCAGCCCTTTGCGGGCCGCAGGAGGTGCGGGGGACTCCATCTGCCGCTGGGATTGGCGGTTTTGGACATATAGATCCCGAAATCAGGATCACCGTAATACACATAATATTCCCCATTATGATAGCGGATGGCAGGAGCCCATGCCCCGTTGCCATGCTGGGGGCTGCTGAATACTGAATCGGGGACCTGCCTGTCAAATACATAATTCACGATCCTCCAGTTGACCAGGTCCCTGGAGTGGAGGACCGGGATCCCGGGCACGCAGTTAAAGCTGGAGGCAACCATGTAAAAATCTTCTCCTACACGAACCGCGTCGGGATCGGAATAGTCGGCATGAAGAATCGGATTCGTATAGGTCCCGTCACCGTTATCGGCCGCCCATACTGCCGGTTCAGTGGATACATCGGTGGCATCGCCACCTTGATCTCCCGGACCCTGACAGGCGCCGGGGAGAATTACCGAGACGAATGCAAATGCAAGCTGAATATGTCCTGCCCGGATCATTTCAGGTAATTTTTCAGGTCAATATCCAGTTCCTTCAGGCCATCCACGGCGAGGCTTGCCATAAGGGTGGCCCCGTAACTGTTAAAATGGGTATTGTCCTCAACCCCGTCCGGGAATTTCGGATACAAGCCGGGTGGCACATGAAGAAATACCTGCTTCGATTTTTCCGGTCCCAGTTCAATCAGCAATTGTTCACTGGACCGATGCATATCCAGGAGCGGCACCTCGTATTTTTCAGCCAGTTCCCTGACGATTCCCGGGTATACCCCGTGGACGTCGTAGAACTGTCCGTTCTCATCAAACCTCCTGCGAACAACGGGCGTGGCAAGGATGGGCGTTGCTCCCTTCGACCGTACATCCCGGACGTATTGAGCCAGGTTGTATGCATATTCCTGCGGCGGGGCATGCCTGCCAACCTTTGATTCACTTTCGTCATTATGCCCGAACTGGATGATGACATAGTCCCCTTTCTGCACCCTGTTCATAAGGGAATCCCACCTGCCCTCGTACCGGAAGGAACGGGTGCTCCTGCCGTTCATGGCGTGGTTTTCAATCGTTATTGATTCATCGAAGAACTGCGGGAACATTTGTCCCCAGCCTTTCTCAGGTTCGCTTTCGGCAGGTTTGTCGGCCATGGTCGAATCGCCAGCCATGTAAAGTACCGGTGTTTTATTGCATCCCGTCAGCAGCATGTACGTCATCAGGACCAGAAGAGGTAAGCGTATGATTTTATGCATGTTATCAGAATTTTAAGCGTTTAACTTCAGATCAGGCCTGTATCTTGTGCCAAGTGCCAGCCCGGGTACCTCAGCGCTGCACCCTGGCGTTCCCCTGCCAGATACTCCAGACCTGGTTTTCATCCGCGGGTTGTGCATAATCCGTATAGAGTGTGGTCGCCAGGGCGCCGGTTGCCCAGCCGAACTGGATCCATTTTTCGGGTTCCCATTCTTTCAGGATGGCATAGAGCAAACCTCCCACAAATCCGTCCCCGCCTCCGATCCTGTCGAGCACGTATATTTCCCTGGGTTCGACAATATGCCATTCGCTGCCGACCGAGACAATGGCCCCCCACATATGCAGGTTTGTGCTCACCACTTCCCTCAGGGTCGTTGCAAATACCTCCACATTGGGAAATACTTTCTTTGCACGGTTTATCATTCCCTTGAAACCTTCAACCTTTTCAGCCAGATCCAGTCCCCCGGCCTCCGGGCCTTCAATGCCAAGGCACAACTGGAAATCCTCCTCATTTCCGACAAGTACGTCCGAAACCGACGCGATCTCCCTGAAGATCTCATGAAGTTCCTTCTCCCGCCCGATCCAGAAAGATGCCCTGTGGTTAAGGTCAAAAGATATGCGCGACCCGTGCCTTTTTGCAGTCCTGGCAATCTCGAGGCAGAATTTACCGGTCTCGGGTGAAAGGGCTGCGATCAGCCCCGACATATGCACGATCCGGACCCCCTCTTCACCGAAGATCCTTTCCAGGTTGAAGTCCTTGACATTCAGGGTCCGGCCGATCTCACCGGCACGGTCATTATGGACCCTGGGACCCCTGCTGCCATGCCCGCTGTCGGCAATATTGATCTGGTGCCTGTAACCCCAGGGGCCTCCCTGTTCGACTTCGGGTCCCTCGTAATCCATATGCCGTCCTGCAAGATTATCCTTGATCAGCCTGGCGATGGGGCTTCCTTTAACAAAGGTGGTCAGCACCTTAACCGGGAGTCCCAGGTAAGACGAAACGCTCCCCACATTGGTTTCTGCACTGGTCGCCGTCATCAGGAACTGATCGCTGCAGTGGACAGGCTGCCCGTTTGCCGGGGTCAGCCTGGTACCCATGCTTGTGGGCGTCAGGATAGCATATCTGGCATCTTTACGTAATTCCATTGGTTTGAAGTTTAGATTATGGTTAACTATTTGTTGATCGGTTAATTTCCTCCACGCAGTGCGCGCAACAAGGCCCGCCTGTTCCCTGGCTAGCGGTCCACCCTGGCAGAACCGCCTCCTTTTACCTTTTCCACCTCGGCAAGTGTGGCCATGCTGGTATCACCCGGCGTGGTCATGGCCAGGGCTCCGTGTGCGGCGCCATACTCCACGGCCTCGCCTGCATCGTTGGCTGTAAGGAATCCATAGATGAGTCCCGATGCAAAGCTGTCACCGCCTCCTACCCGGTCAAGGATCTCCAGATCCACGCGGTGTGTGGCCTCGTGGAATTCGCCGCCGGCCCAGCAAATGGCCCCCCATGAGTTGATGGTTGCGGTCTTAACCGTTCTCAGGGTAGTGGCGATCACCCTGAAATTCGGGTATACTTCCGTGGCCTTTTTGATCATTTTCTTATATCCTTCGATATTCAGTTCGGTCAGGTCCTCATCGACTCCTTCCACTTCCAGTCCCAGGCAGGCCGTAAAATCCTCCTCGTTGCCGATCATCACATCCACATACCCTGCCAGTTTCCGGTTTACCTCCCGGGCCTTTTCCAGTCCCCCGACAGATTTCCAGAGCGAGGGCCGGTAGTTCAGGTCATAGGAAACGATGGTACCGTGCTTTTTTGCCGAGATCATGGCCTCCTCGATCACTTCGGCAGTGGAATCGGAAAGGGCAGCGAAGATCCCGCCTGTATGGAACCATCTCGTTCCCAGTTCCCCGAAAATATGTTCCCAGTCAATGTCTCCTTTTTTCATCTGGGAAGCTGCCGTATTGCCCCGGTCCGAGACTCCCTGGGCACCCCGTATACCGAATCCGCGCTCCGTAAAATTCAGCCCGTTCCGGACCGTGCGGCCGATGCCGTCGTAGGGCACCCACTTTATATGGGAAGTATCCACGCCGCCCTGCATGATGAAATCTTCCACCAGCCGGCCTACGTGGTTGTCGGCAAATGCCGTAACGACAGCGGCCGGAAGTCCGAAGCATTTTCGGAGTCCCCTGCTGACATTATACTCCCCACCGCCTTCCCAGGCCTTGAATTCCCTGGTTGTCCGTATCCTTCCTTCCCCCGGATCGAGCCTGAGCATTACCTCACCCAGTGACAGGCATGCGTATTTGCATGCCTCAGCTTGTTTGATCTTTAATACAGCCATATTTTCTTTTTCCGGTTATGGTTGATGATTCTGTTGCTAATGTACGAATAGTATCAGTATTGACGGATGATGCATTGCATTTCCTTTTCATACAGGCACCCTGAATTCCAGATTTTACACGTTGTATGTGGAAGAGGCCGTATCTCCTCCCCTGCCGGTCCAGTTTGTATGGAAAAACTCCCCGCGGGGCTTGTCCACCCGTTCGTAGGTATGTGCGCCGAAATAATCCCGCTGAGCCTGCAGCAGGTTGGCCGGGAGCCTCTCCGTACGGTACCCGTCATAATAATTCAGGGCAGTGGCAATGGCCGGGACGGGTATTCCGTTTTCAACGGCAGTTGCCACAACCCTCCTCCAGCTCGACTGTGTACTTTCGATCTTTTCTTTGAAGAAAGGATCGAGCAGCAGGTTTTCCAGGTCCGGGTTTTTATCAAATGCTTCCTTTATGTTCCCCAGGAAAGTGGACCGGATGATGCATCCTCCTCTCCACATCAGGGCAATTCCCCCGTTGTTCAGCTTCCACCCGTACTCTGCCGCAGCAGCCCTCATAAGCACGTATCCCTGTGCATAGGAGACGATCTTTGAAGCGAACAGTGCCTTCCGCAGATCTTCGATGAAAGCCTTGCGGTCTCCCTTGAATTCGGGTTTGGGTCCGCCGAGCACCTTGGAGGCCCTAATCCTTTCATCCTTCTGGGCTGACAGGGTGCGTGCGAACACCGCTTCTCCTATCAGGGTCAGGGGTATGCCCACATCCAGGGCGGTAATGGCGGTCCACTTACCGGTGCCTTTCTGTCCCGCAGTATCCAGGATCTTATCCACCGTCTCCTCACCGTTTTCACTGTAGGCGAGTATATCGCGCGTGATTTCGATCAGGTAGGAATCCAGTTCGCCTTCGTTCCATTCCTTGAATACTTCATACATTTCCTGGTTCGACATTCCGAGCAGGTCCTTCATGATCTGGTAGGTTTCGCAGATCATCTGCATGTCTCCGTATTCGATGCCGTTATGCACCATCTTCACAAAATGGCCGGCTCCGTTCTCCCCGACCCAGTCGCAGCATGGACTCCCATCCTCCACCTTGGCTGCAATGTCCTGGAAGATCGGCTTTACATGGGTCCAGGCCGCAGGGGAGCCCCCGGGCATGATGGAAGGCCCCAGCAGGGCTCCCTCTTCTCCTCCGGAAACCCCTGTACCGATATAAAGCAGGCCTTTCTCCTCCACGTATTTGGTCCTCCGGTTCGTATCCGGGTAATGGGTGTTTCCACCGTCGATGATGATGTCTCCCGGTTCCAGGTGGGGTATTAATTGTTCGATAAAGGAATCTACCGCGGCCCCTGCCTTCACGAGCATCATGATCTTACGGGGGCGTTTGAGGGACTTCACCAGCTCTTCGATGCTGTGGGTGGCGATGAAATTCTTGCCGCTCCCCCGCCCGTTTACAAATTTATCCACTTTCTCGACGGTGCGGTTGAAAACGGCCACCGTATAGCCATGGCTCTCCATGTTCAGTACCATGTTCTCGCCCATAACGGCCAGACCGATTAATCCAATGTCTGCTAATTTTTCCATTTGTACAGTTTTACATTTAATAACTCTATTTATTTTCTATCATATTATTATCCATATTTTCTTACATGCACCTCTCCACGAGCACCTGGTACCCCAGCTTCTCAAGGACAGGTCCAGCCCCCTGCCGGTCATTCAGGATCTTCACCCTGAAAGCACCCGGTTCTCTCCGGACCGGATAGGATGCCCTCAGGCTTTCGAACCGGCCGGGATCCTCACGCAATGCCACGTCGTCCTTTCGCACGTCGTAGGTCTTCCTGCTCACTTCCAGCAATACATCCTGGATGCGCATGCCTGTCGCATCCAGTATAATACTGCTGTTCTCGGGTTCCGGGAGCCTGTCCGGTGTCCAGTTGTCAAGTCCCAGATCAAAAAACCTGCTCAGGGCCCGCACGCTCATACCGGTTGCATTGGCCTTCCCATCAACCGAATACCCGGCAATATGCGGGGTTGCGATAGCTGTCCTGGCAAGCAGGCCGGGGTCCGGGTCCGGTTCCTCTTCCCATACGTCCAGGACGGCGGCAGTAAGGCGACCGGAGTCCAGGGCATTTTTCAGTGCGTTTCCGTCGGCCACTTCTCCCCGGGAAGTATTGATAAAAATAGGGTTTCTCTTCACATCTCCGATAAAGTGCTTATCGGCGAGATGGTAGGTCTTATCCGGACCGGACATGTGCAGGGGCACATGCAGGCTGATGATGTCCGCCTCCCGCAGGATCCTCTCCAGGTCCACAAATTGCCCGGGGCCTTCCTGCCTGGACCTGGGAGGGTCGTTCAGAAGGACCTGCATTCCGAGGGTCCTGCAGATCCGCTCGACCTTGCTTCCAACGTGTCCGACTCCGACGATCCCGATGGTTTTGTCCGCAAGCCTGAATTTCATGCTGTCTGCGAGATTCAGCAGGGTGGACAGGAGGTATTGTTCCACGGATGAAGAATTGCAGCCCGGGGCATTGGTCCACTCGATGCCCCCCCGTTCGCAGTATTCCGTATCGATATGGTCATACCCGATGCTTGCCGTGGCGATAAACCTCAGGGATGAGTCCCCCAGCAAGCTTTCATCACATCGTGTACGGGTACGGGTGATCAGGGCATCTGCTTCCCTGACCGCAGCCGCATCGATATCCTTCCCCTTAAGGTAAAGAACCGATGCCACTTCCTCCAGGGCCCCTTTCAGGAAGGGGATGTCAATGTCCGCCACTATCCTAATTTTCCCTTGCGCTTCAATCAATTGATTCAAACATTAATTTTTTCACAGGCCTGATCCCTATGCCGGATCCCCGGTGATCGTATGGTTTTATTTCCCGAACCTGCCCTCGTAGGCCCAGAGTCCCAGGGCGGGATTTGAGATATAGAAGATCTCTTCCCCTCCCGGTAATATATTCTTCCCGTCTTTCAGTGTTCCGGGATCATACCTTTTCAGCATTTCATCCAGGCTGGCATAGCGGAACCCCACCCCTTCGATTTCCTGACTGCTGAGATGGCCCGGACAGTAGGTGATGCTGAACCGGTTCTCGGAAGACCCGTGGATCAGATGTGCCGCTGCACTCAGGTTGTTCTTAAGGTCCTCGTTCCGGTCGACGAAGTCGAGTATTTGTGGACTCGTCCGGTAACCGTATTTCCGGATTAGGGCATCGATGGCCCTGTCCTCGCCGAACTCCCTGACCCCCGGCGCCAGAACGATCAGCTCGCCTTCATCCGCCAGGGCCATCCGGGTCCTGTATATGCTCTTGTTGCCCAGCCAGGTGCTTTTAAATTCGGCGGGATCAAGATAGACCACAACCTTCTCAAGGGGATGGTCCAGCATCTCAAAATTCACTTTAAGCGAAAGTTCGCTTGCCATTTCAAAGCAATCCATATCATCCCCGATGTACAGTCCCCTGACCTTCAACTCCCTGTTTTCATCAGGGCTCACCACGGTCAGCACGTAAATGATGGGCAGGTCGGAGGCAAAATGCTCGGAGGCATAATTCAGGACTCTCCGGACCGGGGTGTCCGCACGTCCCATCATCTTCTCCATACCGTAGGCAGCACCCAGGAAATGACTCTTGTTTATGCCTTCGGGTCCCCCGGTCCCCACAAACACGTTCTTATTATAATTGGCCATGCCGATCACTTCATGGGGAACCACCTGCCCGATGGACAGGATCAGGTCAAATCCGCCTTCTTTCAGGAGCCGGTTCACCTGGGCAGGCCAGGCGTAGGATACGATGCCGCCCGAGACTTCCGAAACAAATTCTTGGGGGACTTCTCCCAGGGTCAGGATATCGTTCCTCCAGTTATGCACGCGGAATTTGTTTGCGGGCACACCTGGGTACATCCCCCTGATCTCTCCATCGGTCATCGGTACATGCGTGCCGAGTGCAGGCAGGACGTCCGTCAATGCCGCACCGTAATAATCCTCTGCCAGGCCGGTCAGTGGACCGGCAAAGGAATGTTTCCTGGTGAAGTCCGGAGGAATGGCCAGGACCTTCTTCCGGGCACCGACTGTGTCAAGGGCTTTGAATAGTCCCTCCCTCAAGTCCTGCATCCCCAGGTCATCCTGCTCCGATCCTCGCTGATAATATATCATGGTATATCTTTAAATTAAAAATATTAAACGTCATTGCAGCAAGACTGCGATTGGGACCTGCCTGTCCTCAACGGCAATCTATACCCCGCCGAATGCTGAATATCCTCCGTCGACGGGGATCACGATCCCGGTCACGAACCTGGAAAGGTCCGAAAGCAGGTACAGCACGGTCCCCTGCAGTTCATCCACTTCACCGTAACGTCCCATAGGCGTGTTGGCGATTATTTTCTGTCCCCTGGCAGTAGGCTTCCCCGTCTTCTCATCGACCAGGAGGAAACGGTTCTGCTGGGTAAGGAAGAATCCCGGGGCCACGGCATTTACGCGTACGCCTGTTTTTGCGAGGTGGACTGCCAGCCATTCGGTAAAATTGTTTACCGCTGACTTCGCCGCGGAGTATGCCGGGATCTTAGTCAGGGGTTTATAGGAATTCATCGAGGAAATATTCAGGATCGCGCCATTGCCGTCTTCAACCATGTCTTTTCCCAGGACCATGCTGGGGAGCAGTGTTCCCTTGAAATTCAGGTCAAAAACCCAGTCGAATCCCTCCATTTCCAGTCCGAAAAAGGTCTTTTCCCATTCCCCCTTGTTCATGGAATCCATGGTTTCAACCTGGGTGGTTGCCTTGGGGGAATTGCCCCCTGCCCCGTTGATCAGGTAGGATATCCTGCCGAACTTCCTGTGGATGATCTCACGGGCCTTTTCCAGAGATTCACGGTTCAGTACATCGGCCTGCAGGCCAAACACTTCCACACCCGATTCAGCCTTCATTTCAGCGGCCACCTTAAGGGCCAGTTCTTCAACGATGTCAAGGATTACGGTTTTCATACCGACGCTTGTAAGTCCCCTTACGATCGCGGACCCGATCACACCGGCTCCCCCGGTAATCACACATACTTTGTCTTTTAATTCTGCGAATGCTTTATTTTCCATGATGTTAAATTAAACCCGGTAGCAACATAGATTTTCCTTACAGATGATGTCAATGGAAATAGGCTGCTCGGGCGATGGTTTTTTATTAAGTTTTAATGCATTGAAAAGCGTCATAAGGGCTTTGTATCCCTGCTCCCTGGGTTTCTGGCTGATCAGGAAGTTGATGGTGTCGTTGTTCAGGTATTTGATATTGGGCTTGATCAGGTCATAACCCACCAGCATGATGTCCTTCCTGCCTGTATTGAAAAGGAACCTGGCCACCTGGTAGACCCTGGAATTGGTTACAAAAATGCCCCGGATATCCCTGTACTGATCGAACAGTTCCCCGAGTGACCTTCGTATATAAACATAGGTATCCTTCTGCATGGCCTGCATGATGATTTCCGGTCCGGGCGATCCGTTGCGGGGCTCCCAGTATTCCCGGAATCCTTCTTCCCTGTTCAGGATGTGGTTGTAATTATCCCTGTCCCTGGCAATGCTGACCACGAGGAGCCGCCCGTCCCCCCCTGCCATGCCGCTCCTCATCAAATAGGCAGCCACTGCACCGCTGCGCCTCGAATCCTGTCCCACATAAGATACCTGGTCCGGGTGGTGGATGTTATCGTTCAGTGAAACAAACTGGATCCCTTTCTCCTTGCAACGGTCGAAGAACTCCTTTGTTTCCTGATTATAAACGGGCGCCGCAATAACTGCGTCCGGACCAAAGCTCAGCACTTCGTCCGCACGCTTGAGGAACTCCGTTTTCTTAAACTGATCGTAAAGGAATTCCTGTACTTCTATCCTGAAATGGTTAAGCTCGGCACAGGCATTCTGAATGCCTGTCAATGGTTCCTTCCAGAACCAGTTCTCCGGAGTATGGAAGGGCATGAGGACCGCTATTCTCAGTGGGTGCCTGGATGCAAGGCTCCGGGCAAGGATGTCGGGCTCATAATTCATCTTCCGGATGATCCCCATGACCTTGTCCCTGGTCGAGGTGGA
>CAZVLG010000330.1:0-1594 GCA_964627835.1 uncultured Bacteroides sp.
CCTCTCCATTTTCAACGGGGTCACCTGTCCCATAGCAAATCCGGTGAAGATAACAACTGCGGCGAGGGCTGCGGATCTCCTCCTGGGAAGGGACGACTATGCAATGCGGTTCGTGGAACATTACCAGAGCACAGCAGAAAACCAGGATTGAAAAAACATAAATAAACTAAGATGTCTTTATTCACCCCGGGAAGAAGATGGCAGCCGCCGTTTTTCCCATTTAAGAAGGAGAAATTCGGCCGGAGGACCCTGGCAAAGACCGAACGCTGGATCAAGGGTCCGCTGTTCGGATGCAGGATGTGCGGGAACTGCCTCCTGCAGGAAACCGCCTTTATATGCCCGATGGAATGCCCGAAGGGAATGCGCAACGGTCCCTGCGGAGGATCCTCGCCCAAGCGTTGTTACGTGGACGAAACACGCCCCTGCATCTGGTACAGGATCTATGAACGGGCCTATAAAATGGGAAGGGAGGAGATCCTGCTCGAGATATTGCCGCCGCTGGACTGGGACAAGGTCGGTACGGAGACCTGGGGAACGGTAGTCCGGCAGGTACGGAAGTTCGGTACGGGGAAATTCTTAAAAAGCCTGTTCTCAAGGGACCGGGTCAACAAATCATTTGCATGGGATTCCGTGTTCAGGCCCATCCGTCAGCCTGACTGGTGGAACGGGGATTCGGAGTACCACCCTCCTGCCTATGAAGAACCCATATCGGAACTCGAGCGACAGCTTCGCAGTGGCCGGTTCGTGGTGACCACAGAGGTTGCTCCCCCGCTCGGGATTTCCACCGGGAAACTGAAACGGGACATCGAGATGGTCAGGGAATACGTGGCTGCAGTGAACTTCACGGACAGCGCTTCCGCCAGTCCACGCATGTCAAGCATGGCCTGCTGCAAGGTGGCGGCGGAACTGGGCGCGGACCCGGTGCTGCAGATCGCGGCGCGGGACAAGACCAGGAGCGGACTGCAGTCGGATATCGTGGGCGCAAATTTAATGGGCGTGCGCAATGTCCTATGCATCACCGGGGACAGTGCGCGCATCGGTCCATCCCCGACCAGCAACACCAACATCCTCGACGTGGACGCCGTCCAGATGCTGTGGATCCTGAGGAGGATGAGGGATGAGGGAACCTATCTTGACGGGAGGAAGATGAAGGAGTCCCCCAGGCTTTTCCTGGGGGCGGCCGCATCGCCCTTTGCCTCCGAACCGAAATTCCAGGCCCTCCGGGAACATAAGAAGATCAATGCCGGGGCCCAGTTCTTCCAGACCAACCTGATCTTTGATGTCGGGGGATTCGACCGGTGGCTGGAGGCACTCTATGCCAGGAATATCCTTGACAAGGTGTACATCCTTGCAGGTGTAACACCCATCCGCAGCCATAAAATGGCCCTCTACCTGCATCATAAGATCCCCGGTGTCACCGTACCGGATGACATTATGAAAAAATTCGGGGATACCAGGGAAGATGCCCAGGAGGAACTCGGCATCCAGATAGCCCTGGAAACCATCGATGCTATCAAAACAAAACAGGGGATAAACGGGATCCACCTGATGTCCGTCGGCTGGGAATCCGTCGTGCCGAGGATCATCAAAGACA
>CAZVLG010000331.1:0-1970 GCA_964627835.1 uncultured Bacteroides sp.
ATGATGGAAAGATTTTCCCCGATCATCGCATTCATCAGGGTGGATTTCCCCACATTGGGCCTGCCGATAATATTTACAAATCCAGCTTTATGTTTCATTTCCTGCTTTTCGTTTCATCCGTTCCCTGTGTTTTCTGCTGTCCGTCGCTCCCTGTCCTTTCTAAAGGTTGAACCGCAGGGTAAATTTAAATGCAAAATTATCAATTGTTTTGGGAAGTGCATAAGGGCCATAGCGGTAAAAGACCCCGAGACCGTACCCGAATATCCATTGGCGGAGCAGGCTGTTGAAAAGCAGGCCCGATTCGTAATATCCCTTTTCGAGGGTGCCCTGGTCCAGGTTGGCTTCCTCACCGATGCTGTCGATCAGCAGGTAGGTATTGGCATCCTTCCGTGTAAGCGGGTTCAACCGTATGTCTGACAGGTAGGTTTTACCGATCCCCACCAGGGTGATGGGCATACCGTTCGCCTTGGCGTTCTGGGAACTCAGCATGATATCCGTATTCAGCTGTACCGGGAACCATTGCTGGGTTTCTATAAAATCATATTTCTGCTGTATCCTGATCCGGAAGAGCCCCTTTTTTTCGGATGCCTCTGCGATCACATTCTGGATGGCGTATCCGTTTGAATTGATATGCAGGATGCCCTGCAGTCCATCGAAATTCCTTCCACTCAGCGGTCTGAAGGAGATCAGGAACAGGGAATCGGTCCCGGATACATCAGCAGGAGCATCTGCATACATGGAGTCCAGGTCGAGCGTGAAATACATTTTGGAATAGGAGGTATAGGCAAAAGACTGCATTTTCTCCGGGTTGTTCCGGTCACGGTTCTCAAGGACCTGGTGGATGATCCGGTGTGCCGGATTGACGCCAGGCAGGACCTTCACTTCCTAAATGTCATAGGTTTTTTTGTCCAGCCTTACCTGCAGCGGTTTTCCCGTATGGATTTCTTCCAGGGGGATGTGTTTGGTATGATAGCCCAGGTAGGAAAATTTAAGGAATTCAACCTCGTCCATGGAAGCAATGCGGAATTCCCCATCGATGTTGGAAACGGTTCCCTTTTCCGCGGAGGTATAAACGATGTTTACAAAAGCCAGCGGGCGTCTGGTCTGATAATCGCTGATCCTTCCCTCGATTTGCTGGGCATGTATAAAGGGAATGGGAAGCAGGCAGGAACAAAGCAGTATGATCAGGATGTATCTGGTCACCGGGAGCCGGAATTAGCGTTGTTTGGATTTTTTCCCGGGTTTCTGGCGCGGCACCCACATTTTAAGCAGGTCAACTTCCTTCTGGCTCAGATGCCTCCAGTGTCCGCGGGAAAGTCCCTTTTTTGTCAATCCCGCGAAAAACACCCTGTCGAGCTTCATGATCCTGTATCCCAGTTGTTCGAACATGCGCCGGACGATCCGGTTCCGGCCGGAATGGATTTCCATTCCAATCTGGCTCCTGTCGCCGGGATCCACATACTCGACCCGGTCGGGGCGGATAAAACCGTCCTCCAGTTCAAGCCCTGCCGTGAGTTTTTGCATGTCCGCGGCATCCAGTGCCTTATCCAGATGGATATGGTAGATCTTTTTCCTGTTGTAGGAAGGGTGGCTCAGTGCATCTGCCAACTCGCCGTCATTGGTCAGCAAGAGTACCCCGGTGGTATTGCGGTCCAGCCTTCCAACCGGGTAGATCCGCTCGGTACAGCATCCGCTCACAAGATCCATCACGGTTTTTCTCCCATGGGTGTCCTTGACCGTGGTCAGGCAGTCCTTCGGTTTGTTCAGCAGGATGTATATTTTACGCTCGCCCTTCAAAGGTTTTCCCCGGTAACTGACAGAATCGGAGGCAGTTACCCGGGTTCCGAGCTCGGTGACCGTTTTCCCGTTCACCTTTATGGAACCGGAACGTATCAGTTCATCCGCTTCCCGGCGAGAACAAACCCCGGTGTTGGCAATAAAACGGTTCAGTCTCAGTACTTGCTCCGGGG
>CAZVLG010000332.1:0-11281 GCA_964627835.1 uncultured Bacteroides sp.
ATATCATGGGAATAGCCGAGGCTCATCTCCAGTCGCTGGCCTTTGGCTTCCGCCCTGTAGCCCACACCGACAAACTCCTGCTTGATCTCATATCCCTGCGATACCCCAATAACCATGTTGTTAATGAGTGACCAGTAGAGCCCGTGCATGGATTTGTGTTCCTTGCCATCACTTGGCCTGCTTACGATAACCTGGTTATCTTTAACGCTAACCTTGATGTCGGGGTGCACCTGCTGGGAGAGTTCTCCCTGGGGACCCTTAACACTGACCAGGTTGCTCCCATCGATGTTGATGCTTACACCCTCCGGTATTTCTATCGGTAAATTTCCAATTCTCGACATTACTTTTACTCTTTTTAATGCACAAAACAAAGAACCTCGCCGCCGATGTTCATTTTCCTCGCCTCTTTGTCGGTCATTACTCCCTGTGATGTGGAAATAATGGCAACGCCGAGTCCATTCAGTACACGTGGCAAGTTTCTGGCACCGGAATACTTACGCAGTCCCGGTGTACTTGCACGTTTCATTGACTTGATCGCAGACACCTTGGTCTCGCGATGATATTTAAGGGCGATCTTAATCGTTCCCTGCTTCTCGTCATCCTCGAACCGGTATCCCAGGATATATCCCTTATCATAAAGGATCTTGGTGATCTCCTTTTTGATGTTCGAACCGGGGATCTCAACGACCTCATGTTTGGCCATGATGGCATTCCTGACTCTTGTCAAATAATCTGCAATAGGATCCGTCATCTTTATAATTAATTTAAACAGTTTAACAGCTACCAGCTGGCTTTCTTAATACCGGGGATCAGTCCGGCGGAAGCCATCTCACGGAATGTGATCCTGGATATTCCAAATTGCCGGATATAACCTTTGGGTCTTCCGGTGAGTTTGCAGCGGTTGTGCAGGCGAACGGGATTCGAGTTCCTGGGCAGTCTGCTCAGTCCCACAAAATCACCTTCTGCCTTAAGCTGCGCCCTTTTTGCAGCGTATTTGTCAACCAGTTTTTTCCGCTTGATCTCGCGGGCCTTCATCGATTCTTTTGCCATACGATTCTATTGTTTTTTAAACGGTATTCCAAACTCCTTTAACAATGCCAGACATTCCTCATCGGTCCTGGCGGTAGTTACAAAGGTTACCTCCAGTCCCATGATCTTGCTGATCTTATCAATATCGATCTCCGAGAAAATGATCTGCTCGGAGATGCCCATGGTGAAATTGCCACGGCCGTCCATCTTCGTGCTGACCCCCTTGAAATCCCGTATCCTTGGAAGAGCAACATTTATTAGTCTTTCCAGGAATTCATACATCCTGTCGCGCCTCAGGGTTACCCGGGTGCCAATGGGCATTTTCCGCCTTAGCTTAAAGTTGGAAATATCTTTTTTGGAAAGGGTTTGAACGGCATGCTGTCCTGCGATAAGGCTAAGCTCCTCCTGTGCTGTGTCAACCAGCTTCTTGTCTGCAACAGCCTGTCCGACACCCTGATTAAGGACGATCTTCTCGATTTTGGGCACCTGCATGACGGATTTATATCCAAAATCCTTCATCATCGCAGGTATGATCTCCTCCTTATACTTTTTCTTAAGAGTAGGTGCGTAGTCCATTATTTTATCTCCTCTCCCGATTTTTTTGAATACCTAACCAATTTACCATTATCCTTAAGCTGGCGTCCGACCCTGGTGGGTTCACCGCTCGGGCCATCAATAAGCATCAGGTTTGAAATATGGATCGGCGCTTCCTTTTTTATGATGCCTCCCTGGGGATACTGGGCATTTGGCTTGGTGTGTTTTGACACCATATTGATCCCCTCAACGATTGCCTTGCTATCGTTCCGGAACACTTCGAGAACCCGGCCTTGCTGGCCTTTGTACTCCCCTGTATTAACGTACACGGTATCACCACGTTTGATATGTAACTTCTTGTTCATCTTCTCTGCATTTAACAATTACAGTACTTCAGGAGCCAGGGATACGATCTTCATGTATTTATCCCTTAATTCACGGGCAACGGGTCCGAAAATACGTGTCCCCCGGATCTCGTCCAGGTTGTTCAGCAGGACAACGGCGTTGTCATCAAAACGGATATAACTCCCGTCTGCCCTCCTGACTTCTTTTTTGGTGCGGACCACAACGGCCTTGGAGACAGTGCCCTTTTTAACATCGCTGGAAGGAAGTGCACTTTTCACCGTCACAACCACCTTGTCCCCGATAGAGGCATAGCGTTTACCTGTTCCTCCCAGCACCCGGATGCATAGCACTTCCTTGGCCCCGCTGTTATCTGCTACAGCACATCTGCTTTCTTGTTGTATCATGATTACTTGGCTCTTTCAACGATTTCAACTAATCTCCAGTTCTTTGTTTTACTCAGTGGCCTGGTCTCACCGATTTTAACAGTGTCCCCAATGTTGCAGGAATTTTCCTTGTCCTGGGCAACATATTTTGTAGTCTTATTTACAAACTTCCCGTAAATAGGATGCTTGACCTTCCGCTTGACGGCAACCACGATGGACTTGTCCATCTTATTGCTGATTACCACGCCAACGCGTTCTCTTCTTACTTTTCTTTCTTCCATTGCGATTTAGCTTTTCTCGGCTTCAGTTTTGGGCTGTCTCCGCCTGCGTGTCAATTCGGTTTGCATCTTGGCAACATTCCGTCTCGATTCTGTAATTTTGTTGGGATTATCAAGCGGGGATATTGCATGATTAAGCCTGAGCCTCGCCAGGTATTCCTTCTCATTATCCAGTCGCTCCTGTAATTCCTTATCCGACAATTCGATTATTTCTGAATTTTTCACGGCTGTACTTTTTTACATTAATTCATGTGGTCCTGGTAATCGTTCCTGACCATAAATTTGGTCGGTATCGGGAGTTTCTGAGCGCCCAGCCTGAGTGCTTCCTTGGCCACTTCGAAAGGAACGCCTTCAATTTCAATGAGAATACGTCCCGGTGTAACCGGTGCGACAAAACCCTCGGGTGCTCCCTTTCCTTTGCCCATTCTTACCTCGGCAGGCTTCTTGGTAATGGGTTTATCGGGGAATATCCGTATCCATAACTGTCCCTCCCTTTTCATATGCCTGGTGACAGCCTGTCTTGCAGCTTCAATCTGTCTACCCGTTATCCAGCTGGATTCCATTGCTTTAATCCCGAAAGATCCGAATGCTAACTGGTTCCCCCGCTGGGAATTCCCCTTCATCCGGCCTTTTTGCCTTCTTCTGTATTTTGTTTTCTTCGGTTGTAACATCCTTTGATCGGTTTATCAGTATTATTTCCTTCTCTTGCTTTTATAGCCGCCTGACTTGGGCTTGGCACTTTTCATACCGATATTCGGGGAAAGGTCCCGCTTCCCGTATACCTCGCCGTTGCAAATCCAGACCTTTATGCCGATCGCGCCTACCTTGGTATGTGCTTCGCACAAGGCATAATCGATGTCTGCCCTGAGGGTATGCAGGGGGATGCGCCCTTCCTTGTAAAGTTCGGTACGTGCCATTTCTGCTCCGCCAAGCCTGCCGCTGATCAGCACCTTGATGCCTTCTGCGCCCATCCTCATGGTGGAGGCAATTGCCATCTTTATGGCCCTCCTGAATGAGATCTTGCCTTCCACCTGCCTGGCAATATTGTTGGCAACAATTGTTGCATCCAGTTCAGGCCTCTTCACCTCGTATATATTGATCTGTACTTCTTTTTTGGTGATCTTTTTCAGTTCTTCCTTCAGCTTATCGACTTCCTGACCGCCTTTGCCGATAATGATACCGGGCCTGGCCGTATTGACCGTAACGGTGATCAGCTTCAACGTTCTCTCGATGATGATCTTTGAGATGCTTGCCTTGGCCAGCCTGGCGTTCAGGTATTCACGTATCTTGTTGTCTTCCACCAGTTTGGTAGAATAATCATTGCCCCCGTACCAGTTTGAATCCCATCCCTTGATGATTCCCAGACGATTTGCTATCGGATTTGCTTTTTGTCCCATGTAATTATTATGATTCGTTTTGATTAACACTATCAAGTACCACCGTAACATGATTGGACCTTTTCCGAATCCGGTAGGCCCTTCCCTGAGGTGCAGTCTGCAGTCTTTTAAGCACCCTTCCGCTGTCAACGGATATTTCGCTGACATACAAATGGCTATCCTCAATCCTGACCCCCTCGTTCTTCACCTGCCAGTTGGCAATGGCGGAAAGAATCAGCTTCTCAAGCTTCTGTGAGGCTTCCATCTGGTTAAATTTCAGGATATCCAGCGCCTTATTAACCTCTTGACCCCTGACCAGGTCGGCCACCAGCCTCATTTTCCTGGGGGATGTGGGACAGTTCTTCAGAACGGCGTAGTATTTGTTCTTCCTATCTTCCTTTATCTGATTTGCTCGGTTTCTTTTTCTGACTCCCATGCTCTGTTTAATTTAATTTCTTTGATCCAACTTAACGGGCTTTGCCTCCGTGTCCCCTGAAAATCCGCGTAGGAGCAAATTCTCCAAGCTTATGGCCAACCATGTTTTCCGTTATGTATACCGGAATGAATTTGTTGCCATTGTGTACGGCAATGGTGTGGCCCACAAAATCAGGCGAGATCACGGACCTTCTCGACCAGGTCTTAATCACGGATTTCTTCCCCGACTGATTCATATTGCTTACCCGCTTCTCCAGCTTAAAATCAATAAACGGTCCTTTTTTTAATGAACGGCTCATTCTGTATCAGATTTATTTCGTTTTCCTTTTTTCAATGATGTATTTATTGGAATGCTTCTTCTTCGACCGGGTTTTGTAACCTTTCGCCAGCATTCCTGTGCGAGACCTTGGGTGTCCGCCGGAAGCACGCCCTTCGCCGCCACCCATGGGGTGATCGACAGGGTTCATGGCAACACCGCGGGTTCTGGGCCTGCGGCCCAGCCAGCGATTTCTTCCGGCCTTTCCAGATTTTTCAAGGTCGTGGTCAGGATTTGATACCGTACCGACCGTCGCCTTACAGGTGGTGAGGATCATTCTTGACTCACCCGATGGCAGCTTGATAATAGCGTATTTTCCATCCCTTGAGGTCAACTGGGCATAGGATCCTGCGCTGCGTGCAAGTGCGGCACCCTGTCCGGGATGCAGCTCAATATTATGCACAATGGTGCCCAGGGGCAATTCTCCAAGGGTCAGGGCATTGCCGACGTCCGGGGATGCTGTCTTGCCGGACATGACCTTCTGTCCAAGCTTCAGTCCGCTGGGAGCAATAATGTACCTTTTTCCCCCGTCCTCATAGACCAGCAGCGCGATCCTTGCGGAACGGTTTGGGTCGTATTCAATGCTCTTAACGGTAGCCGGCATTCCATCCTTATCCCGTTTGAAATCTATCACACGGTATCTTCTTTTATGTCCACCACCCATGTAACGCATGGTCATTTTACCGCGATTGTTCCTGCCTCCGGAACTCTTTCTGGGTTTCACCAGCGATTTCTCCGGGCTGGTCCGTGAGATCTCCTCAAAGGTACTTATGACTTTCCGCCTCTGGCCCGGTGTTACAGGTTTAAATTTTCTTACCGCCATTGTTTTATATATTGCTGTAGAAATCGATGGTTTCACCCTCCGCGAGGGTAATGATCGCTTTCTTATAAGACTTCGTTTTCCCGGAGATGATCCCGGATTTCGTATACCTTGACTTCATTTTTCCTCCGTAACGCATGGTATTGACCGATTCAACGGAAACACCGTACATCTTTTCAACCGCCTTTTTGATCTGGATCTTATTGGCATCCTTATGTACCATGAATCCATACCGGTTCATTTCCTCCCCAATGGTGGTCATTTTTTCCGTCACGATAGGCTTTAATAGAATATCCATTTCCTCTCAGTTTAATTTACGCTCGTTTGAAGTACGTTAAGTGAACTCTCCAGAAACACCACAACTGAAGCATTCATGATGTCGTATGTGTTTAATTCTGATATAGTTACAACCTTGGATTTCTCCAGGTTACGAGACGACAAATATATGTTCTTATTGGGTTCGGGGATCACCAGCAATGATTTTTTCTGATCGATGTTCAGGTTTTTCCCGATATCGAAGAATTCCTTTGTTTTCGGTGCTTCCATGGTAAAATCCTCGAGTACCATGATCCCCTTGTCTTTTGCCTTGTAAGACAGGGCGGACAACCTGGCAAGTTGTTTCACCTTCTTATTCAGTTTGAAGGAATAGTTTCTGGGACGGGGACCGAAAGTCCGTCCGCCGCCTCTGAAGATGGGGGACTTAATGTCACCTGCACGGGCGGTTCCAGTTCCCTTCTGTCTCTTGATCTTGCGTGTGCTCCCGGTAATCTCTGCACGTTCCTTGGTTTTTGCCGTACCCTGCCTTTTGTTCGCCAGGTACTGCTTAACGTCAAGGTAAATGGCATGATCACTGGGCTCCACTCCGAAAATATCCTTTTTCAGATCGACCTTCTTCCCGGTGTCCTCACCTGCGGTATTGAATACTGATAATTTCATTACTTCTCAATAATTAAATAGGAACCATTGGCCCCCGGTACCGAACCTTTTAAAAGAAGCAGGTTTTCCTCGGGAATGATCCTGACCACGCGGAGGTTGATGATCTTGACTTTTGCATTACCGGTCTGCCCGCCCATTTTCATACCCTTGAATACACGTGAGGGATTGGAACTCGCGCCCAATGAGCCCGGGGCCCTGTTGCGGTTATGCTGGCCGTGGGTGGCATCGTTCACCCCGCGGAACCCGTGTCTCTTTATGACACCCTGAAAACCTTTCCCCTTGGAGATCCCGGAAACATCCAGCCAGGTATCATCATTAAAGTATTCCACCGTAATCACGTCCCCTGGTTTCCAGTCCTTTACAAATCCCTTCAGTTCAATGGTCTTTTTCTTCGGAGTGGTCTTTGCCTTTTTAAAATGCCCCACCATGGCCTTGGAGGTATGCTTTTCCTTCTTTTCATCGAAGGAAAGCTGAACGGCATTGTACCCATCCGTCTCCTTTGTTTTGATCTGGGTGACCACATTCGGCTTAACCTCTATCACCGTACAGGGAACATTCTTCCCCTCATCGTTAAAAACAGAGGTCATTCCAACCTTTTTGCCTACTAAACCTGGCATCGCTATATCTGTTAATTTATTATACCTTGATTTCCACTTCTACACCGCTTGGCAGTTCCAGTTTCATCAGCGCATCAATGGTCTTCGGTGTGGAACTGTAAATGTCAAGCAGCCTCTTGTATGAACTCAGTTCATACTGATCTCTTGCCTTCTTATTCACAAAAGTCGAACGCAAAACGGTAAATACCCTTTTATGGGTAGGCAGTGGAATGGGACCACTCACAACCGCTCCGGTTGATTTTACCGTTTTAACGATCTTCTCAGCTGATTTATCAACCAGATTATGATCGTACGACTTCAGCTTAATTCTAATCTTTTGACTCATCTATTATTTATTAACAACAATATTTTACTTGGCAAACAATGTCTTTCCCTGAATTTTTTCAAGCAATTGCCTGGATATCTCCTGGGGCACCTCCTCGTAATTGGAGAACTCCATGGTTGAAGTAGCCCTGCCGGACGAAAGTGTTCTAAGCACGGTAACATAACCAAACTGTTCCGCCAGAGGAACTTTGGCCTTAATGACCCGGGCCCCTGCCCTGGATTCCATCCCCTCTACCTGTCCCCGCCTGCGGTTAAAATCCGAAATGATGTCTCCCATATACTCTTCCGGAGTTACCACCTCTGCAGACATAATGGGTTCCATAAGAACCGGTGCAGCATTCTTTACCGCCTGTCTGAATCCGATCTTAGCAGCCATCTCGAAGGACAGCTGGCTGGAGTCAACCGCGTGGTACGAACCATCCAGCAGGGTCACCTTGAGTCCGTCGAGCGGATATCCTGCAAGCGGCCCGTTCTGCATAGCCTCCTTAAAACCCTTCTCAACGGAGGGAATGAACTCCCTGGGAATATTTCCGCCCTTAACCTCATCAAAAAACTGAAGTTCGCTGGAATCGTCATCCGCAGGTTCGATCCTGAAGGTGATATCGGCAAATTTTCCCCTGCCCCCGGTCTGCTTCTTGAAAACCTCCCGGTATTCAAATGGGCGGGTAATGGCCTCCTTGTAATTAACCTGGGGTATCCCCTGGTTGCACTCCACCTTGAATTCCCTCTTCAACCGGTCGATAAGAATCTCCAGATGAAGTTCCCCCATACCGTTAATGATGGTTTGTCCCGTGTCAGGATTTACCTGTACCCTGAAGGTGGGATCTTCTTCGGTCAGCTTGCTCAGAGCCAGTCCCATTTTCTCAATATCATCCTGTGTCTTGGGCTCAACGGCAATACTGATGACCGGATCGGGAAACTCCATTTTTTCAAGTGTAATGGGCTTTTTCGGATCACAAAGTGTATCACCGGTCCGGATGTCCTTGAAACCAACGGCCCCGCATATATCCCCTGCCTCGATCTTCTCCTTCGGGTTCTGCTTGTTTGCATGCATCTGGTACAGACGGGATATCCTTTCTTTTTTGCTTGTCCGCGAGTTCAGTACCTGGTCCCCGGCCCTGAGAACACCTGAATAGATCCTCAAATAGGCAAGCCTGCCTACAAAAGGATCCGTGGCGATTTTAAAAGCCAGGGCGGCAAACGGTTCATCGGAATCCGGCATGCGGTCTTCTTCTTTCTTTATGAAGGGATTCTCACCGGTAACGCCTCCGATGTCCAGGGGACTCGGAAGCAGTGCGACGATGGCATCAAGCAGACGCTGGATCCCCTTGTTCTTGAAAGCCGCTCCTGCCAGTACAGGAACGATTTTTAGATCGATAACGGCCTTACGGGTCACCGCCATGAATTCTTCCACCGTAATGGATTCTCTATCCTCAAAGAACCTTTCCAGGAGTTCATCGTCCTGCTCACAAACTGCTTCAATCAGATTTTCCCTCCAGGTTTCCGTCTCCTCAATCAGATCTTCCGGTATGTCTGTATACTCGTACTTCATCCCCATGGTCTCGTCTTCCACCCAGACAATGGCCTTTCGCTCGATCAGGTCAATAATGCCGCGGAATTTGTCTTCCGAGCCAATGGGTATCTGCATGGGTACAGGGTGTGCACCCAGCTTTTCTTTAATCTCAGTAACTACACGAAAAAAATCCGCTCCAACGCGGTCCATTTTATTCACAAAAGCCAGTCTCGGGACCCGGTATCTATCGGCCTGTCTCCAAACGGTCTCTGACTGGGGTTCGACCCCGCCTACCGCACAAAAAACAGCGACCGTCCCGTCCAGTACTCTCAAAGAACGTTCAACCTCAACAGTAAAATCAACATGCCCCGGAGTATCAATGATATTGATCTTGTACTCCTGGTCATTGTATTTCCAGAAAGAGGTGGTGGCAGCAGAAGTAATGGTTATACCCCGCTCCTTTTCCTGGACCATCCAATCCATTGTTGCAGCTCCATCATGAACCTCCCCCATGCGATGGGTCAATCCCGTATAAAACAGGATCCTTTCCGTCGTGGTAGTCTTCCCGGCATCTATATGAGCCATAATGCCGATATTCCTTGTATATTTCAGGTCCTGGTTCATGGATTTTCCGCAACCCTCTCAAATGCTTTCTTATTTTATATTCTGAAATGTGCAAAAGCTTTGTTCGCTTCTGCCATCCTGTGCACATCTTCTTTACGCTTGAATGCCCCGCCTTCCTGATTATAGGCAGCAATAATTTCTGCAGCAAGCTTCTCGCTCATTGACCGGCCGGAACGTGCCTTTGCGTAGCTGATCATATTCTTCATACTCAGGGAAACCTTCCTCTCCGGCCTTACCTCGATCGGGACCTGGAATGTCGCGCCCCCCACCCTGCGGCTTTTCACTTCCACCTGTGGAGTAATATTGCTGAGTGCCTGTTTCCAGATATCGAGTGCAGTCTTGTCCTCCTCCTTCACCTTCTGCCCCACGATATCCATGGCATCGTAAAAGATCCCGTACGCGATGTTTTTCTTCCCGTCGAGCATCAGGTTGTTCACGAACTGTGTTACAAGCCTGTCGTTGAACTTGGGATCGGGTATCAGTATCCGTTTTTTGGGTCTTCCTTTTCTCATGTATATATATAATATAATATAGACTATTTCTTGGGCCGCTTGGTGCCATATTTTGAACGGCGCTGTGTCCGCCCTTCCACACCAGATGTATCCAGGGCTCCGCGAATAAGATGATACCGGACACCCGGAAGGTCCTTTACCCTGCCTCCCCTGATCAGGACAATGCTGTGCTCCTGGAGGTTATGGCCTTCACCCGGGATATAGGCATTGACTTCTTTCTGGTTCGTCAGCCTTACCCTGGCGACCTTTCTCATCGCAGAATTTGGCTTCTTCGGTGTCGTGGTGTAAACACGTACGCACACACCCCTTCTCTGGGGACATGAATCCAATGCCGGAGCCTTGCTTTTCTCGATGTTTTTCTTTCTTCCTTTTCTTACTAACTGCTGTATTGTAGGCATATAAAACCGCCGTTATTTATTGGTTAATACTACTTTGGTAAATCGGTTCGCAAAGGTATCCTTTTTTTTTAAAAAACAATAAAAATTAAGGCGATTTTCCATGATTGCCGTTTTTGCAATGATTTTACAGTGATTTCGGATGTTTCAATCGAATTTCAGCCCTCCGATTTAAGTACTTTTTAACATGTCCCGTGAGCCCATTTTTATGCCATATTCAAAAATGATGTTGCAGCTTGATTCTTTTTAAAAAAATATTACTTTTGCAAGTCCGATTCCAGACTGTAATTAAGTACTTCAATATAAGGCGCATCATCGCAGGAAATTTATATATCTAAATCATCTATACTCAATGAAAAATTACCAGACGAATCAGGTAAAAAACATCACCTTACTGGGAAATTCGGGTTCAGGAAAAACGACGCTTGCAGAGGCTATGCTGTTTGAAGGCGGAGTCATTTCAAGAAAGGGAGATGTGGATCAGAAGAATACAGTCTCCGACTTCAGGGAGATCGAACAGGAAAATCAGCGATCGATCTCTTCCAGCTTATTGTATACAGAGCATGCCGACAAGAAGGTGAACATTCTGGATGCACCCGGTGCAGATGACTTTATCGGCGGAGTTGTTTCCAGCCTCCGTGTCAGCGACATTGCCGTCATGGTAATAAATGTCCAGAATGGGGTTGAGGTCGGAACCGAGGTCCACCATCGCTATACCAACAAGAACAATATCCCGGTCGTATTTGTCATCAACCAGTGCGACCACGACAAAGCCAATTTTGAGAAAACACTTGAGTCGATCAAGGATAGATTTGGAAGCAAAGTGGCCCAGATCCAGTTCCCT
>CAZVLG010000333.1:0-3219 GCA_964627835.1 uncultured Bacteroides sp.
GCCTCTGAACTGATGCCCTTGATATTCTTCTTGTACTTTTTGGAGTATATCTTGAGGAAATGATCGACCAGCAGGGGTATGTCCCCCGTCCGCTCCCGCAGGGGAGGCAGGCTGATCTCCACAGTGTTGATCCTGTACAGAAGGTCCTGGCGAAATTTATTATCGCTGACCATATCGTGGATATCGATATTGGTGGCACAGATCAGGCGCACATCGACCGGAATGGGCTTGTTGCTGCCGACACGTGTCACCTCTCTGCGCTCAATAACCGTAAGCAGTTTGGTTTGCATGGGAAGGGAAAGGTTCCCGATCTCGTCGAGGAAAAGGGTCCCTCCATGGGCGATCTCGAAACGGCCCTGCTTCATCTTGCTGGCATCGGTAAAGGCCCCTTTTTCATGCCCGAAAAGTTCACTTTCGAAAAGGGTCTCGGCGATGGACCCCAGGTCCACGCTGATGAATACTTCGTCCTTACGGGCCGAATTACGGTGCAGAGCTCTGGCAACCAGTTCCTTGCCTGTCCCATTCTCCCCGAGTATAAGTATATTGGCGTCGGTTGCGGCCACTTTTGATATTGTATTAAATACATGTTGCATTTCAGCCGAGCTTCCAATGAATTCATGAAAAGGCTGGTCATATACTGCAGATATCTCCTGCTGCCTCGATTTCAGTCCCTTTGCTTCCATGCGCGATCTCCTTAACTTGATCGATGAAGAGATCGTGGCCAGCAATTTTTCATTCTGCCAGGGTTTCAGGATAAAATCCGTTGCACCTGCTTTTATGGCTTTCACCGCTTTTTCAGCATCTCCATAAGCGGTTATAAAGCATACCACGGCTTCGGGATCAATTTCCATGATCTTTGCCAGCCAGTCAAATCCCTCCTGACCGCTGATTGCATCCTTGGTGAAATTCATATCCAGCAGGATTACATCGTAGTCCTCCTCCGCCAGCAATTTAGGGATCTGACCGGGATCATTAACCGTGGTAATCGTTTCAACATGCTGTTTCAGTAGTAATTTCAACGCAAACAGGATATCTTCATTATCATCGACAGCAAGGATTTTCCCAACTTTTGTAACCATATTCAGGTGAGGTTTTAATTCATACTCGGACTCGGTCCCCCGGCTCTGCGGGCAAATTTACATATATTTTTTTGATTGTCCGGATTCGTACTATTATTGTAGCATAACGGAACAGTCCAATCGATAATCTTCCTGGTTCATCTGATTGTAAGTAGTATATTATCAGCGCCGTACAATATTTGGCACAATAAATGAAAATTACCCGGCGAACACTCTTAAAGCTCTGGCAATGGATGGTATGGATCGCAAAATTGAGAAGAAGAACAAACTCTTCAGCAAACGAAACATCTGGATCTTTGTGGGAAGCGTTGTTTTTCTTTTCGTTTTTTATACCCTGGTATTCGGCGACAAAAGTTCCAAATTGAATGTAGAGATAGAAAAAATTTCAATCGCCGAAATTACAAAGGATGTATTCCAGGATTATATAGCTGTGATTGGCACGGTGGAGCCCATCCAGACCATTTATCTCGATGCAATTGAAGGCGGAAGGGTGGAAGAGATCCTGCTGGAAGAAGGGAGAATGCTGAAAAAGGGGGATGTGATTATGCGCCTGAGCAATGTTAACCTTATCCTTGATATCTCCAATAATGAAGCAAATGTGGCGAGGGCCGTCAGCGAACTCCGAACCGCGAAGCTGCTGATGGTGCAGCAGCAGTTGAACAGCGAAAGCCAGATCATTGAGACCGAGCGCCTGCTTAAGCTCCAGGAGAGGGCATACAAGCACAACAAGGTTTTATTTCAGGATCAGCTTATTTCAAGGGAAGAATTCGATCAGTCAAAGGAACAGTACGAGGCCACGGTAAAAAAAATTAACCTGCTCAAGCAGATACAGCGCCAGGATTCCATTTTCAGGGACATCCAGGTCGGGTCACTCGAAACTTCTGTGAACAGCCTTAATACAAACCTGGAGATCATCAAGGACAGGCTTGATAACCTGAATATCAAGGCCCCGGTTAACGGCGAATTGGCCTCCCTGAATCCGGAGGTCGGAGAAGTGGTCACCTACGGCAGCAGGATCGGAACCGTTAACGTCCTGGACTCCTATAAACTCAGGGTGGAGATCGATGAACATTATATTGCGCGGGTGAACAGGGGACTTATAGGCGAATGCGATTTTGCCGGGGTTGCCTATCCCGGAAAGATCACCAAGATCTACCCGGAAGTCCAGAACGGCCGCTTTTACGTCGATATGATCTTTACTGCGGATGTTCCAAGGGCAATCCGGATCGGACAGACCTCGAGGATAAAACTTGAATTGGGTGAATCGAAGGACGCGGTCCTGATACCGAGGGGCGGGTTTTACCAGAGCACCGGGGGACAATGGGTTTATATCATCGACGAGAGCGGGGAATTCGCGTATAAAAAAGACATCAGCATTGGCAGGCAGAATCCCAGGTTTTACGAGGTCCTGTCCGGACTCGAACCAGGGGAAAGGGTAATCATATCTTCCTATGATACCTTCGGGGATGTTGACAAATTGATACTTAAAAACTAGAATATTTACAGATTACCTTTTAAATACTTACGAACATGATCAAAACCGAAGAACTGACAAAAGTTTTCCGCACGGATGAGGTTGAAACCACGGCACTCAACAAGGTGACCATGGAGATACAGGGAGGGGAGTTTGTGGCCGTTATGGGGCCTTCCGGATGCGGGAAGTCAACCCTGCTGAACATCATCGGATTGCTTGACAACCCGACGGGCGGCAGCCTGATCTTTGACGGGACGGATGTATCCAAATTCAAGGAAAGGCACCGTACAAACCTTAGAAAGGGGAATATCGGATTCGTATTCCAGAGCTTTAACCTGATTGATGAGCTCACTGTATATGAAAACATTGAACTCCCCCTGCTCTATCTGAAAATGAGCGGTTCCGAAAGGAAGAAAAAAGTGGAAGCTGTCATGGAACGCATGAAGATCACTCATCGAAAGAACCATTTTCCACAACAGCTGTCGGGTGGACAACAACAGCGTGTGGCCATTGCCCGTGCCGTTGTAACGAATCCGAAGCTGATCCTCGCTGACGAACCGACAGGTAACCTGGACTCGGCCAACGGTGCCGAGGTCATGGCTCTGCTTACTGAACTGAATGAAGAGGGAACCACCATCGTGATGGTAACTCACTCCCCCAGTGATG
>CAZVLG010000334.1:0-13238 GCA_964627835.1 uncultured Bacteroides sp.
GACGGCAAGGTCGTAAAGGACGAAACCTCATAACCATATAAAAATCAAGTCATGACATCAATAAAATTAGCATTGCGAAATCTCATCGGTGCAGGCCTGAGGACCTGGCTGAGTGTGATTGTGCTTGCTGTGATCCTGATCCTGATCATATGGCAGTACGCTATAATCGACGGATGGGACAGGATGGCCGTGAGGGATATGATCGCATGGGAAATCGGGGGGGGACAGATATGGACCGAGGAGTATGATCCCTACGATCCCTTTACACTGGAGGAAAGCCACAGGGCAATACCCGGATCCTTCAACGAGGAGATCGAAAAGGGAAACATGGCGCCCATTCTGATAACTCAGGCATCCATATACCCCGGCGGCAGCATCATGAGCATCCTGCTCAAGGGAATCGATACCCGGCAGCAGGTCTCCGAACTGCCTACCGGCAAATTACTTTTTAATGGCGAAGATATACCGGCCATCATCGCGTCGACGATGGCCCGCGATACCAAGCTGAATATCGGCGACTTTATCACGGTCCGATGGCGGGATGTGGACGGCACATTTGATGCCACTGAACTGAAGATCGTCGATGTGTTCAGATGCGACGTGCCGGCGGTGAGCAACGGGCAGATGTGGATTTCCCTTGAAAACCTGCAGGAAATGACCCAGATGCCCGGCGAAGCTACGCTTATTGTAATGGGCCAGGACTATACCTGGGAAGGCGGGGAAAAGGGCTGGATACTGAGGGACCATGATTACCTGCTGAAGGAAATGAACGCAATGATCCGGATGAAGAAAACCGGCGGATCGGTATTCTATGTTATCCTGATGCTCCTGGCCATGCTGGCCATATTCGACACCCAGGTACTCTCCATATTCAGAAGGCAGAAGGAAATAGGCACCTATATGGCCATGGGGATGACGCGGGGACAGGTGGTCAGGCTCTTTACGGTGGAGGGTGCCATGCACTCGATCCTGGCTGTAATCCTGGGTGCCATACCCGGGATCCCCTTCCTTTACTGGATGGCCAAGGTAGGATATTCCATGCCTGCCGGATCGGATACCATGGGACTGCCGATCGCAGATACTATCTACCCGGCTTACAGCGTGGGACTGATCCTCTCGGTCATGCTCCTGGTGATTATCACAACTACTATTGTCAGTTACCTGCCCTCCAGGAAGATATCCAAGATGAATCCGACTGAGGCAATTAAAGGAAAATTACAATGATACGATTTCTATTCAAAGGATTATTGCGTGACCGGCAACGGAGCCTGCTTCCAAGCATAGTGGTGGCAGCAGGTGTCATGCTTACGGTCTTTCTGGTATGCTACCTTACAGGTATAATGGGTAATTTTCTTGATTTCAGCGCCAATTTTTCCAGCGGCCATGTCAAGATCATGACCCGTGCCTTTGCCGATAACAGGACCCAGAACCCGACGGACCTGGCTATGACGAATGTAAATGAAGTGATGGAGAAAGCCAGGGAGGACTACCCCGACATGGAATGGGCAATCCGGACACAGTTCGGCGGCCTGCTGGATGTTGCGGATGAAAACGGGGAAACCCGCAGCCAGGGACCCACCCTTGCCATTGCGATCGATATGCTCAGCCCCGGCAGCAGGGAACCCGGACGTATGAACCTTGAGAGCATCCTTGTCAGGGGACGGCTCTGTGAAAATCCGGGCGAGATCCTCATCAGCGATGATTTCGCCACAAACCTGGAAGTTGTGCCGGGAGATGAGGTCACCCTGATGGGATCCACCATGTACGGCAGTATGTGCTTCTATAATTTCACCATCGCCGGTACCATACGGTTCGGCGTCGGGGTCATGGACAGGGGAGCCATCATCTGCGATATATCGGATGCACAGGCCGCCCTTGACATGCAGGATGCGGCAAGCGAGATCCTGGGATACCTTCCGGGCGGCTACTATTCCAGCGAGGAGGCGGACGTGGTTTGTGCCGGCTTTAACGGGAAATATTCCGATCCGGCGGATGAGTATTCGCCCATAATGCTCAAACTCACTGACCAGGATGAGTTCCTGGGCGGGTATCTCGAACTTGTGGATAACGCAGTAGCCGTGGTTGTTTTCATATTCATTCTTGCCATGTCTATTGTGCTGTGGAACACGGGACTAATAGGTGGATTGCGGCGTTACGGGGAGGTCGGGGTACGGCTGGCCATAGGTGAGAATAAAGGGCATATATACAAAAGCATGATCTACGAAGCAGCACTGATCGGATTTGTCGGTTCGGCATTTGGCACCATAATTGGATTGTTATTTGCATACTGGCTGCAGGAAAAAGGGATTGATATCGGCAGCATGATGAAGGGGGCCACGATGATGATGCCCGGTAAATTTTACGCGAAGATCATACCCGAGGCCTATTACATCGGGTTTATACCGGGACTGTTCTCCTCGACCCTGGGGACCATGCTTTCGGGCATCGGGATATATAAAAGGAAAACGGCGTCCTTGTTCAAGGAGCTCGAAACCTGACAGACATGGTGCAAAAAATGATATTGCATGACATTTATAAACAGAATTAAAAATTTCAAGCGATGAAAAAGCTATTCATAATATTGCTCTCAGGAGCCAGCCTGCTTAACGCACAATACCCTTCCGGTGATGAGGTAATGGAAAAAATGGACCGGAACATGTCTTCGAAAAACCGTGTCCTGACCTCCAAAATGATCGTGCACGGTCCCCGCTCAAGCCGCACCATCGAATCCAGGACATGGGCGGTTGGGGATAAAAAGTCATATTCCGAGTACCTCTCCCCGCCACGGGAGGCGGGTACAAAAATGCTGAAGCTGGAAGATGCGCTCTGGATCTATTCTCCTTCAACGGACCGGACCATACAGATCTCGGGGCATATGCTGAGGCAATCCGTCATGGGATCCGACCTCTCGTACGAGGATATGATGGACGATGCCACCTACAAGGATAATTACCATGCAGTGGTTATCGGGGAAGAAAACCTCAGGAATGTGAAATGCTGGATCGTGGAGCTGAACGCGAAAACACCCGATGTGACCTACCAGAACCGCAAGATCTGGATGGACCAGGAAAAGTATATTCCCCTGAAGGAGGAGCTCTATGCCAAAAGCGGGAAACTGCTCAAGAAAACAGAGCTCTATGACTTCAAACTCGTGCAGGGCAAATGGTTCCCGGGAAGGATGGTTTTTAAGGACATGCTGAAGACCAGCGACGGCACCGAGTTCATTATCGAAACGATCGAATTCGACACCGAAATCCCTGAGCACCTCTTTACGAAGGCATCCCTGCGATAGGTCCAGGTCAATCCGGGAACTTCGAGGAAAATGGCAACTCAGTTTTCAGATATCGCAACCATCTTTTTCCAGGATGGCTACCGGCTCGCCAGGCAGTACATCTCAGGTGGGACAAGCCGGGAAGCCCTGCTGCAGCTGATGCATTCCGCCTATGCATCCATCGACGGGCTCCTGGATTCCTTCTGCAGGCGCTGCGAAAGGGAAAGCTTACCGGTGGAATGCCGGAAGGGCTGCTCCTGGTGCTGCCACCAGGCGGTCCTGGCCTCCAACCACGAGATCCTGGTCATCCAGCAGTACCTGCAGGATGAAGTCCCGGAGCCGCTGAGGGAGGGCATGAGGGACCGGACCTATAAAAAGCATGAAGCAACACGCAATATGGCTGCCATGGAATTCCTTCATTACCTTCATCCATGCCCGTTCCTTGAAGATGGAAGCTGCCTGGTTTACCCGGTCCGCCCCATGGCATGCCGATGCTACCTTTCGTCCAGCGTGAAAACCTGCAGGGAACAGTACGACGATCCGTCGGACCGGACGAAGATCGCCGCCCTGTATGACTTTCCGCTCAAGGCAGGCAGGGGAATGAACGAGGGGATACGCTCGGCACTGATGGAGGCGGGACTGGTGCCTTCCGAGTGGCTGCTGGAGACCTTTATGGCCGGGGTTTTTTCAGACGGAAAGATCCTGGACTCCTGGCTGGCTGGCAATACCCCCTTCAACATCCGCCCCCTCACTCCCGAGGAAAACCGCTACCTGCGGGAATTTTACGACGGGCAGGAAAACAAGCGGTGATCACCTTAAAATAGAAAAGGAAGATCCCGCCTGCTTCCTGGGGAACCAGGGAACCATGGGGGAAGTGCGCTTCATGTAATCCCTGTACCCGGTCCTGCGCCGCAGCATCCGTTTGTCGATCATGGGGATGCTGACCAGGTAGAACATCAGGATCATGAATACCGGACCGGGCAGGGTCCACCAGTAGACCCTGTCCATGCCTGTGGTGAAAAGGAAAAGCCCCACCCAGAACAAAACCTCCCCGAAATAATTGGGATGACGGCTGTATTTCCAGAGCCCGGTGTTCTGGAAATCGCACCGGGCTTTGTCACGCTTGTAATTCCATAGCTGCCAGTCCGATATCATTTCGATCATAACACCGGAAAAGGTAGCCGCCACGGCGATCCATTCCATCGCGCCCATGCTTCCCTCATGAAAGACCAGGGCCGGGTAAACCGAGAGGCATGCGAAGAAAACGATCAGGGTGGGAAAAAGATGGATCCCCACCAGGCTTACCACCCAGTATTGCTCCTGGTATTTGAAGCGAAAGGCAACATAGCGCCAGTCCTCGTCCCTGATCCCTTTCCACCGTAAGATCCAGTTCAGGGTGAGCCGGACCGACCAGAAACCTGTCATCGAAAGAATAAGGATCTGCATGAGGGTCAGGGCTTCCAGGGTCTGTTCATGGAACACCCAGAAGAACAGGATCAGCGGGGGGACAAGGCTCCAGTAAGGATCATAAATGCTCGAATTGTTGAACATTACAGAAAAAAGAAATATGGTGAGGGTGGCCACGATATCGAGGATAAACACGATCAGGACGGGATGGAACAGGGAAATTGCATCGTATACCAGCCATGTAATGAGTCCGGCCATGCCGTATGCCAGCAGGCAAACGATCAGTCCCGCTTCCTTCTTCAGACTTCTTTTCCCGGACAGGGTTTCCATTCAACACATATTTCAACCCGGTAAAATACCAAACTTTTTCAATCTCCGAAATACAAGTTTTAAACCTCGTGATAATATGGCTTTCGTCAATGATATGTAATAACATGGTGTAAATCTTTTCTATGATGTTGACAGTTTAGCTTAATTCGCAGTTTAAACGGAAACCAAAATTCAATATCATGGAAAATACATCTGAATACATTGACAAGGTATCGATATTCCTTGAGAAGCTGGTGGACCTGTTGCTCGCCTGGGCGCCCAAGCTCCTGCTGGCCATCGTTCTCCTGGTCGTGGGGATCATCGTCATTAACAGGCTTGTGAGGCTGATGCGGAGGGTAAAGGCCGTACTGGTATTCAATACCATTCTAACTACACCGGACAATGTTACGATCACCATTCCCAACGGCGCCATGTCTTCGGGTTCCATCACCAATTATTCCCAACAGGAAACCCGCCGGCTGGACCTGGTCTTCGGGATCGCTTAAGGCGATGACCTGCAGAAGGCAAAGGACATACTGAATGAAATGGTTGCCGAAGACCCGAGAATCCTGCCGGACCCGGAACCTTTCATTGCCGTAAAGGAACTTGCGGAAAGCTCGGTCAACCTGCTGGTCAGGATCTGGTGCAAGAAGGAGGATTACTGGCCCATCAACTTCGACTGGCAGGGGAATGTAAAACTGCGCTTCGACAAGGAAGGCATCACCATCCCGTTCCCGCAGCGGGAAGTGACGATGGCGAAAGCCGGAGCTTGAGTTTTCAGCGTACCTTTAGAATCATTGGCATAAGCAAAAGCCACGTAAATTCTTCGGTCCGGGCGGGTTTTTTCACCGGCCGGGGCGCATCCCGTCCAGGTCGATGCTGAGAAGGATCTGCTGGGAATAATCGACCTGTCCGTGGGCAAAATGCAGGATGAAGTTAATCTTTCCGCGAACGGCACCGGAGCGGAAGGGCGCCCAGAAGATATCCAGCCTTCCGTACTGTTTCAGGCGGTAAAAAGGATCGCCGTAAAGGAAGGTATGTCCCTCGCCGGTATAATAAAGCCCCTCAAGCCCCAGCCCCTTCCACATGAGCATTCCCCTGAAGGTAAATCCTGCGGGGGTTTGCCAGGCATCGCCCATCTGGCGGTCCCTGTCAAGCGACACGAGGGTTCCGACACTCAAAAGCAGGGTGTCAAGCGGTACAAGCCTGCTTAGGTTGGTTCCCAGGTTCAGATCAAACCCGCCGTTATCCCTCACCGGATGGTTCACCTGGGAGGCCGTCCCGGCAAAGTGCCCCATCATGAAATGGTGATTGTAATAGAACAGGCCGAAGCGGGCCTCGCCGGACTGGGCGAAAATGAATCGCTCGGGCATGCTGTCGGTCTGCCGGCTGGTCCAGTCGATGAACACATTCTGGTAGCCCCAGGGTTTATTGAGACCCAGGTAGACTCCCTGGATGTTCGGACGGTAATAATCCAGGGTATCGGACAGCAGGGCGAGCGGGTATTGCAGCAGGTTGCGGCGCGGGAAAGCCCCGATAAAGAATTGTAAGGGTTCACGGTCAAGCTCGTAGTACATGGTCAGGTCCGGCCTGCGAACCCAGGGATCGGAGCCGAATTCGAAGAGGAAATTGAGTCCCCCGCGCAGCCTGTGGGTCTGGTTCAGGCTCCCCCCGATCTCCCCCCGGAGCCGGGCGCCGAAAATGGTCTGGGGGTTTTCGATGCTGAAATACTCCCGGTTGTCCAGGAACCCGTCAAATCCGGCGTTCCATTCAAAATCCTGCGCACCGGCAGCACCTGAAAAGAGGAGAAGCATTAGAAGTATGTAAAAAGATTTTCTCATTTTTGTGTAGGCCGGCATATAACAAAATTAATCGGATAATTGGATTTACCAGCATGAGAAAGCATTTCCGTGAAAATAAGGCCATCCTTTTCTTCACCCTGGCATGGTTCATCCTCAACCTCCTCCAGGCAGCCTACACGGAAATCATGGAGGACGAAGCCTATTACTGGCTCTACTCACGATTCATGGACTGGGGATATTTTGATCATCCGCCGATGGTGGCCCTGCTGATCAGGCTGGGGTACGGCCTGTTCCCGAACACCATGGGCGCACGACTGTTCCATTCCCTGCTGGGGGCCGGGACCATTTACATCCTCTGGCACCTGATCCCGGAACGCTCCAGGGATGCACGGGTCTTCATGTGGACTGTGTTTGCCATCAGCCTGATGCACCTCCATGCAGCCGGTTTTATTGCACTGCCAGACATCCCGCTTGTTTTTTTTACCTCCCTTTTCTTCCTGCTCTTGAAGAAATACCTGGTCGAGGACCGGGTCAGGCAGGCATTCCTGCTGGGGATCGTGGTCGCACTGATGATGTACAGCAAGTACCACGCCCTGCTGATCCTGTTTTTCACCCTCCTTTCGGGGTGGAAACTCCTGCTCAGGCGAAGCTTCTGGATCATCGTCGCCGTAGCCGTGATCCTTTACCTGCCCCATATCCTGTGGCAGTTCAAACACGATTTTGTCAGCTTCCAGTACCACCTTATCAGTCGCAACGATCCTTTTCAGCCCAGGCAGATACTGGAATACCTCGGCAACCAGCTTCTGGTTACGGGTCCCCTGGTCGGATTCATCCTCCTGTATCTTGCTTTTATCCGCCGGGCAAACGGGTCCTATGAGCGCATACTGAAATACAACCTGGTCGGCTTTTTCGGGTTCTTCCTGCTTTCGAGTGTCAGGGGACATGTGGAACCGCACTGGACGGCCGCAGCCTTCCCTTCCCTGGTCGTCCTGGCCCTGGTTAACCTGGGAGCCCACCCGAGGTTCAGGAAATGGCTCCTGATCCTGTCCATGGCCAGTGTGCCAATCATTCTGCTGATCCGCGCCTACCTGGTCTGGAATTTTCTCCCGCTTCCCGCGCATGTCTCCAGGATTTTCCATGATAAAGACACCTGGGTGGCGGAGATAGAGGAGGTTGCAGGCGACCGGCCCGTGGTGTTCATGAATAAATTCCAGTATCCTTCCCTGTACTGGTTCTACAGCGGGAAAAAGGCTTTTACCAGAAATAATGTCCTTTACCGGAGGAACCAGTTCGATGTATGGCCGCTCGAGGAAGAACTGGAAGGCAAGAACGTGATGCTTGCGCGCTGGGGGGCGAAGCGGGACAGCATGCGTATCTTCCCGACCGTATTCGGGGATATCCCCTATTATGATATCCGGAGGTATTGTTCATTCAACCGCCTCAGGATCGATATACTTAATAAAGAACCTGTCACAGAAGCCGGTCAGTCATTCATGACATCCATCCGGATCAGCAATCCGACCTCTAAGGTGGTGTCGCTGGACTGCGACTGCGACCTCCCTCCTCTCCTGATGTATTCCTGGATCAATGAAAAACGGGAAAAAAGTATTTTTACCCTCGAGCCCCAACCGGCCCTGGGAAGCCTTGGCCCCGGCGAAGAGATCCTCCTTGAAATACCCCTGGTCGCACCCGAAGATCCGGGCCGGTACAGGCTGTTGATCTCGTTCGGTTCCGACTTGCTTTTACCTGGAATCAACGGGAACCCGGTTGAATTTTCGGTTAGTCCCGGGCATCCGTGATCCTCCAGGTCCACAATGAATTCAGGAAGAAATTAATAAAGGTGCCCAGTATGATCCCGATCAGGTTTGCGATCAGGTCATGGATGCCGAATACGTTTGCCAGCAGGAGAAGGGTCAGGTAATTTACCAGTCCCGCAACCGCCGTGACAAGGTGATACCGGAGGATCCTGCCTCCAAATCCCACCCTGGTATCGCGCTTCCTGAAGGTCCAGGCATTGTTCAGGAAGAAATTGGTCAGGATGGATATCTCGATGGCCATCGGGGAGGCGATCTCGATCCGGATCCCGACATATCTTGTGAATACAAAGAAGCAGCCCATATTGACAAGTACACCGGAACCGCCGACCACGGCGAATTTCATGAACTCCTTCATTTTCTCGGGCTGGATGCCCGAATACCGCAGCAGGCGTGTAAAGAGCTTATAAAGACTGTTTGAACGGTAATCCATGGGCATTAATAATTAAGTCCACAATCCCCTATGGGCTGTCCGGGAGGCGGATCGAGCGGGGTTTCATATTCGTACTCCTCCGGGTGTTCCTTAAAGTGGGAGATCTGTTTCAGGGCCAGGGCATAATGCGCAAGTAGGGGGACATCCCCGGTATATTCGAGCTGGCCTTTAAGCCATAGATCGAGTTCATCGATCTTCAGGGACGCGATGGCCCTGGCCTGCATGGATGCCGAACGGTCGGATGCCAGCTGCATCAGGTGATGGAGAACCAGGTAGTCGGTCACGCGCTGTATCTCTCCCAGGTAAGGCTCATCGTAAATGGTTTGCCAGGAATTGAATATGAGCTTGTCGATCAGCACTTCCAGTTCGGGCTGCCTCGGGTCCACGGCATGATTGCCAAGAATCCGGGAGACCCTCTGGGGATGCAATAAAAGGGCAATGGTAAGGTCGGCGGAAGCCTCGGCAGCCGAAAGCGGATCGAATGTCAGTCCCGTGCGTGAAGCGAAATTCTCCCTGTCACGCCGGTATCCCAGTGGTTTGGGCGGGATCTTGGCGAGAACCTCCTTTGGTATGGCCAGGAATTCGGGGGCAAGGGTCTCCATGATGGTTTCCAGGCAGGCACCCTGTACTTCGGGAGAAACCATTTCCAGTTGCAGGTCCCCACCCCGCAGGGCATAATTGTATGCCACCCCCCCGATGCTTTTCACGGCCGCTTCCAACTGGTAGCGATGGAGCATATAGGCAGGAACCAGCAGATCTTCCATTTCGGAGTACGGCACACCCTGCCGGATGCTTTTCTCCGAAAAACGGTCGAGTATATGCATGCGCAATTCGATCACCCGCTCCAGTTCCGCACAGGCGTCTTCCCCGTTATCCCATAAATGGGTGGCCGGATGTGCCGAACCCTCGGGCCTTGCGTCCTGATCGGAAAGGAATCGGAGTCCCCCGAAACGCGCCTTCTCCAGGATGTTCTTGAGGGACTGCTCCTCATCCGTCCCGTCCGGGAAATCCTGGTAACCATAGGCCACGAAAACCTTGTCCCAATCCCCGATCCCCACATCGTAGGCATCGGAAAGGTCTATTTTTCCATCTTTCAGCCGGATCAGCGGATGGGGATAATCCATGACCGAGCTTCGCCCGTCGGCCGAAGCAATGTAGTTATGCTGAAAACCAAGGGTATGCCCCAACTCATGGGCGGACAACTGCCTCAGCCGGGCCAGCGCCATTTCCTGCATCTCGCCGGACACTTCCCCGTCTTCCCCGTATGGTAAAAGGATGGCCTCGGCGATCATATAATCCTGCCTTACCCTCTGGGATCCCAGGCTGACATGTCCCTTGAGAATCTCCCCGGTGCGGGGGTCGGTCACCGTGCTTCCGTATGACCAGCCACGGGTGGAACGGTGCACCCATTGAATAACGTTGTAGCGTATATCAAGGGGGTCGGCATCCTCAGGCAGGAGCTTCACCTGGAAGGCGTCGCTGTAGCCGATGGATTCAAAGGCTTCGTTCCACCAGGAAGCCCCTTCCAGCAGGGCGCTGCGCAGAGGCTCCGGTGTTCCCGGGTCCAGGTAATATACGATGGGCTCGACGGCCTCGCTCAATTCTGCCGATGGATCTTTTTTCTCCAGCCGGTGCCTGTAAATATACCGTTTGGTGAGGGGTTCCCCGAGGCCAGCGGCCAGGTCCATATACTGCAGGCTCATGTAGCCGCTTTCCGGCATGAATATCCGCGGCTGGTACTCCCCGAGCTCGGGCAGCCTTACGAAGGAAACATGCTGACCCAGCGTCATGTACCTCGCGGTCGGCACTACCTGTCTGACGTAAGCCCCTACCGGTTGCCCGGAAAAGGTCAGGATGGCATCGAACTCCGTATTGTCCGGGAAGTTCCTTGTCCTTTCCATGTTCACCGCCGATCGTGCATCATCCACCCTGTATCTTCCCTGGCCGCTGTATTCCATGGCCAGGTCCACCTGGTTCTGGTCACTCAGCAGCATGGGCGTAAGGTCAATGAGCACCTTCCCTTCTTCTTCGGCCTCCACCGGGAATCCCCAGATCACCGAACGTGCAAAGGATTCCTTGACGGACTGGCGTTCCAGGTCATCCTCGGAATCCGCACGGAAGCGGTAATTCGGTTCAACCAGCAGTACCTTGTTCCCGCTTCGCTGGAAGGCCACCACCTTCTGGTCTCCGATCCTTCCCCGGTCGAGTCCCACATCATTCGACCCCATCCCCTGCGACAGGTAGGATACCATCAGGAATTCCTCGCCCTGGTTCCCGATCTCCAGGTAGATCTTTCCCCCGGTCCCGTCCCAGTAAAACCGGAAAAACCCCGGGTATTCCGTACAGTCTTTTATTTTGCTGCTTATGGCCGGGGCAGGAGTGTTTTTCTGAGAAAGTCCAGGGAGGAAACAGATAAGCAGGGCGGAGAAGATCAGAATGGATCGTGTCATGGTTCATGTGTTTTGAACAGGTATCAAAATTAGATATTTTTACGACATGAGCGATCAGGAGAAGAAAAGGAGAAAGCAATTCGAGAAGATATCCCGCAAGGTTGGCAGGACCCTCCAGGAACACAATTTGATCGAAGCGGGCGACCGGGTGCTTGTGGGACTGTCCGGAGGAAAGGATTCCATGATACTGCTCGAGGCGCTGGCGGACCGGAAACGTCACCTGCCCTTTGATTTTGAGCTCTTTGCCGTGCATGTGAGCGCTACCGGCGTCGGTTACGAGATGGACACGGATTACCTGGATCAATTCTGCAGGGAACTAGGGGTTCCGCTCCGCCTCGAGGAGATCGAAGTCGACCTGAGTGTGGACCCGAAAAAGACGCCCTGCTTTGTCTGCTCCTGGAGCCGCCGCAAGCGGATCTTCGATATGAGCAGGGAACTGAACTGCAACAAGGTGGCCCTGGGCCATCATAAGGACGATGCGATCCAGACAGTTCTGCTGAACATGATCTATCACGGTTCCTTCAGTTCCCTTCCCCAGGATCTGTCGATGTTCGACGGCAGGATCCGCCTGATCCGCCCCCTGCTCTATATCCCCGAAAAGGAACTGAGTTATTACGCCACCCTCCGCACATTCCGCAAACAGGAAAAATCATGCCCCTACGACGGTTCCACCAGGCGAGAGGAGATCAAGGAACTGATCAGGCAGATGGACAGGATGAGCCGCGACGCACGGAGAAATATTTTCAAGGCCATGGATAATATCTACGGCGAATACCTGCCAAAAAAATAATTTGTTATCTTGGGGATGTACAGCTTTTGCCATGAGAAGCACAAGATTCATTTTCATACCGGGTTTGATCCTTGTAATTACCTTAACCACATCTTCCATGAACGATGATTTTCTCCCGGCGCAGCTGGGCTCCTGGTCGCTTTCCTCGGATACCCTTTACACTCCCGGCAACCTTTACGAATACATCAACGGGGGTGCAGAACTGTATTTGTCCTACGGTTTCCAGAAGGTACAAAGCCTCAGGTATACTGCTGAAAACCAACCCGATATTATTTTGGATGTCTTTGACATGAACAGTCCCGAAGACGCGTACGGGGTTTTTATGTACTCGGCAGAGGATATCAGCGAGCTGGTCGGCCAGGGCACCCAGTATAACGAAGGTTTCATGCTCTTCTGGATGGATCATTATTTTATTTCCATCCTCGCTTACCCCGAAACCCCTGAATCGAAAGCTGCCATAATGGAGATCGCCAGGACGCTTGAAAAGAAGATCGGCCGGCAGGGTGAGCTGCCCGTCATCCTGAAGTATCTTCCTGCCGGGGGACTGGACACGGAGAGCATCCGTTATTTCCATCACTACGCCTGGCTCAACTCCCACTATTACATCGCCACCGAGAACATTTTACTGATCGCCGATGATACCCGGGCAGTCATGGCAAGGTATGGCGGGACGGGCGACAAGCATATTCTGCTTCTTGTTGAATACCCTTCCGGGGAAAGAGCCGGTGAAGCATACGATAGTTTTACGGAGAACTACCTGCCCGAATTGCAGGGGAACAGGTCGCTGCAGCTTGAAGACGGGAAGTATACCGGCATTGAAAGAAAGGAAAATGTCCTGATCATCGTCTTCAATGCAGGCTCTGCTGAGATCATTGACGGGATGATCGAACAGGTAGAGAAAAACATTAACGCAAACCAATCATAATACCATGGCCATGAAATCAAAATTCTACACAAGGAGG
>CAZVLG010000335.1:0-5444 GCA_964627835.1 uncultured Bacteroides sp.
ATGTAGGACCATCCGCAACAATTTGAAATCCCGGCAGGGGAATGACCTCGAGATTCACACTGTCCGATGCAAAGCGGCCACAGCGGTTCCCTACATCAACCCGGTACCAGCCGGCAGAGGACGCGGTTATGTCTGAATCCACAGAACCCGTACTCCAGGAATAGCTATAATTATCTCCCCCCGACAGGGTAATCTCCCCTCCTTCACATATCCTGGCAATTCCAGGCAGATTCACAAAAGGATCCTTACATCCACCAGAAGAGGTCCTCAGGATGGTCCCTTCCTGTCCGACTGCCCATCCAACGTTTTCATTGAGAAAAAAAACTCCATTTATATCCTCATCCAAACCCGTGGAAATTGGTATCCAGGTTATCCCTGCGTCCCTCGTTTGCCATATCTTACCATCCTTACCGGTCACCCAGCCCCTCAACGTGTCAATAAAATGCATTTTTGGATGTCCCCCAAACCCACCTGTTTCACTAAGTTCCCAGGAAGTCCCGCCATTTTCTGTTCTCAGTATTTCCCGGTCGCTGAGGGTAATCCCATTCAGAGAATCTGAAAAATATACCGTTTCAAGCCGTGTATTGGTATATCCGGACTGTGAAACCCAGTTGACTCCGCCGTCATCCGAATAAAGGATGCGTCCGTATTCCCCCACCACCCAACCGTGAAGAGAATCCACAAAATAAACGCCGTAGAAATTTTCCAAGCCTCGTTGGGTTTTGAACCAGGTTTCTCCTCCGTCTGTTGTCCGGGAAACCTCCCCACCGTTTCCAACAGCCCATCCCCTATCGCGATCAATAAAATATAAATCATAGAGATATGCGATTGCTTCTTGCTGATCCCAGGTTTTTCCGCCGTCTTTGGTATGTAAAATTGTCGACGAAGCCCCGCCAATCCATCCTGTCATGGGATCAATAAAGAAAATATCGCAATACCCACCAAATGGATCGTCCGGGAAGATAAATTTAACAGTATCCCAGGTCTGGCCTGCATCGATGGTCTTTAAAACGGTATTGTTCTCCCCTGCGATCCATCCTGTACTGTCATCAGTAAAAGTAATGGCTCTCAGTTCGTTCTCGTTCGTAGAATTCTGGGGTATCCATCCATCTTCCGTGTGGAAAATGCTTCCTTCCATACCAACGGTCCATCCTTTATTTGAGCTGGAGAAAAACACATCCCTCAACATTGGATTTTCATTGGTGGTGGACTGGGGCCTCCAGGTTATACCCCCGTCATCTGTGCTGAAAATCCCATAATCCCCGACAACCCAGCCCTTCAGGGGCGATACAAAATGAACACCCTCAAAATAATCCAGACCCTCATAAAATTTATGGTCCGGGGCAACTTGTTTTATCCAGGTTTTCCCGCCATCCCGGGTGGCAAAGATCCCCTCATATCCGACAATCCAGCCATAACCGGGATTGCAGAAACTTATGTCCATGTATCTTCCGGGTGGGATGCTTTCCAGTCTCATCCAGTCTGTTCCCCCGTTATTCGTGTAAAGGATGTAGGAGTCCTCGCATACAATCCAGCCATGCTCAAGATCGGTGAAATGGACTTTGTTGAACCGATCGCTATTATAAACCCATTGCTCTTCCCAGGTCTGGCCTCCATCACTGGTATGGAGGATTTTATATTCCCCTACCGCCCATCCATTCTCAGAATCGGCAAAAAAGATGCCGTTCAGTTGACTATGGGTTCGGCTGGTTTGAGAACTCCAATCGAGTCCGTTGGTAGTATGAAGTATTGTGCCTTCATCACCGACCATCCAACCTGTAAGGGAGTCTGTAAAAAATACCCCATGCAGGTTATAATCTTCCGGAATGTCAATACTCAGCGATTTCCACTGGGTACTGCCGGCTTCCTTATAAATGGCCGTTCGTACATCGCCAACGGCAAATACCCAGTCATTATCCGTGGATGCAATAGCGTTCAATTGTTGCGTCACGCCGGATGTTTCTTTTTCCCATAGATTATCAAAACTGAAAGTACCGGCCGGTTTACCGAGGCCGGCTGGTATATCCGGACCGTAAACCGTCCACTCAGAATCGTATGCAGAGCTGCCGGCAGATACACTCCAATCCGGCATGCCACGAGATACGAGTGGCTTTCGTTCCAGCCTGTGCAAACTGGTAGCCTCGCTGGTCCCTGCCACATCCCATGCTATGCCCGGATCATCACCGGGAACGCCCAACTGGTCAAGTATCCTCCATTTATTATCTCCGTCATATAATTTAACCAGGCCCAGGGCATCATTGCCGTCGAAAGAACAGGGTTCGGCCCACACGCTGTCTACTGCACGGGCTGAATCAATGGCAGAAAAATCAAAACCAGGGTGAACTATCAACCAGGTCTCCCTGCTCTCAAGGGTTCCATCCATTTTCAAGGGACCAAGCCAGTCAGATCCGTCTATTGTATAAAGGAGGCCATAGTCAGAGAGATCAACCGAAGCATCCGTTGGATTCATAATTTCAAGGGCATTGTTATTTCCCTCACCATCCAGATATCCCTGTATAAACAGGTCGTGTTCATTCCCCGGATTATACCAATTCCACCAAAAATCCAAGCTATTCATGCCGGATTCTATTTCGTGGTTGTACCAGTACGAACTTGTCGGGAACCATCCGTTTATGTGTAATACGTATTTAAAATTACTGCCAACATAAAGGCTGTCGATGACAGCGGTGTAGATTCCATTTGAATCCGGATCAGAAAGCCGATTTGTCACAGTACTATCATAAGCCCAATGTTCAAAACTCATCAGTATATCTACAGAATCTGTTTCAGGATTGAGATATTCCTGTTCTTCTGCCCAATTCATATTCGCATTGACTGTCAGGGTGGCAAGGGTTGGTTCCAGGTCATTATACCAATGAACAAGGTTGTTTTCTCCTGCCTGAATTAAATAGGTCCTGTAACCCGCAGAATCAATGTATTCGGAGGTTCCATCGTTTCGGTTTCTCCTGAAGCGGTATTCGATGGTTTGTCCGACGAAAAGATCCGGGATGGTTACGGTATAGATACTGTCCCCGTCCGGGTCCGTCAGATCGGTTCTGACATCGCCCCAGTTGTTAAAACTCCCTGCCACATCTACATAATCAAAAAACGGATCAAATTTTTTAAGAAAAATCTGGTAGGACATATCAACATTGAAACTCACTTCAACAGTATCCAGTTCGAAAGGGATGTAAAAATCCTTACAACCCTCCTCCCCAAAATCCATACCCACCCTTCCATAATCTACAAACTCAGCCACAATGCCTTTAATCAATTCGGTTCCTGTCCCGTAAAACGCCGAAGGGGTAAAAGTGATTGAAAACAGATTGTCATCATCCAGGTAAAGACAGGGAATGGTGCTGTCCATTCCCACATGCCCGTCGAGACCCGGGATGTGATGATTCCAGTCGCCTTCTTCTTCATAAAGCAGCACCGCTGAAGATTCAATAAAAATGGAGTCCAGTCCGGATAAATTTCTCCATCCATCCGGTGTACAGGCCTTGTCCCAATCAAATTTCAGGGTAATCTCATCAAATCCCGAAGCGCCTTCAGGAAGGATGGTGATAGCATCGGGGACCTGGGATTGAATTTTCGTATTAAAGCATAGTAATAATAAGAGACAGGAAATTGCAATCCGGCCAACAGACGGCAGGGAAATATTATGTTTCATTTCATTGAACTTAATACAAAGGCGGAGTAGGTAATAAAGTTAAGAAAATAAAACTCGTTAACTGCAGTAATTTGTCACCAAGCTTGTTTTAGAAATTGTTCTTGCTCCATATCTTCTGAAGAAATTAAAATCAGGTCAACCGGGAATCTTTGAAACCACTGAAATTAATTCCGGGAATAGCGAATGCTAATAAAATCCTGAAATTTCAAAGCAATAACAATATTAACAAATTGCTAATTATACCTTGTATGTATCTGAGTTTATGGAGGTGACAGGTTACTAAGCCACACCGATGGGGAACATCAGCGACAACTTCGTTTTCATCGAGTGAAGAGGTGAGCGTTGAAGGAGGTGGATAGAAAAATGAAAATGTGCCCGCAAGGCTGTGAAGGTTCACAAGACTGCGGACACATTTATTCCGTTCCAGGGTTAATCTGTTTTCCTGAAGATTTCAACCAGCACTTCATGTTCGATGAGCCGGACGGTGGACTCGAACATGCTGAGGTTGTTGACGGTCTGGATCAGGGGCCCGGTGAAATAAGATTCCTCCCAGCTCTGTTCGGTATCCTCACCCGGTAACAGGTCCAGGTTCTCCCGGATAAAGGAACGCAATTCCTCATTGTTCGTGCCGGAAAGCGAAAGCTCCCGGAAGGATTCAAGCATGGCTTTCAGCTCATTCGCTTTTCCCCCCATATCCCTGGGTCCGATCATGATTTCCCTGACCGGGTCCTGCGCGTCTATGCCCAAAACGCCGAGATAATCGATCCGGCCTTCTTTAACGGCTTCCCGGTTCCGGTCATTTATGGCCAGGATCATTTCCAGTTTTGCGGACTCTATGAATATACAGACCGCATTCGCCTCCCCGCTGATGGTATTCACCACCGCAGGTATCCCGGCGGGATCTGTTTCCGAGGCCGTCCGGATCAGCAGGTCGCACCTTTCCCCCAGGTAATCAGCCTGTGCAACCATGCTTTTCTCACCCGGTATGAACCCGTAATAAAGCACCCTTTCGGGGCGGGTAACCTGGGATAGCAGCAGCAGCGCTACAAAGGAAAAAGCCATGACTACCAGGAAGAAATTGTTCAGCCGGTTCTCCTTTTGCTTCAGGATGTTCAATACCAGCAGGGGCAGGAGTATGACCGCCACCAGCAGCCAGGAAAGGATCAGGACCGTTCCGGCCCCCGGCCAGTGCATCAGTTTGAACAGTGCCCCGGCGATGAACATGATCCCGGCCAGTACACCCAGGATGTAGTATCCCACGTTCAGGGGTTCCTTCTTTTCGTTTGCTTCACGGACCTTGATGACGGCGAACATTGGCAGGAAAACCAGGGCCATGGAGGCCAGTCCCAGGCTGAGAAGCACACTGGCTCCCGGCATATGCTGTATCTTCAGCAGGGAACCAAGCACGGTCAGTATGCCGGCAATCGTTCCCGTAAGGTAGAAGCCCAGTGGAACGGGCTCGTTCAGCCGGCGCGTATCCCGGATCTTTACCATAGCAAATATGGGCAGGAAAAAGACCGCAAGGGCAAACAGGGCGAGCGTGAAGAGGATCCCTCCTCCTGGCCAGTGCTGCAATTTGAATACGATCGCAACCATGATAATGATGGGGATGGCAATCCCCAATCCATACATTATTTTTTTCATTCTTCGATACTTTTTACTGATTAATAATAAGGTCTCATCCTGGATCTGCCTGATCCTTCTCGGGCCCATCTTCTTCTTGACCTTTCGATATGCATCGTTAAAGGTCATTCCTTTCTCCATATCCTCTTCT
>CAZVLG010000336.1:0-1890 GCA_964627835.1 uncultured Bacteroides sp.
GGTACTTTTCACCGGGCTTGTAATTACCCGGTTTGATCAGGATTCCCTGCAGCGGGACGTCCTTGTCGGTCTTCCATTCAACCAGTTCGGCCTCTCCCCAGGCGAATTCTTTAACCTGTGGATTGACATCTGATAATTTCCGGGATTTTTTGAACTCCAACCCGGTTACCCATAGATCAGGGAATTCCGTGTAGGATTCCCGGGAAAAAAGGATCCTGTCGTTATTTTTTGCTTTTGCCAGCAGGGTGTACCTGGCAGGTTCTTCGGCCAGCCTGCTTACCCCGGGCAGCCCGGCTTTCATGGAGTACACCGCTGTGAACTTCTTTGCATCGTGGTAGGCCGTGAGCAGGACTGTTTCGCCCGTTTCAAGGTATTGTTTTTCCTTGTCGAAGCGATGCAGCCTGAAAATGTATTTCCCGCTCCGGCCTCTGCCTTCGGTCAGGCATACCGGCTCCCCCCCTGCGGTCGGGAACATCCAGATATCGAATTTGTCGTAGATCATCACCGCCGCGGACCCGTCGAGCCAGTCCCCCACCCCATACCCCGGGACATCCCCCGGGTAATCCCAGTCCTCATCGGCAAAGGGTACTTCCAGGGATGCAGTCAGGTTCCTTGACTCCAGGCTGGAAGTCTCCAGCAAGTTCCAGTGGCCTGCCTTATAGTACACCAGGTATTTCCCGTCGGGGGACAGATTCACCGTATGTTTCTGCTCCGACAGGACCAGCTTCCGATCACCCGTTGCAAGATCGACCAGGTAATAATCCTGCATCAATTCATCCCATGTCATTCTCACTGCGTAGGGAACCCAGGAGGATCCCAGCAGTAGTGGGCTGTCGGAGACCCGAATCTCAGGCATTTCCGGATCGGAGAGCTTTATGAATGTATTCGATGCCGGGTAAAAAACGCCCGTATAGGTTTTATCCTTTGCCCTGTCCCACCTTTTTTTCTGGTTGGGATTGATAAACGGGTCTTTCCAGTGCCATACATCCACGGTACGGTCGGACAGGATGGCATCGGGGTTGAAAAGTTTGGATACGGAATCCATCTTCTCCTCATCGGGTTTGATGATCTCGGAATCCGGCTTGACGCCAAGGAATAGGCGCTTCCCGTCCTTCGACCATTGAAGGCTGTTCTTGTGATACAGCTTCCAGTCCCCGGTAAACTCATCCTTGCCGGCCCTATCGCTGCCTCCGGCCAGGTCCCCATCTCCCAGCACAACTTTTGCCTCCGGTTCGCCCGGTGACCAGAGAAAAAGTCCCGCATCCTCCCGTTTCTCCTTTTCATCCATGATACCGGCAAGAAATGCCAGTTGTCCGCCGCGGTTATCCCAGGCAAAATAATCCGCCCATGCATTGCTGTCCGCGTAAATCATTCGGAGACCTGCATCAGGATCATCCAGGCCAAGCAGGAAAACCCCGTTTCCGGCCCCGTTGCTGTCCGCTACCGCAAAGGCCAGGTTCCTGGAAACGCTGTCGACCGCAAATCCTTTAACAAAAGGAAATGAGACGGTGGAGCCCTTTTCCAGGTCCAGCAAGCTAAGGAGGGTCCCGGTATTTTTCTTTTCATTTTTCTTACTGCCTTCTTCAGCGCCGTCGCCTGCTTCCTCCAGGTCATCCGTCCCGGCATTTGCCGGCTCCGGTAGCTCTTCCTTCTCGTCCATCTCCTCCGGTTCCTCTTTAAAATTCTGGTACAGCAACCACTTTCCGTCGTTGCTGAACGTAAAGGATCTCACCTTTTCAAAGACGGTCTGCTCCCCCGTGGAGGTGTTCAGGAGTATCAGTCCCGCTTCAGGTCCCTTGTCACCCTTAGCCGGCTTTGATTTGAGCAGGTCCTCGGCGGGTACCGTCTGCACGGCTGCCAGCCATTTTCCGCCGGCTGAAAACACCGGCT
>CAZVLG010000337.1:0-9250 GCA_964627835.1 uncultured Bacteroides sp.
GCTTACCGGCATCTGCCTCAGGGCATCGCTGCCTTCCAGTACGCTGGGCTTGCCGTCGATCAGGACGGTGAAGCTGCTGCTGCCGCGCAGAAGCACATCCCCGTTCACATCGGTGGAGATGGAAGGAGCCGTTTCAAGCACGTCAACCGCGGATCCTCCGGTTGCAGCCACAGCCTGGCTGACACTGACGACTTTCTTGTCAATCTTGTATTCCACTGCGGCTTGCTGCGCTACGATTTCAACCGCTTCAATGCTCCGGCTGGACTGTTTCAGCTCAATGTTTCCGAGGTTTACTCCCGGCTGGCCGGCCTGGATGCTGATCCGTTCGATCCGCTCGTTGGTGTATCCTATGAACCGGACATCCACGTAATATTCCCCATGCGGGAGCTTTTCAATCTGGAATTTTCCGCTCTCATCGGTAATGGAACCGGTGACGAGTGAGGAATCTTTTTCGCTATATACGCCGATGGTGGCGAATTCAACCGGCTGGTCCGTGTTTTTGTCCAGGATAATGCCCAGGAGGTTGCCCGAAGGAACTGATGCAACGAAGGAAGCGGAAGAAGCACTCCCTTCCGACAGCGACGATGTTGCCGGTCCGGTCGGGGATCCGGTGGCGGACAAACCCGTCTCTGCCTGAAGCACCGAGGTAAGCAGACAGAGAATTATTATGTTTATAATGATCTTCATTGATTGTATCTTTTACTCTAACAATGCAAATATATAAAGAGTTTAATACCCTTTTATCTTTTTATGACGTATTTAACAATCAGGATTTTGTTTTGTTTAGAGGATGGCTACTGATGTAATTCACCGTACATTCGTATTTTTGTATGCAACTTCAATGAAATGAACTACGAAGCTTACCGGCTGGGAAACGGGATCCGTGTAGTGCATTCCAGGGTTCCCGGGGTGATTGCTCATGTGGGACTCCTGATCAATACAGGTTCCAGGGATGAGGAAGAACATGAACACGGGGTGGCTCATTTCATCGAGCATATGATCTTTAAGGGCACCCGCAGGCGCAAAGCTTATCATATCATCAGCAGGCTGGAAGACGTAGGGGGAGAGATCAATGCCTACACAACCAAGGAAGAGACCTGCGTGTATGCTTCCTTCCTGAAAGAGGATTATTCCCGCGCCCTGGAACTGCTGAAAGATATTGTCTTTGATTCTGTTTTCCCCGAAAAGGAGATCCTGAGGGAAAAAGAAGTGATCATAGATGAGATCAATTCCTGCCTGGACAATCCCGGGGAACTCATTTTTGACGATTTCGAGGATCTGATCTATAAGGGACAGCCCATCGGGAGGAATATCCTGGGAACACCCCAAAGCCTGGCCGGTCTGTCCCGCAATGACATCATGCACTTCATCCGGGAACATTACCATACCGACGAAATGGTGATCTGCTCGGTCGGGGACCTGACACAGGCAAGGGTCAGAAAAACCGTGGAAAAATATTTTGGCGGGATCCCCTCCCATCCCAGGCCGGTCAAAAGAACACCGGTCGGGGCATATAATGCCAGCCACATCATCTCCCGGAAAGAAACCTTCCAGGCACATTGCATCATCGGGAACACCGGGTACGACCTGCAGCACGAACGCCGGATCGGTTTGCACCTGATGAATAATATCCTCGGCGGACCCGGGCTGAATTCCAGGCTGAATATGAGCCTGAGGGAAAAAAACGGCTATTCCTACAACACGGAATCCCATTTCAGTCCCTATTCAGATACCGGCGTCATGTGCGCTTACTTTTCCAGTGATAAAAGCAAGCTCGACCTCTGCCGTAAAGTGGTCATGCGGGAATTTGCCAGGCTGAGGGAAAAACGGCTGGGAACCCTCCAGCTTCACCGGGGGAAAAAACAATTGCTCGGCCAGATCGCCATTTCTTCTGAAAACCATGAGACCCAGATGCTGTCCATGGCAAAAAGTTACCTGGTCTACAATAAGATAGACAGCCTGGAGGAAATCGGACGAAAAATCGATGGTATCAGCTCCGGGGAGATCCTGGAAATAGCCAACGAAATACTCCAGGAGAAACAGCTCTCAAGCCTTACCTATCTGTAAAATCCTTGCACCATGATACGTCTTGATCCTGGACTTGAACAATATATCCTCGACCACACCACGCCCGAAGATCCGCTGCTCGCCGAATTGAACCGCGAAACCTGGCTTCGGACCGTCCACCCCCAGATGCTCGCGGGACACCTCCAGGGTAAAATACTGGAAATGATCAGCCATATGATCCGTCCCATGTATGTGCTCGAGATCGGCACATTTACCGCCTATTCCAGCATCTGCCTTGCCAGGGGACTGGCCGCAGGAGGGCACCTGTACACCATCGAAAAGGACGATGAGATCACGGATTTTGCCCGCGAACATATTAAAAGATCGGGATTGAATAAGCGGATTACCCTTCTCACCGGTGACGCGAGAAATATCGTTCCCGGGCTGGAAAAATCCTTCGATCTTGCCTACCTGGATGCCGAAAAAGATGAATACCCGGATTATTACGAGCTGGTCTTCCCTCAAATAAAGAACGGCGGATTCATCCTGGCAGATAACGTGCTCTGGGGCGGGAAGGTCCTGGAAAACCCGGAAAACGGGGATCACTTTACGGCCGGCATCCTGGCCTTTAACGAAACCGTGCATAAGGACCCGCGGGTGGAACAGGTCATTCTCCCCATCCGCGATGGGATCATGCTGATCCGTAAATTATAGTTGCAGTACCACATTATTTCCGCTCCAGCCTGCTCCGTTTAAACCTTTTTTCCTTATTATTGTTTATGCCATAACGGGATACTTTCAACAACTCATCATGGCACAATATTCAATCAAAGACCTGGAACGCCTCTCCGGAATCAAAGCCCATACCCTGAGGATATGGGAAAAAAGATACGTGCTAATGGAGCCGTCCAGGACCGATACGAACATCCGGACCTACAGCGACTCGGACCTCAAGAAGATCCTGAATATTTCCATCCTGAACCGATACGGGATCAAGATCTCGCATATCGCTGCCATGGATGAACAGGAAATTGCAGAGAAGATCATTATCATATCCAGGGATACATCCGATTACGAAAGCCTGATCGAAAACCTGGTCATAACGATGGTGGAAATGGACGAGGAGAAATTCGATAAGCTGATTTCGAGGACCATCATGCAGACCGGTTTTGAAGAAACGATCCTGAAAATCGTTTATCCATTCTTCGATAAGATCGGGATCCTCTGGCAGACGGGGTCGATTAATCCCGCGCAGGAGCACTTCATCAGTCACCTGATCAGGCAAAAGCTTATCGTGGCGATCGACTCGGTCATACCTGCCGTCAACCCGGATCCGAAGCATTTCCTGCTTTTCCTGCCGGAGGGTGAATTGCATGAACTCGGACTTTTATTCTATAACTACCTGCTTCAGAAACGCGGACACAAGGTCACCTACCTGGGACAGTGGGTCCCACTTAAAGACATGGCAGCCGCAAGCACGGTTCTCGAGGTGGATTATCTGCTTACGTCCATCATCTCCGTGCACTCAGGTACGGAACTTGACAAATATATTGAAAGACTTTCTGCCGCTTTTTCCGATACGACCATTTTTATCAGCGGTCGCCAGGCTTCATCCCTTACAGAAAAACTGCCGGGAAATATTGTTCGCCTGAATTCGGTCCACGACCTGCTGAACAGGACCTTGTAAAAAACCCTTTCGTGGGGACCAGCCTCCTGCTGCCCATGCATGGTCCGGACTACTGCCTTACTTTGAGCCCATCTCTGACGTTAATCCTCAGCTTTTCTTCGAAACATTTTTGTTTAAACGATTCAATCTTTTTGTTTAATCATTTAGATTAAATATTATTCATTATCTAATTTAGAATGTATTCGTTATTATATATTTATATGCCTCATTTTTAGTTTTTTATAGAATATAACTTATTTAGAAAGTACGATTTTTAACATATTTTTATGTTTTATTTGTTTGTTTTTTGTTTAAACATTTATTTATATTTGTTCATCGTATTTATTAAAAATTTAAACAAAAAATAGAGGCCATGACAGCAATAGAATTCAACCATCATTTAACAACGCTTGGGACCGCCCTGGAGCGGTTTGCCATAAGCCTGACCTCCAACCGGGAAGACGCACATGATCTGGTTCAGGAAACCTACCTGAAAGCCCTTACCTACCGGGATAAATTCACCGACAGCAGCAATCTGAAAGCCTGGGTGTATACCATCATGAAGAATTCCTTTATCAACAATTACCGGAGAAATGTCCGCCAGAATACCACCTTCGACAATACCCAGGATCTCTATTTCCTGAATAATACCAGGCATTCCGCAGATTATAATCCCCTGAGCGAGCTTTCTGCCTCAGAGATCCGTTCCCTCATCGATAATCTTGAAGATGAATTCCGGGTCCCGTTCAAGATGCACCAGGAAGGCTATAAGTACAAGGAAATTGCAGAAAAGCTAGATCTTCCGATCGGTACGGTAAAGAGCCGCATCTTCTTCAGCCGGAAAAAACTGATGGAGGAGATGGAGGGCAGTTTAAGCTGAATTCCCCATTCAACAGGCCATGATCCCGAATCCCATGCCGGTGGCGTAATGGCAGAAAGTTTCCCGGGATCCGGGAAGAATTCCCGGGTTTTCTCCAGGCTGTCAGGGATAATTTGTCTGGTTTCAAGATGGTGCATGGCTTGGTGATCTCTATTTCTGTTCATGGATAGCATTCCATTGGCATTTTTGTTTATTTTTGGGAGTTCTATGTGGTTCATGAAATACTACCATAACAAAAGCATCTGGCTGATCCTGTTCATCTTATGGACATTGCTGATCCTCCTGGTTTCGTTGATCCCGTATTCCACGGAGACCGCCCGGCAGAGCATTTCGGAATTCAGGTGGGACTACCTCGAGCATTTTCTTGCATACTTTGCCTTTGGAAGTTTCTATGTGCTCTGGAGAAGCGACCGGAATTTCAGCATGCGAAGCCTGGAGCTGGCCCTGATGTTTGCGGTCACCATCAGCTTTTCCTTAATGACGGAATACCTCCAATTGCTGGTGCCCGGCCGGAGATTCAACCTCATAGATGCAGCCTACAACCTGGCAGGTGTCCTGGGAAGCATCCTTCTGGTGTATTTTTACCTGATCCGCCATTTCATGCGGAAAAGGCAATCCGCCATTAAAGTATAAGATCTAAAACCTAATAATCATCCGTGGTGGTCATCAATGTACTGTCAAAGCAGAATACCGGGACCGGCAATCCCTATCAGCAGACCGATCTCGGGGGACTCGGATCGGGCGTGCTGGTACCGGAAGACGGATATGTTGCGACCGCCGCAGAAAATATCCTGAAAATTCAGGATTATGTCATGGAACTGCCGGATAAAACGGCCTTCAACGTGAAGATCCTCCGAAAGGGAGAGGTCAGGAACATCCGGTGGTTTAAATAGCCGATTCAGGCAGACTATCGGGAAAGGTCTTCCGCACAATCATAAGCTAAGCCCCATCAGCAATTGATGAGGCTTTTGTTTTGGCCGGATGGCAGATTATTGATAAACCCAAGTTGAACTTTTTAAACCCAGGTTCTGCTTCCTGGTATATACATAACTTCGGAGGTTTTAGATCTACCCTCGATCCGGCTTTTGACATTCTGAGTATAATAAATTAACTTTATTAAGAGGATTCCCTTTCAATCTTTCAGACTTCGCACCTGTTGGCTTTTCAGGTACTTGTTTCCCTATCACACCTATACTTCTATATCTAATAGTAAAAGCCATGAAATCATTAATGCTTTCGCTTACATGTTTATTAATTGTTGCAATCTCTTCATTATTAAATGCCCAAACGGTAGGCTTTGCCCAGGATACAATATGGGAAGATTCATTCTGGGAGGATGACACGGTCAAAGTTACCGGGGATATTATCATTGCTGATGATGTAATTCTGACCATCGCTGAAGGCACCTATGTGAAATTCCAGGGGTATTACGGGATGGAGGTACTGGGAACAATACTTGCCGAAGGTTCAGAACAAAACAGGATCACATTTACTGTGCAGGATACCAATGATTTCAGCGATCCGGGTACAACGCTGGGAGGATGGTACGGTTTTATTTTCGATAATTCCAGTACGGGTGCCCAGGGCGATATGTTTGACAATGAACAGTCCGTATTTGACTATTGTGTCTTCAAATACGGTAAAAGACTCACAGAATCTCCGAGGAAAGATTCTACGGCTTTTATTTTTATTTCAACATATTCCTGGTTGGAAATCAGTAATTGTGAATTCAGCAATTGCATGTCAAATGGCTTCCTGATCCATTGTAATTTTTCATCATCATGGATAGTAAGCAATCTGATTTCAAATTGCAAGGCAGAGGCAATGCTGGGAATTGTAAATACTTCCCCTGACCAATATATTAGCTATAACATCATCTCCAATAACCTGGGATCCGGAATTCAAGTACACTATAGTTCCCCTGTTATTGACAATAACCTGATCGTCAATAACAGTAAGCTATTGGAATCTGGGAACAGGGGCGGCGCCGGAGTTTACCTGAACAGGGCAAACCCCTGGATGTTCAACAACAGCATCTGCAACAACAGCACCAATGGTTACGGGGGCGGATTATATACCGACCAGGCCGAACCCCAACTGCAAAACAATATCATCTGGGGCAATGAAGGACTGGAAGGTGACCAGTTGTATATTGCCACATCCGAGACTCCAAATCCGGATTTCTACCATTGCCTTGTTGAAGGCGACTCGGCAGGTTTCGAGGGTGAAAGATTTACAGGTATTTATGAATCCAATCTATCCGATGATCCCATGTTTGTAAATCCCTCGGCAGAGGCAGGGAAGAATTTTGATGGTTTGTCGGCGGACTGGAGGCTGCAGGACAATTCTCCCTGCGTAAATGCTGGCAGGTCATTCGACGATTTTGATTATTATCCATGGTATGATATCACGGGACATACACGTATATGGTACGGGTTTCCCGATATCGGCGCCTATGAATTCAGGCGTGAATACCTGGATGCTGCCGGGACTTACTCGACCGACTCGACCTTAATGGCAGATACGATCAAAGTTACCGATGATATTACCATAAGTAATGGGGTAACGGTAAGGATTGCAGCGGGAGCCGTGGTTGAAATGCAGAACCGGTATGGTTTCTACGTATACGGTGCCTTGCAGGCTGAAGGAACCGTACAAGAGTACATAGCAGCAGATGCAATGATCTTATTTACTTCAGCTGACACCAATTTTTTCCATGAACCTGATTCAAGCAGGGGAGGGTGGAATGGTATACAATTTCCCCAGACCAGTGAAACAAATGACAGTTCCATTTTCCGGAATTGCATTTTTGAATACGGCAAAAGACCCCAGGAATCCGGAGGCGCAATGTCTGTCAGTGGTTTTTCCAAGGTACGCGTTTCAGATTGCGAATTCAGGTCTAACATGGCATCCAATGGTGGTGGAATGTTTGTCGACAATACGGACATTAAAATAGAACGGTCTACATTCCACAGGAACCATGCCTTGAACTCTGGGGGTGGACTGGCAATGAATAATTCACATTCTAATCTGGAGGGACTCAATATCAGTAATAATAATTGTAAGGGTAAAGGAGGGGGGCTGTTTGTGGGGTCAAGCACCAATTACTTGGAACCAATAATACATAATTGTCTGATTTACAATAATATGGCTAATCAGGGGGGAGGTATATACTGTGGCAGTACAACCGCGTTTTTCTTTAACAACACCATCTCACGGAACCGATCAGTAATGGGTGGGGGTGGATTCTACTGTCAAAAGGGAATGCCAACTATCCTTAATACAATCATATGGGAAAATATTTCAGATTCAACAAGCAACCATCAGATTGCTACAGACGGCCTGGCAAGCTTATGGATCATCTATAGCAATATACAGGGTGGCCTCGAGGGAATTACCTTTGGTGATGGTTTTGAAGAAAACAACCTGGATATGGATCCGGAATTCTGGGTGCCTACAGAAACCTATGGACCCACTGAAGAGGAGGACTATTCAGACTGGTATGTATATGATTATTCTCCATGTATTGATGCAGGCCTGCCGGAAATAGAAGAATACTCGGAGATTCCCCTTGCCGCTGTAGATTTTTATAGCTACCCCCGGATTCACAATGGAACCATTGATATCGGGGCGGCAGAGAACGTGGGCGAAATCCCGGAAATAGGGGGACATCCCCAGAACCAGATAAGGTGTGAATATGAAAGCTTTTACCTTTATGCAGGCGCCTCCTGGGATTATACAGTTCAATGGTTCAAAGATGGAGAGGCAATTGAGGGAGCCACATACATCTGGCTGGATTTCGATTCCGTGCAGGTAACCGACCAGGGTAATTACATGTGCAGATTTTCCAATGCCTATGGAAGCGTTGACAGTTACCCGGCTTATGTGTTTGTCACTGAAAAACCTGAGTTCCTGGCTAAAGCACAATCGATCTGGACAGAGCCGGGAGAGGTTTTAAAGCTGGATCCATACTTTAAAGGAACCAATTCAGACTTTGCCTGGACGAAAGATGAGACCATTGTCCCGGGTGAAATTTATCCGAAACTGGAAATCGAATCAGTTGATTCCAGCAATGAAGGCAACTACCGTTCAATTATTTCGAATGCATGTGGAAGCGACACCTCCAGTTCTTACACAGTTTACCTGGCTCCCCAGATATGCATGGTAACCGTAAGTCCCACCACCGGCCATAACCTTGTAGTATGGGAGAAAAAAACCAAGGCCCCCATCATGGCTTACAATATTTACCGGGAAAGCGTGGCAGCCGGGATCTATGACAGACTGGCAACCGTCCCTTTTAATGATCTGAGTGTGTTTGTCGATACAATTGCTGATCCTACCGTACAGGCATACCTCTATAAGATCACTGCCATTGATACAAATGAAAATGAAACAGATATTGATTTTTGCAAGCCTCATAAAACCATCCACCTGATCGTTTCTACCAATCCTGAATTAAATACAACACAGTTGCAATGGGACAGGTATTATGGTTTTGATTACAAGACTTATACTATATACCGAAGCAGCACTGGACTGAACTTTGACCCGGTGGACTCCCTTTCTGCAAATATAAATTCGTGGACAGATCCGAATCTTGCCACCGGTGATCTTTTCTACAGGATCGCCGTCGAAAAACCGGATCCATGTGTCCCCGAAGGAAACGGTGAAAAAGCCGGTACGGGTCCCTATCATCA
>CAZVLG010000338.1:0-2895 GCA_964627835.1 uncultured Bacteroides sp.
TCAGCAATGGCCCGGGAGTGCGGGATTATGAAGCCATAATGTCCCCGTATTCCAAGGCTGATCGGATTTATTGGTTCAGGCGCCTCCTGGGAGCTGACCCTCAAAACCAACAGCAACTCCAGGACCAGCAGCAGCTTCCACCCATGGTATAAAGACCTCATCTTTAAACAAATATAGGTATGTCAGGATTCTATTCCAAGCCCTGGGGATCACAGGCTATGGCAATTCCGAGTTTCAGCAGCCTGCCGATATTCTCTCCTGTGTTTTCAAGCATCAATGCCGTCCTGTCCAGGGCTTCTGCCAATGTCATGGGAGCATCGAGGATGGAAAACATGGCATCGATGCCCGCCTCATAGAGCGCGTGTGCACCTTTGCCCAGCGTGCCGCTCAGTGCTATCACAGGCGTATTGTGCCGTTTGGCGATCCGTGCTACGCCGCAGGGAGTTTTGCCAAAGCGGGTCTGATGGTCCATGGCCCCCTCGCCGGTGATAACCAGGTCTGCCCATTGGACTGCTTTCTCAAGTCCGGTCCGTTCTGCCACTTCCGGAAAACCCTCAACAAGCTTTGCATCCAGGAATGCGATCAGTCCAGCCCCGAGTCCCCCGGCCGCTCCCGCCCCGGGTACATTTTCCACGTCCTTCCCGAGCTGGTCGCGTATCAAGCCGGCAAACAGGCTCAGGTTGCGGTCGAGTTTTTTTACCAGGGCCTTGTCTGCGCCTTTCTGGGGACCATATACATGGCTTGCGCCATCCGGTCCGGTGAGGGGATTGGTTACATCGCAGGCAACAAGAACCCGTGTTCCACCCAGCCTGTGATCGAGTCCCCCAAGCTCAATCCGCTTTATCTCACCGAGGGCACCTCCTCCCTGCCCCGCCGGTTTCCCCGACGCTGTAAAAAATTCTGCCCCCAGGGCCATGGCCATGCCCGTCCCGCAATCGTTCGTGGCCGAACCCCCGATGCCCAACAGTATGTCCCTGCATCCATGATCCATGGCAGCCTTTATCAATTCCCCCGTACCATGGGTCGTGGCAACCCAGGGATCCATCTCTTCCGGGCTGACCAACTGGATGCCCGAGGCAGCCGCCATCTCGATCACGGCAGTCCTGCCGTCGCCGGTGATCCCGAAGGAAGAATCCACCTTGCGCATCAGGGGGTTGTGGACCCTTACCCCGACCCGTCTCCCGCCTGTCGCATGGATCAAGGCATCCACAGTTCCCTCCCCTCCATCCGCCATGGGAAAGGTTCGGATATCGGTCCCCGGCATCGACCTCAAAATTCCCTTCCCTATCGAATTTGCCACTTCAATGGCAGAAAGCGCATCTTTAAAGGAATCCGGTGCGATCAAAATTTTCATCCGATTATTATTTGCCTGCCCTAAAATTAACATATTTGCCCATATACGCTGGCCTGGATGCCCGTGGCTATTCTGCCGGATCATGACATTCCCCCTGTAATCTTAGCAAAACCGTTCAATGGTTCTGCGAAAAAATTATATTTTTAAATTTTTCAAACGTACAATGTTTATTACCGGATCCCCCGCAGTGGCATTCGATCCGGCATTTCAGATCCAATTACCATGGGAACATTGAAAATCAATCCTTCAGAAGCCAGTATCGGCTGGATCGGCACGGGCATTATGGGAGCGCCAATGGCCATGCACCTGGTCGAAGCCGGGTACAATGTTTCGGTTTACAACCGGAGCAAAAATAAAGCTGAAAAGCTGATTGCCAGAGGCTGCAAATGGTATGATACGCCTTCTGCCCTGGCAGCCCGGTGCAGCATCATTTTTACCATCGTCGGGTATCCTGAAGATGTGGAGGAGGTTTATTTCGGTGATGATGGGATCCTTAAGACCCTGAAAAAAGATGCATTTGTCATCGATATGACGACCACCCTTCCCGGCCTGGCGGTCCGGATCGATAATGCCTGCAGAAAAATCGGGGCCCATGCCATCGATGCCCCCGTCTCCGGGGGTGAGCTCGGGGCCGTAAACGGGACCCTCTCCGTCATGATCGGCGGGGATAAGGATGTGGTGGAACAGGCCATGCCCCTCATGGATGTGTTCAGCAAAAACATAGTATACCAGGGCCCTGCAGGAACGGGTCAGCATACCAAGATGTGCAACCAGATCACCATTGCCTGCACCATGATCGGGGTTTGTGAGGCATTGATCTATGGGGCCAAAGCCGGACTGGACCTGAACACCATGCTTGCTTCTATCAGCAAGGGTGCCGCCGCCTGCTGGTCGCTGGATGTGCTGGCACCAAAGATTGTGGCAGGGGACTTCGAGCCCGGCTTTTTGGTCGAGCATTTCATCAAGGACCTGGGCATTGCCCTGCAAGAAGCCGAACAAATGCGGCTCTCCCTTCCCGGACTGGCCCTGGCCAAACAACTCTACCTCTCGGTCATGGCCATGGGCAAAGGCAAGAAAGGCACCCAGGCCCTGTATTTTGCACTCGAGAATTATGCCGGAACGGGATCGTAATTGAACTGCCCCGAAGTAATTCCCGCCAGGAACCTTTTGGGCATTTTCTTATCTTAATTCCCGGTTGTTTCCCAGCCCACATTTCCTCGCGGCAAACTCCGGCCGGATGCAGTATGGCACTATCGTCCCTTGATTCAGGAAGTGGCCGTTCAGTAAAGAAAAACCCGCCGTTGGTTTTCGGCGGGTTTTTTCTTACGAAATATAGGCTGTCTCCACCCGTAAGCTTTTAATCCAGGGGTATCGTGTAGAAAATCTTCAGTTTCGGGCGCATGCTGGGTTCCTTGTAATCGCTTGAGGCAAAACGGAACCCCGGGAACATCGGTTCGGGGGAAAGTGTGAACATCATCCCGAAATAGGGGGCCGATATCTCGGCATGCACGAAAAGCCGGGTGATATCCAGTTCAATAAAA
>CAZVLG010000339.1:0-19608 GCA_964627835.1 uncultured Bacteroides sp.
TCGAACGAGCCTGGCATCCCATCCGCCACGACCAGGTGGTAAGCCGTCTGCATGACATCCCTTTCCCCGGATTCCAGCTTCCAGCTGAACCGGAATCCGTGCGTGTCCACCCCTGCCGGGTCGATGCGGTTTTCGCAATAAATGGCTTTTACCCTGAGCTCCCCATGGGTACAACCCTGGAGCATGCCCAGGATGAGGAGGATGCTTATAATCACAGACATGCTTACCAAGGCTGGCGAGCTTACCAAGGCGGGCATACTCATTTTATCGGGCATGCCTTCGGAGAAGAGCCCCCTGAGTGCAGGGCAAAACATTTTTCTTTTCGATGGTCCTTGTTGCATGGTATTATTTTGTTTCATGGCTTCCTTCAAGCAGGATGATCACATCCTTTCTCCTGGAACCGGGATGCACCTTGATCAGTTCGGGCACCCCGTCCTTCAGCCTGGCCTCCACAACCGTCTTCCGGGGTGCGTGCAGCCGGAAATGCACGTCCCAGTCCCCGGACCATGCAGGGAAAAGCAGAATCTCCTGCCCATTTGATTGCAGCAGCATTTCCTGCAGGCCGATCATTCCCGAACCGCCCCAGTTATGGTCGGGCACCCAGTCGAATCCCGGTCCCCAGAAAGCCGGGAACCTGCGGCCTGAATCCTGCAGTTTTTTAACTGCCTCATCCGCGGCCTCATCTGCCAGTCCCATGCAGGCAGCAATGATCCCATACTGTTTCCAGCTCAGATGGCTGCGGAAGGTCCGGACATCCGGATCGAATCTCCAGGTATTCAGCGCGGTTTCCAGTCCCTCTTTCCCAACCCCGTATATCCTCCAGGGATAAACCGGGTACAGTTGTGGTATTTCAGTATTCTGAACCCTCTCCCAGCTTTCGGCAGGTGCGATGAGGGTATGGCCTTCGAGGACCCTGAAAGGAATGGAAGGTATGGTATGCAGCATGTTGCTCCAGCGATCCCGGCTTTCTTCGTCCAGGCAGGATTCCGGAAGCGCAAGCAGGGAAGTCAGTACCTGCTGCAAAGCCGCCACCGTGGAGCTCGCATTACGCGCCATCTTATAGGTTTCACAGGCCGAACCCGGGTACAGGATAAGTTTGCCTGAGCTGTCGAGTTCAGCCTGACCCCGCTGCCTGGCCAGGTACCGGTAGTGTTCATCGAAAAATTCCAGGCAACTTTCGATGAGCGGAATGTATGCTGAAATATCCCTGCCTGTATACGAATGCAGCTGAAGGATCATCAGGCAGAACTCAAGTGCCGTGTCCCACTGGTACTCCAGCCAGGCATTGTGCTGCATGCCCGGATCCATTCCCTCCGGCCGGTTCCATCCGTATTCGGTACAGTTAGGCAGGCCGAAGTTTTCAATCTGTTCCGTAAAACAGGCACCTTCGTGCCCCCAGTAAACCCTGCTGCGCCATATTGCATTGTTCATGCTCCGCAGATAAAAATCGAATTGCGGCCGCATCATGTCGAAATCACCGCTTTTCAGCATGGGGAAATAGACCAGGCGCTGGTTCTGGGCGGTGAACGTCCCCCCTCCCCAGTTGCGGAAATCGGGTGTAAATGACCATTCCGGCCTGATCAGTCCAGGATCATAACCGAACAATCCCCCGTTGAATTTCGTCGGCCAGTCCCCATATGCATTGCAAGCCAGCATATATCGGAAAAGCTGGTAATTCCTGCCGGCCTGCCATGCCAGGGATGCTGTGTCGGGGTGTTCCGGCTGGATCGCTATAAAACTCCGCTCCCAGAACCGGTTCCACCACCGGCAGCTTTCCCTGAAGGCCCGTCTTCCGTTTTTTCCGGCTTCTTCAATTGCCTCCTGCAAGCCGGCATGCCAGTCATTCAGGTCTCCGACCTGGTCTGTATGAAGAAATATCTCAAGGTCAAGCTCTCTGGCAGGTTCAGTGCTTTTCAATTTCCATCCCCTGAATTCAGTATCCAGGTAGGTTCCTGAAGTAGTCCCGGCAGGTTTAAGGATTCCCCCGGGTTCATGGGAATTCCCGCGGATCAGTCCGCCATAGGTCCGGTTTGCCAGCGGATCATACATGAACTGTTTCACGGAATCGAGCCCCTGCTGGGCAAGGGTTACATCAAATACGGTGGGGAACTGGTTGCGGTGGTAAAACAGGATCCCGTCGCCGGAGAATCCTGTGCTATCCCTTGGCTTGATCAGGCCGTCAGGCGGTTCCCAGCGATAGGAATTCTCACGGCTTTCGTTCTCCCTCAGGAGAAGATCCATATGCCGCCAGTTCTCGTAGATCACTTCTGCCTCCAGCTTCCGGTTGCTGGACAGTTCGGCATGGATGACCGGGCGATGCACATCTGCCCATATCCTGAGTTCCGCATACAGGTCCCCGTCCCCTCCGCTGATCATCACATACCCGTCTTCCAGCATAAGTTCCTGCCTGAACTCATTCCCGAAGAAAGGATCCGGGGAAAACCTGAGTCTCACGCGCCCCAGTTTCACCAGGGTATTGTTCTCGTCGAAGGTCCCGGACCGGGCGATATAAAACAGGACCTCCCCATTCTCAACCCACACGTTCATGCCTATGTCCCCTCCCCCGCAGGGCATGGAGGCGGAGGCATCCCGGCTCTGCGATTCCCATACGGGATTATAGGATTCAAGCACAGGTTCAAGTCCGGGTGTGCAGGCCGGCATCATCCACAATGGGATGATCAGGGCAATCAGTGTTCCTGTTCTCAGTTTAATCATTTTTCGTATATGGATACCTTGCCTGTAAGTCCCCCCTCCAGCAAGGGTTTGCCTTCAAGGCGATACTCGGCGGTGGTCCAGCTCACCCTCTCCTCCGGAGGCAGGGAGTGGTCGCCGATCAGCCGGTTTGCCCAGGTATTGCTGACACGGATCTCCAGGTGATTCTCGCCCGGGACCAGTGCACTGCTGATCTCCGTCCTGTATGGTTGTGCCCATATAATCCCGCAGGGTTTTCCGTTAAGATACACTTCGGCGATGTTGAACAGCCCGGACATGCCCAGCCAGTGTCTTTTGGCTTCTTCCCCCTGTCCGTTCCAGTTGAAGGTATGCCGGTAAACGGCTGTTCCTGAATAAAAACGGATACCGGGATCTGAGAACGTATGCCAGCTCTCCAGATCATCCATGTGCACAACCGTATCGGGGCCCCCGAGCCCGGGATCAAACCGGACTTCCCATGCACCCTGTAGGTCCACCGCCTTTTCCGGCCCGGGAAGCCCGGCGTCTGCCGGGGAAGCCTGTGCAGTGGTTTTCTTTTCCAGGACGATAAAAACCGAACCATTCGGGGCCAGTGTCAGGGGAACCATAGTCCTCCCGTTCTCAGACTTCCAGTTGCCAGCAGCCATGATCTCCCCGCTGAGTGGATCATACAGCTCAGGCCACCTACCGCTTGCCCGGACGGACAGGACAAGATCCCGTTCAGCTTCGAGCTGATTGGAGAAGAAATAGATGTCTGTCCCATCGAGTTTCCGGTGTGTCCAGGCAATATTGTCAAGCGGCAGCCCTGAGCGATCCATGGCCAGCAGATCCGGTTCAAGTTTCAATTCACCGAAACCTGGCAGTTTCCAGGGACCCGCAATGATCCTGCCCTTGCCCAGCCGGAAGATGGTAATTCCTTCGTCGTCCAGCTCCGGCAGAATCTGCATGCCCTCGAAAAGACATGCGCCAGAAATGGTTCTGAGGGTATCCGGCAGGAGGATGGTAGCACCCTCCCTTGCCAATTCAACGATCTTTTCCGCCACTTCGGTGGAGAGCACCCCTCCTTTCGGGTTCATCCGCCTGGCACCCGGCACGACCAGCAATCCGTAGCTTGCCCCGCCCGGCAGGACGATCCTTCCGTTCCTTACCCTGGCAAGATTGAGCAGAACATCCGGATTGAAAGAATCGTATGCATAGCCGTTCAGCGGATCGCACCAATCTTCCGGATCGGCCATATTTGCCGAATGGTAGACCCCATCGGGTATTTCCCGCTGCGGGACACCCGCATTGGCAAGCCTGACCCGTTCCGCAAGGACAACCTCTTCTCCGAAAATCCCGGGAAGTGCTGGTACAAGGCGGTCGGGAAGAATCGCCCTGCGTGGAACCTCCTCCCCCGTAAAAACAGCGATGTCGGCAACATGCACGCCTTTCTGGAGCAGGGCCTGGCAGCGCTGCATGTATTCAACCCATGCCCGCCCCTGCTTCCACCAGGTCTGGTCGCGCTGGAAATAAAGCCCGATATTGCTCAGTGTCATGCCCGGCCGGCGGTCCATCCATGGATTATGGGTAAATACATGGACCATCATCCGGTTGATACCCAGTGCGAAATTCCTGTCCGTCATGGCCTTGATCATCCCCGGGTGTTCATCCCATGCAAGGCGGAGCTGGGTGAAACCCTCCGCCTGGACAATGGGTTTCCCGTAGACATGTGCAGCCGATATGGCATCCAGCATGTCGTTCGGCTTGTCGTGGGTGGGGCTTCGCAGCCAGAATTCCCCCATGGGCAGGTCGACGGAGTTGAAGTGCAGCATCCCGTCGCTGGTCATTGTGGGGGCGATGCATTCCGCGCTGAAAGAGCAGCCATGCTTATGGGCCGCCTCAGCCAGGGGCTCATAGAAATTGTCAACGACCAGTTCGGCGATGGTCTGCCGCACATCATGCAGGAACCGTTCCGATGCCTCCGTACTTTCAACCGGGAACCCGGCCATGGCAGGCAGGTATTTCAGCGGGTCGTATCCCCGCCTTCCGGTAAACTCAGCACGAAATACGGGCGACCAGTTCTGGCTGCCGCATTCCCAGCTGTCGGTATGAAATATCTTCAATACCCTTTCAAGCAGTTCGGGGCCTGCCTGACCGGCAATTTCGCCGAACCAGTTGTCAAACTGAACACGGGCGGCTTCTGGATTGAATTTGTCGCATTCCAGTCCCAGTCCCCCGCCCCCGGTATAATTGGTCTTCCCCGTAGAGGTATGTCCCATTCTCAGGATGATCCACGTCCCGGGAGGGGCCTCCCAGGTCAGATGGCCCGCTGTATCCATATTCCCACTCAAATCTGCCAGGTCATCAAGGGGGATGCACAGGCTGTCCGGGATCTGGTATGGGGTGGTTGGGGGACTTATCCGCCATATCGACCCTGATTTCCCCCTGTACTGGTGAATCCTTGGAGAGCCTGACAGGCGGATGCCGGTGATCCCGAGGGAAGGGGACCATTTTGCCATTTCCAGGTCTTCCGACCCGGGTTCAAATCCACGCTTATCATATACAAAGCGAAAGTACCTGGCCCTTGTCAGTTCAATGGAATGGCTTACTTCGGTTGCCTCCTCCTGCCAGCCATGCCGGGGCATATCCAGCCGGGATACATTCCTGAATTCCCTGCCATCGTCGCTGATTTGTACCCGCAGGCGGTGAGAGGCGTAATTGTACCCGTGGGTCCGGATGCTGATGTTGCTGCAGGTAAAGGGCTGTGGGAATTCATACTGGATCCAGCAGGAGTCCCTGCTCCGGAATACTTCCCTGTTGCCAGGCCTGGCGAGATAGTCCGGGTGAACGCCTGGTTTGCTGCAGCTGACTTCAGGGATTACCTGGTCCGTATTGCAATCCGTTTCCCCGGCAGCGGGGAATGCATACACGGTTATATCGCGGTAATACCCTTCCAGGGTCTCGGGCTGTTCAAGAATGATATCGAGCATTTTCCCGCCTTCTGCAAGGGTTTCCGTCCAGACGACCTTCTGCATGGACAGCCCGGGCGTGATCCACGGGCCTCCTGCCAGGGCAAACCCATCGCTGGCATGCATGCCGATTTTCAGTCCCAGGCGATCTGCCTCCTTCAGTGCATGAAGCACCAGCTCCCACCACTCAGGGCTGAGTTGCACGGCAGTTGGTTCGAATTGAGACGGATCCTGAGCTCCCCGGATGGGCATCAGGTAGGCTCCGCCCAGGCCGGCTTCGTGCATGGCTTCCAGGTCTGCTGTAATGCCTTCTTTTGAAACACTCGCATTCATCCAGTACCACAAAACCCATGGCTTTGCCTGTTCGGGGGGATTCAAAAAATCCTGCCTGAGCTGTCCCGATCCGGTATCATTATGGCAGTTAGCCAGGATCAGCAAACTGCAAATTATACCCAGGCGTAAATGCCTTCCTGCAAGATATGATTTGCCGTGTCTTTTCATTCTTTTCGGGAATTCACTTATTCAAAACTGAAATACAGGGTCCCCTTCACTGGCCCATCCACATGGCGGGCCCTGGACGAGGGACCAACAAGATCGGTTGCATTCACCTTGTTCCGCACGGCCGGTATGACATCCAGTACGGCAATCCCGGTTTCCGGCAGGGTATACAGGAGGGCGTCCCGCCCGTCCCGGGGAGTATACACACCGAGGCAGCGATCATGGCCGGGGCTTGCGATATATATGGTTCCCTCAGCCGTCTGAAAGCGGGCCCAGGACCAGCCGCTGAAATAGCCTTTGAACTCAGGATAGGTAAAGGTTTCGGCGGGTACGGGATTGTTGTAGCTGTTTTCCCATACATCCAGCCGCGTACCGTACATCCTGTTCTGCCACACCCTGTACGGGCCTTCGCCCAGCCAGCGGATGGATTCCATATTTGATTCCGGGTAATCGAAGCATATGCCCATCAGCTCGACCACACCATCGTACCTGTACTCATAATCCAGGCGGATGGTCCCGTCGGCTGAGATGGTCCACCGGGTTCCTGACAGCGGACCAAAATACCTGGACGAAACAACAAGCTCCGCATCCTTCTGGTGGACGTCCATATCCAGCAGTTTTGATTCCAGGGGGATCTCTTTGTAAATACGGTCCACTCCATCCGGTGCTTCCGGGTCGACGGATCCGTCGAGGGTGCGGTCTCCCCTGCGTGCCGCCAGGAATCTGGGACCCATACCGAATGATATTTTTCTGCCTTCTTTCTCGGCATGCATCAATAAGCCCGAGGCCGGGTCGAACAGGAGTTGCAGCCTGCCTGCGATGATCCTGATATATTCACCGCTTGTATCATAGCTTAGCTTGCCGCCGGCATCCTGTCCGGAAGGCAATACCAACGGTCTTTCTTTCACCCTCCACGACCAGGTCCATATCTCATCACCTGCAGGATCCAGGGCCTTCAGGTAAAGTACATCCGCCTCCTGCCAGGACCCGGGCAGGTCCAGTTCAAGCATTCCCGCCGCATGGGGTTTTACGTCCGGCGAGGCTGCCCGTCCCGATCCAAGCACGCGGTGTCCTGCCTGAGCATCCCCTGGATCGTAGAAACGCCCTAATTCCCAGTGAAATTCGCAATCCTTGAGGTTCGTGAAATCGTATCGGTTTTCAAGCAGGATCTGTCCGTTAAAATCTGCATCGAGTTCTTTTTCCCCGATGTGGACCGGTGACCAGATCTCCTTGATGGCATAGAAACTTCCTTCGGGTTCATGATGTGGACCAAGAATTCCGTCCGCACCATGATTCCCGTCGGTATCGATGCTGTCAGCCCAATCGGTCCGGGCCACTCCCTCATCCGCAAATGCCCATAGGAGTCCCCCTCCACACCTCGGGTGCACCCTCATCATCTCCCAGTAATCATACAGGCCGGCCCCATGTCCCCCGTCATAAAGACCGTGCAGGATCTCCGTCGGGAAGAAGATGTATTCCCCCCTGAGGTATTCCTGGGTTTCACCGTATGACCGGTAATGCATGGTTTCCACGCCGTTCAGTTCCTGCTGTGGATGAAGTACGGGCCTGTCCTGCGGATCCCATCGGGAAAATTCGGCATCCAGCTCCGTATTCCAGCCCCCTTCGTTCCCGTTATCCCAGAACAGGATGGAAGGATGGTTCACATCCCTGGTGACCAGTTCCTCGACCAGGATCCTGCCCACCCCGGTATTATATCTCCCGTGCCAGCCGCCCAGTTCATCCAGCACATACAGCCCCAGTTCGTCACAGGCATTCAGGAATTCCGGATCGGGAGGGTAATGCGACATGCGGACCGTGTTCATGTTCATCTCCTTCATGAGCCTGACATCCTCGTAGTTTAATTCCGGACTGAGGGTCCGCCCGGATTCGGGACGGAAACTGTGCCGGTTAACGCCCTTCAGGAGGATACGCTGGCCATTCAGGTAGAACCCGTCCCCTTCTCGGACCTCGAATGTCCGGAAGCCTGTACATTCCGTGACCATGTGCAGGGGTTTGTTGCCGGACATTAATGTGAAACTGAGCGCATAAAGGTTCGGTGTTTCCGCAGTCCATGGTTTTATATCCCTGAAGGTATGATGCAGGCTCAACCGGTCCGATCCGGGCGGTACCGGTGACTGGAAAGCTTCTCCGATCGGCTTCCCCGTCATATCCATTAACTGTGCCCTAACCGTACTTCCGGGCCCAGGGGCTCGGCCAAAAAACAGATCTGCCCGGAAGCTTCCGTCAGCCCTGGCATCCAGCGCCACCCTTGCGATGTGCAGCGCGGGCATGATCTCAAGGAATACGGGGCGGAAGATCCCCCCGAAATTCCAGTAATCGGCCCTTCGTTCGGCAAGGTTTACGCTAACATCTTCGGATTCTTTGCTCACACTTACTTCGAGCAGGTTTTGCCGGCCAAACTCCAGCAACGGGGTGATGTCGTACCTGAAACGGTAAAATCCACCCTTATGAAGCGGTCCGGCCTCTTTTCCGTTGATCGCAACCCGTGTGTCTGTCATGGATCCTTCAAAAACAATATGGATGGTTTTACCCTTCCAATCAGGGGGAACATCGAAGCTGTATCTGTACCTGCCCTGCTCCGTGGGTATGTCAGGATCGGCAGGTTTCCCGTAGAAGTTCACGCCGTAATTATAGTCCCCGAACCCCTCCTGCTCCCAGCAGGAAGGCACATTGATCGTAGTCCAGTACCCGCTTTTTCTTCCCGCGGTACAATAAAACTCCCATTCCACCGTGTGATCCGATCCGGTCCCGGACAGATACACCCTCCGGGTTTCCGGCACATCATCCTGCCCTGCGGAGGGATCCCTGTATGCTGAGAACAGGGATATCTGCAGCAGCATCAAGCATGTTATGAACATGTAAATTCTTTTATCCATTGTCCTGGCTGTTTATTCTTCCGAGTTCAGTTTTATCTGTGATCCGGTCCTAATCCTCGCCACAAGGGAATCGATGTCGCTGGTATCTGTCCTGCAAGGATAGAGGTAAAACCGGTAATGATAACTTCCTGCAGGTACCTGGTAGGTCTCCAGGGGCTGGCTCACATCGGACCAGGAATCGTTGCCGCCAACTCCCATCTGGACCAGGTCGATGTTGAGGGTGATGAATCCCGGATCGCTCAGATCATAGGTATGTCCCGCCTCCTCCAGGTTCTGCTGGGTCCAGGGCCAGGCACTCATGCTGAGCAGGCTGTCGGCCACAACGAGGAGCCCGTAATCGCTGTGGCCTGCCAGGAACATCCACCGCACATCTGTCCGGTTCCCGTTTTCCTGGGGGCGCACATAGGGTTCGATAAACTTTCCAAGGGACAGTGAATAGACCCCCGCGTCCGAGCCATAACGGCGGTCGATATAGTTTTCCTGTGGCCCCCTGCCATACCAGTTAATCCTCCTGCAATCGTCCCGGATGCCACATTGCATGCCTATCCTGGGTATGTTCGGAAGTTCCGGGTCCGCGTCCAGTGCATAGTCAAACTCCAGGACCCCGTCCCCCCTGACCATACAGGTGACAAGCAATTCCGCCTTTTCCGGTATTATTTCATAATTTGAGCGAATCTCCACGAGTCCCCCATCAATCCTTACTGCCTTTATTTCTTTGAGGACCGGCACCGCCCGGAACCAGGGCGCCAGAACCCGCTGGGGCTTCCAGCCCTGCATATCGTTATCCGTAAGCGCCCGCGTGAAATTCGGGAGAAGGGGGCTCCGTATCATTTCTCCGTGCTCATCCCTGAACGAATCAAGGGCACCGCTGGTTTTGCTGAAACTTACCTCGAAGGCGGATCCCGGTTGGTCCGGCGAGGGAGCCCCCCTGACCAGCCAGGAGGAGTCATTTTCGAGAAGGGAAACACCGGGATAGCTGCCGGTCCGGCCGGGAACTTCCGGCAGGCCGGTAAGTGCAAACTGGTTGGAGGCAACCAGGTGGCCTGCCCCTGCCCAGGGTGTGTCTTCCCTCAGTGTAAAACGGATGCTGGCAAGGTATTCATGCGATCCGGCAAACCCGGGCATCAAGCCGGACAGATCGAGCAGGGTGTCCCTGCCTGCTGCCAGGGGAATGGTTCCCAGAGAATGCCGGTCAATGATCCTGCCATCCTGATAGATAACAAGTTCAGCCTGGTATTCCTCAAGGGCTTTCACAGCATGCCTGTTCTGAACATTTACCAGGCCTTTGGCCGGATCAACGAGCCTGCATTCGACGGGCTGGAAAACCCGCTTGCATTCATACATGGCTGCCTTGGGCCGGTTGTCGGCGGCTGCGATCCCGTTGATGCAGAAGTTGCCGTCGTGCAGGCTCTCCCCAAAGTCTCCCCCATACGCATAATAGGGCGTCCCCTCCGGAGTGGATGCCAGCAGTGCCTGGTCCTTGTAATCCCATATACATCCCCCGATGAGGCGGGGCATGGAGCGGAAAATGTCCCAGAACTCCTTCAGGTTCCCGGTAGAGTTCCCCATGGAGTGGGCGTATTCACTGAACAGAATCGGGCGCTTGTCTCCCGGCTGCTCAACAAGAAGTTTCGGAGTAAAGATGCCCGGGTACTGGCGGCTTATCATATCCACATAATACGGGTCGACGGGTACCTGCACCCGGTGTGAATGATCCGGCGGATAGTCCGGGTGCGAAGGGGGAATATAGCCTGCCACCCGGTGGTTCCCCTGGGCAGGTTCGTAATGGACCGGGCGTGTGATGTCGAAATCATGGATCCATTCGGCCATTGCCGCATGGTTGGGTCCGCGGCCGGCCTCATTGCCCAGGCTCCATATGATCACACTGGGATGGTTCTTGTCCCGCATCACCATCCGTATGGCGCGCTCCATGAAGGCGTGGTTCCACATCGGGTCATTGCTCAGCTTTCCCCCCAGCCCATGTGATTCCAGGTTGGATTCATCGATGACCAGGATCCCATACTCATCGCAGAGATCATAGAAATAGGGGTCATTGGGATAATGGCTCGTGCGGATGCAATTGAAGTTGAACTGTTTGATCTGCCTGACATCCTCGAGAATATCCTCCCTCGACAGTGCCTTGCCTTTTACCGGGTGATGATCGTGGCGGTTCACGCCGTAGAGGTAGGTTGTTTTCCCGTTGATAAGTAACTTGCTGTCGGTTTCGGAAAATTCAATGCTCCTGAATCCCAGCCGGCAGCTTTTTGCCTCGAGCACATTTCCCTGGCTGTCTTCGAGCCACAGGGCCAGGGTATAGAGGTATGGATGCTCGTCGCTCCACTTCTCCGGTTTGTTTACCGTGGTTTCCAGCAGGCCGAACTTGACATTATCGAGGCGGGGATAGCTTTCATTGATCACCGCGGCGGCATCGATGCTGAGGGGATCTTCCAGGACAGGCCGGTTTTGAGCATCGTAAAGATTGGCTTTCAGTATGTATCCGCTGACCGTGTCGCCCGTCAGATTCTCGATCCTCGGCCGGATACTCAGTATGGCATCCCGGTAATCAGGGTCAAATTTGGTCTGGTAATGAAAATCGGCAATGCGAAGCGCAGGTTCTGCGAGCAGCATTACCTCCCGCTGTATTCCGCTCAGGCGCCATTGGTCCTGGTCCTCCAGGTAGGAGGCATCGCTCCAGCGGATCACCTGGACGGAAAGGATGTTTTCCCCTTCCCGGAGGTAGGGAGTCAGGTTGAATTCAGAGGGCAGGAAGCTGTCTTCCCCGTAGCCCAGGAATTTCCCGTTCACCCAAACCTTGAAGGCTGAGCTCACTCCCCCGAAATGGAGGGTGATGTTCATCCCCCTCCATGACCCGGGGATACGGAAGGTCCGCTGGTAGGACCCGACCGGGTTGTAGTCCGCCGGCACCCAGGGAGGATTGACCGGGCGGAACGGGTAAACCGCACTCTTATAAATGGGTTTGTCGTATCCTTTCAGTTCCCAATTCGAGGGGACCTCGATCCTGTCCCATCCGCTGACCCTTGACAGGTAAAAATCTTCCGGTGCATCTGCCGGCCTTGAAGCGAAATGAAAGTCCCATTCCCCATTCAGCAGGATTACCCAGTCCGACCGCTCCCGGTCGCAGCTCAGTGCATCTTCCAGGGAGGCAAAAGAATACGCAGTAGCCCTGGAAGGCTGCCGGTTGATCCCGCATACCAGGGGATCCTCATAGGGATTCGCCTTATAAACCCCCGGAACAGGAGGGATGCCTGCAGGCTCTCCCGTAACCGTCTGAGCGTTCCCTGTCCCGCCAGCCAGGATAAACCAGCAGGAGATCAGCAGCCCTGCCCGTATTAGGGATCCGTTCCGGCAGGAACCCTGGAAGAGGTATTGGAACGGGGCCATCCCCGATTTACAGGGTCCGGTGGCTGAGTTGTTTAATCCATTCATAATGAATTCATTATTTCTTCACCCAGTACACTTCCCCAGGTCATGACCACGAAGGAGGCAATCAGGACGACCAGCGCGACAATCAGGATGAAATAGGTCCGGCCGGAAACTCTGGTCCATTCTTTCATGATCACTCCTACAATATAACTGAAAAAGATCAGCATGGACATATGCAGCACCCAGCTTATGAACTGAAAATTGCCCATCCATACATGTCCCAGTCCATAGAAAAAGAACTGCATGAACCAGAGGCTGCCGGCAAACGCGGACCATGCGAAATTCCGCAGCAGGGTTCCTGCCGGCACCACGGCGCCGGGAATGAATTCCCTCAGTGTTTTCTGCCGGATGCCAAGCACCAGGAACCAGGTGAAATTCACCAGCAGGCAGCCGGCCGTGGAGACAATGATCTTCGCATTGCCCTCGAAATGTCCGGCACCTCGCTCTGCGGCCATGTCTGCAATAGGCTGCCCGTGCTCGAGGGAGATATTAAAAACAGCGGATAAAACACCGGCGATAATGGCCAGGATAAGTCCTGCCGACATATTAAAGGATGTCCCGTTACCCTGCTGCCGGAGGTCTCTCTCCTTTTTAAAACCTGCCCAGCCGCAAAGTCCCACCCCGATGAGTGACATGACCATTCCTGTCAGGACGATATTGCTTCCCGGCCGGGTAAAGTATTCGATCAGTTCCCCGTTCACTATCGGCGGCATCAGGGTGCCAAGGACGGCTGACAGGCCGATGGCAATGGTATAGGTCAGGGAATATCCGATCTTCCCGATGGCCAGTCCAAAGGACATGCCGCCGAAGCCGTACACGGCCCCGAGCAGGAAGGCACCCCAGAATACCTTCGGGGGAGCTTCGGCAAGGTTAGCGAAGAAACCGGGTACGGTGATCACCCCGATGATCAATGGCATGATGAGCCAGGCAAAACATGCCTGCACCAGCCAGAAGGTGCCCCAGGACCAGTTCCGGGTCTTTGGATAGGGCATGTAGCAGGTGGCTGCCGACATGCCCCCGACGGCATGCAGCCCGGTTCCGATAATAGGATTTGGTGTAAACATTGGCAAAGTTTAATCCAGGTGAAAAATTTCCTCCATTCCGGCCCAGAATTCATCCGGACCCCGGGTCTCGAGCGGTTCCATGAGTGGTTTAACAACGCCCCACCACCGCTGGGTTTCCCCGTCATCTGCCATTCGTTTCATATCCGCATCGAAATCCTCACCATGGTATTCGAAATAGGAAAACATGAAATCATCCTTGAAATAAATGGAATAGTTGGATATATGACAATCCTTGATCATGGCAAGCACACCCGGCCAAACCGCGGCATGATACTCGATGTATTCACTGGCTTTTCCGGGCTTGAGCCGGATCATCTGTCCGAATCGTCTCATGGTATTTGTTTTAGGGAGTTAAACATAGCTTCCACGTTTCCGGGGGGAATATCCGGCAGGATGGCCTCATGGCTGGGTGAAAAGATGAGTCCCGTAGGAAAAACCTCCATGGTTTCCCTGACCTTTGCGGCAACAGCGGCAGGATCTCCCTTTACCAGGAGGTATTGCGCATCGATCCCCCCGCAAAAGGCCACTTTCCGGTAAAAATTGGCTTTCAGTTTGCGGATATCCATGTCCGCCGCCAGGGCCTGTATGGGATGGATGATGTCGGCGCCAAGCGCGATCAGGTCATCGATAATGGGAAAGACCGAGCCGCAGGAATGGTGCATTACCTTCAGGCCGTAACTCTTTGCCTGGTCGATAAGCTGTTTCGTTCCCGGAAAAACATATTCGCGGAGCGACCCGGCATCGACCATCAGTCCCCCCTGGCTCCCGAAATCATTCCCGATCAGCACAGCGTCGAGGTACCCGCGGGTGGATTCATAAAAAATCTCGTTTGCCCTCAGGTAAAAAGCAGTGATCCGGTCAATCACCGCCCGGAACATCTCCGGGTTGCCCAGCATGGTTACCAGGGCATGCGCCATTCCGAAAGCAGAGCAGGCATCCTGGAAATGGGCGCTCCAGAGGACGCCCATCCTTGCATACCGGTCATCAACGGCCCTTGCCCTTCTGCGGGCTTCTTCCCTGTCCAGGTATTTTGCAGGATCGGGCCAGTCGAACCGGTCCACGTCCGCCGGATCATGGTAATCCTCAAAGAATCCGGGTGCCGTCAGCGTCCGTTCATCCGGGGTGTCCAGATGGTCCGTCTTGGCAAAATCAAAGGCACATGCAATATGATTGGACGGCGGGTGATCGTAAGGCACATCGATGGGATAAATGTCATCGTCGATGATCTGCTTCAGCTTGTGCATGGAGTCCACCCCGAAATGGTTTTTAAGTCCCGATTCGGCTGCGGGGACCGGCATGCCCAGCCAGGCAGCCGGCCGGTCAACCGGTTCATAGAGGATGGTCGCAAGAAAGCGGTCCTTATGGTTCATTTCTTTCATATTACCCGTGGCCGTTAAAGAGTATATACATACCGATCATCACTGCTATCAGGGCAATCCAGACCATCCAGACCTTTCGGCCGGGTTTCGGGATGGTCCCGAAATCGAGCTGTTCCTGCAGCCTTTCTCCTTCCTTCCTGTCAACACGCACGATGATTATGGAGCAGAGCAGCAATATCACGAAAATAATAAATGAAAGCAGGAGAAAATGCGGCCAGAAGTCATATTTCTCGGAAGGAAAGATCCAGAGGTAGAAAATACCTGTGCCAATGCTGAAGAAGGTGCCGAATGAGAGCACGAAATTGGCGGCCCTCGGAGTGGCCTTTTTCCAGAATACGCCCAGTAGAAATACGGTCGTCATGGGCGGTGCGATGAATCCAAGCACTGCCTGGAAAACATCGAACAGGTTCAGTCCCTTGATGTTGTCGATGGCCATTGTCAGGAATATAGCCAGCAAGGCCCCAATGGCCGTAACGATCCTGCCGATCCGGATGATCTGTTTCCTGGAAGCATCCGGCTGGTATTTTTTGACATAGATATCCATCGTGAACACTGTACTGAGGGAATTCAGGGCCGAATCAATGGTGCTGATCAAGGCGGCGATCAGCACTGCCATGATCAGCCCGGTCATGCCTGCGGGGAACAGGCGCGTCACCATGGTCATATAGGCCTCATCCGGATTTTCCAATCCCGGGAAAAGCATAAAACAGATGATGCCCGGGAGGATGAACAGGGCCACATCCAGGATCTTCAGCCATCCGGTAAAATTCGCACCAAGCTGGCCCTGTTTCAGGTTCTTTGCACCGAGGACGGCCTGGACCATGGACTGGTCCGTGCACCAGAACCATACGCCCATGACCGGGTAGCCCAGGATAATGGCAAGCCAGGGATAATTGGGATTATCCATGGGCAGGAACAGGTTCCAGTAATTACCGGGAGTACTCTCGTAAATGGCCATTAGCCCCCCGGCCTTATACACGCCCACTACCGTAAGGATCAGGGACACCGTGATCAGGAGAAGCATCTGGAAAACATTGGTATAGGCAATGGCCTTCAGTCCACCGGCAATGGTAAAGAAAGATGCGATCAGCACCAGCACGATTACGGCCAGCCACATGGGAAGGTTCAGTATCTGTCCCACAAGGATCCCACCGGCAAAGAGGGTCAGGGAAAGCCAGGAGATCAAAATGGTTGCCAGGGCATACCACGCCAGCATGTTACGGGTGGAGGGACCGAAACGTTTACCCATGAACTCGGGCAGGGTAAGGACCTTTGCCCCCAGGTAGCGGGGGGCAAAAACCATGGCCAGCAAAAGGATAAAAGGGAAGGCATACCAGCCGAAATTACCGGCCACGATCCCCGTTGTATACCCTATGCTCGCCGAGGCGATCAGCATGGACGGACCTACGTTGGTCCCCCACATGGTAAGCCCGATGCTTGGCCATTTCAGGGAATGGCCTGCCAGGAAAAGGATCTCATCCTCCTCCTTCTTTTTTACGAAGCTTACCCAGTAACCGATCCCGATGAGCACCAGCAGGTAGGCGGCGACGATGATAAAATCGACCGCTTCAAGGTGTTGGTGGATATTGTTCATGTGTTCTCTATCTGTAATCTTCGGCAATGCGCATTGCCGATTCAATGTCTTTTTCTGATTTAAAGTCCATCAATATGTTTAATCCCCTGTTCCCCACTGCATCCAGCAGGGGTTGAAGTTCATCCACCCCCACCCAGCAGGGCATGGCCGATTTTCCGGAGGCAAGGATCTTCCGGTACACATCGTACCAGGATGGGTCTCCCCCCTGCGGTTCCCCGATGCCCGGAGTCCACTGGACTGCATTGAGCTCCTCTATTTCCAGGATGGCATCCAGGTGCCTCAGGGCATCCACCCCGTCAAGGTGATAGAGGGTATATTCGATGAGCCGGCATTGCTCACGAAGGTACGGGATCGCGAAACGGCGGAAATCCTCCTCGGAGACCATGCCGGATATGTCGGATTGAAGCTTGGATACTTTCCCCGGTCCCCAGAGTGAGAAATAGCAGAATGCCATTTCCCCGTCCTCCTGAATGATATCGTAGATCCGGTCGAAAACCTCCAGATATACCCTGTTGAGGGTTGCGAGCTCTTCCTCGAGTGTTTCCGGCTGCATAAGCATCTCCATCAGGACCTGGTCGGTCCCCTTCAGGCTGGCCAGCACATCGAGCCCTTCCACCAGGTCGGGGCATCCCACAAAATAGCGGTCCGAAGAATACTCCTTGCAGGAACGGAGCAGGTCAAGGTGAAGTCTCCAGTACTCGTTCTCCTCGTTCAATGCCAGTTCCGGAATATCTCCCAGCGGCTGCCGGATCCAGATCGTTTCCCCGGACGGATCGAGCCGGGCACCCAGGATGGCAGCAAGGGATCCCGGTCCCAGGTGAGTATTGGCGACAGGCAATATGTCGGCCAAAAAGGAGCTCCTTGAAAGCTGGTAGTGCAGGTGCCTGGCTCTCCAGTCCGGGTCCAGCCAGTACTGCCGGAGGTCCCTTGCCGGTTCCGGCCTGGGCACGGCCTCATGGGGAGCGCCTTCTTTTTCCAGGTGTTCCCACATGCTGATGAGCAGTCCACCTCCATCCCACCATTCAAGGTACCGCTTCCTGGATTCCTCCCAGTTGTCTTTCCATGTTCTCATCTACTTCGTCATGTCGTTAAGCAGCCGGCCAAGGCACGAGCGATGAATGCCCTTATAAGCTTTATCCACTTCAAGTATCTGTACCCTTTCCGGGTCATAGTCATCCGTACAGTCCATCTTTTCCGGGTACACGGGTATTTTTGTCCCCGGCCTCGTCCAGACCGGCATTTCATGGAGCGGAACCTCCAGGTCTTTCAGCCAGCGGCCGCCGGTCTGATGTTCGCCGGTGAACAGGTTCACCCAGGCCCCTTCCGGTAGGTACACATCCCTCCGGTTCCGGCTGTTCATGACCGGTGCCACCAGGAGATCGTCCCCGAAGTAATACTGGTCATGTATATGCCAGCATTGCCTGTCATCCGGATGATGAAAAAGCAGGGCCCTGAGCATGGGAAATCCGGTTCGCGTCACTCTTTCCGCCTGGTTTAAGATATACGGAAGCAATGCATACCTCAGCCGGAGCCATTTTCGCACGATTCCTGAAACCTCCGGGAAATGCCAGGGTTCGCGTTTGGAAGTGCCATGGTACCGCAGGTGGGATGTGAACACCCCGAATTGCGTCCAGCGAACATACAGATCGTCCGGGATCACGGCATTCATGAAATCAGGCAAACCATGGAACCCGGGCACATCGTGGCTCCAGAACCCGAATCCTGAAAGTCCCACGTGCAATCCCCCTTTCAATGATCCGGCCATCCCATCCCAGGAGCAGGCGGCATCCCCGCCCCAATGCACCGGGTAACGCTGGCAGCCTGTCCAGCCGGCCCTTGCCCAGATGATGCCCTCCCCGGTCAGTTCCCGGGTAATCTCAAAGGCTGTTTTCTGGTAGAGCAATGCGTACAGGTTATTCAGTTTGGAGGCTTCCATGCCGTGATATACCGCATCCATATGGATGTCTTCGCCAAAATCCGTTTTGATGCAGGACACACCCATATCAAGCAGGTTTTTGAGGAGTCCCCTGTACCACCGGACAGCCTCCGGGTTGGTGAAATCAATGGTGCCGGCATAATCCAGGGCACTGAAATTGGAGTCTCCCTGCCTGTTGTCCCCCTGCCTTTTCCCGATGTAGTTCTTTTCAACAGCTTCGTCGTGTTGTTCCGCCTCGGAGGCAATATAAGGCATCTGCCACAGGCTTATCCTGAAGCCTTTCTTTCGCAATGCAGCAATAAAAGCCGGCGGATCCGGGAATCGTTCCCTGTTGAATGTCCACTCGCACAACCAGTCTTTCCGGAACCAGCCCGTATCCAGGTGGATTACATCGGAAGGATATTCTTCACTCCGGAGCCTGTCACATACCCCGTTCACCTCATCGGCTGAGAAATAGCTCATCCGGCTCATCCAGGTGCCGAAGCTCCAGACGGGAGGCATGGCAGGGAAACCGGTCAGTTGCCGGTAGAGGCGCAGGATCTCTTCCGGTGAATCCCCACCGATCAGGAAGATATCCAGCAGGTTTTCTTCCGCAAGCAGCTGTACGGACCGGGTGGAATGGTCGGCAAGCGATAGTTTGCCGTAGGCGGAAGTATGCATGAAAACGCCGTACATCCTGCTGGAAAGATAAAAAGGAATGTTTTTATAGCTCCGCCTGGTATTCGTGCCCTGGGCATCCATGTTTTTCAGCTGCAGGGTCTGACCGGAAAGGTCCATTTTGGCAAACCGCTCTCCTGTGCCGGCGAACATCTCATCGGGTTCGGCCCGGAAACTCAGGGTCGCCCGGTTGCAGGAACCCTCCTTTTCCACATAGGCCAGTGGAAAAGCATCCTGCCTTGCGGGGAAGAACTGGTCATAGGAGCTGAGGTTTATTTCCTTATGCCCGTCCGGGTAAAAGCTCAGTTCAGGTGAGAATCCGGGCGGAGGCACCAGGTCGCTCCAGTGGTCTGTTTCAGGATCCCGCAGGTTTAGTTTTGCCCGGGTCGTACCGGAGGCATCCAGGACCTTCCATTCCTCCTTTTCTTTTTGCAGGGTAAGGGAAGTTATTTTCAGGTCCGGATGAATGTCAAGCATCTCGGAATCCCTCATTTGCCCGC